>CADBNN010000073.1 GCA_902796075.1 Oscillospiraceae bacterium | reverse complement strand
CCCCCGCGTTTCAAGATTATTTATGGGGCGGCACCCGTTTAAAAGATTATTACCCCGCCTGCACAGCCGATCCGCTGGCCGAAGCGTGGGTGCTTTCCTGCCACCCGGCGGGGCCCAGCACCCTGGCGGGCGAGAGCCGCACCCTGGCCGATTTGCTGGCCCGCCACCCGGACTATGTGGGCACCCGGGCGCTGGGGGAGGAAGAATTTCCCATTCTGGTAAAATTGATAGACGCCAAAAAACCCCTTTCGGTGCAGGTGCACCCGGACGACGCCTATGCCCGCCTGCACGAAAACGGCCCGGGCAAAACCGAAATGTGGGTGGTGCTGGACTGCGAACCCGGCGCGGCGCTGTATTACGGCTTTGCGCGGCCCGTCACCCGGCAGGAATTTGCCCGCCGCATTGCCGAAAACACCCTCACCGACGTGCTGCGGTCGGTGCCGGTGCACAAGGGGGACGTGTTTTTTATTCCCGCCGGCACCATTCACGCCATCGGCGCGGGCATGCTCATCGCCGAAATTCAGCAAAATTCCAACACCACCTACCGGGTGTATGACTACGGCCGGGTGGGAGCCGACGGCAAACCCCGCGCCCTGCACCTGGAACAGGCCATGGCGGTAACAAACCTGAACCCCGCTCCCGCCGCGCCGCCCGCGACCGACGGCCTGCTGGCCGCCTGCCCTTATTTTGCCGTGGCCCGGATAGACCGGCCCATGACCGGCCGGGTGGATGAAGACGCGTTTCGCGCCCTGCTGGTAACAAGCGGCAGCGCCCAACTCACCGCCGCCGGAGAGCGGCTGACGCTTGCGCCTTACGACTGTGTGTTCATGCCCGCCGGCATGGGGCAATACACCCTGTCCGGCACCTTTGAACTGCTGGATATTACCTTATAAAACCCGCAAAAAAAGCCTCCTGCGATCGTTCGATCACGGGAGGCTTTTCGGTTGCACAAAATCAGTCGATCAGGGCGGTGAAGCTGCTCACGAAGCTGTCTACCGCGGTGGAAAGCACCACCGTGCTGCCCATGCCGTTCAGGCTCATAAAATAGCGCCGTTCGGTGTAGGGCGACAAGCGGATCACGTCCACCTTGTCAAAATCGTCATAGGTCATGGTAATGGTCACGGCGGGGGTCTCGGCGTCTTTGCCGTCCACCACGTTGGTGAAAGAGGTGAGCCCCAGGAAGTTGAAATACATGGTGCGGAAATCGTCTTCCCGCACGGTGGCGCCGTCTTGGGTGGTAACGGTGAGGATCTGGTTGTCGTTTTCATCCATACCGTCTTCCAGGGTAAAGGTGGCGGAGGTGCCGTCTTCCAGCGTGACCTGCATGGTTTTCACCTGCACGATGTTGCAGGAATACAGGGTGCTGCTGGCAAAGTCGGCGGTGGAATAGTTCATAAAGGCGATGGAAGTGGGGGCGATCTGCATAATGGAGGGGTTGCCCTTCACCATCACGGCGTAATAGCCGTTTTCGTTATCGCACATGGCGCCGATGTTGAGCACCGTTTCCTGCCCTTTCACCACATACCGCACCGTGCAGGCCGGTTCGTCCAGGCCGTATTTGGCAATATCCGCGTCGGTGGCTTTCATCACCACGCACCCGGCGGTGGTCAGCCCGTCGGCCACGGGGGCCAGCAGGGTGGACATGGCGTCCAGATCCACGTTTTGCACCAGGGGACTGGTCATCAGATAAATGCTGTCGTAACCCGGCACGTCGTTTTCCACCATGGTGAAGGCGTAGCCCTTGCCAAAGGCGGGGCCGGTGATGGTCAGTTCGTCAAACCGGGACAGCTCGCCCTGCAAAAAGTAGGGGTCGCTTATGGTGTTGCCTTCGGGGGTCACCACGTCTTCGTCCTGTTCCACGGGGGCGATGATATCCTTGTTAACGTAGTAAGAAGCCTCTTTCAAAAAGTAAGTCACCGCGTCGGCTCCCACCCGGTAAATGCGTTTATCCTCTTTGGGGGTGCCGGCGGCTTCCGGGTCGGCGCCGGGGGTGGCCTGCAGCGAAACAAAATAGCCGTTGCCGGTGGGGGTCTGGTCGCCCACCACCACGCCCAGGGCGGCGCCGTTGCCAAAGGTAACGGTGCAAACGGCCCGGGGATCGTCCAGCCCGCATTCCTGCCAATAGGTCTGGCCGCCCTGTTCAATGGTGGCGTCCCGGTCTTCGGCATACACCGCGTCGTAACGCATGCGCAGCAGATCGCTCACAATAAAGCCCACGGTGGAGGTGCTGAACTGCACCCCTTCCACGTCCCGGCCGTCCACGTCGGTTATCAGCCAGCGCAGCACGTCCTTTTCCACCTCTTGGGCGGTTTGGGGATCGATCTGTTTTTCCTTTTCCCAATGGCTGTGCAGGTCGTAAGCGTCCTTTTCGTTTTGCACCCGAATGGCGCTGATGCCGTCTAAGGCCAGGGCGTCGGAATTGGCGGGGTCGCTGCCATAGGCGGAATAGTCAAACAGCAGTTTGGCTTCGGCGGCCTGGGAAGGAACGGAAGAAACGTCGTCGGAAGCGTTCACCGCGTCTTGAATATAGGCGATGAGGCCCTTGTGGTACAGCACCCGGCACACGCCGGAAGCCGCCACCACCAGCACCAGGCACACCGCCACCGCCGTTATAATACCGCGCAGCTGGCGGCTGCCTTTTTTGCGGGGCTTTTTGGGGGGCTTTTGGGGCTGTTGGGGCGCGTCAAAAATGGTGGGGAACTCCGCTTGATAGGAAGCGGCCAATTCCTCATCGGGCTGCAGGGCGCCGGTTTGAACCGACCGTTCGGTATGAGCGGGCGGCGGGGTTTGGTCCGGTTGTTGCGGGGAACGGGGCATTTGTTCGTTCATTATTTCTTTTTCCTTTTTATCCAAATAATAAAGCTCAATATGATCAGCGCCAGGGGCAAAACGATCACAAACACCACCGTGACCACCGTGCCGGCGTTGGTGTTCAAAATCTTTTCAGAAAAACTGGTGGTAGAGATCACCTTGTCTTCAATGGTCACGGCGGGGCCGCTTTCCTGGCCCGAAAGACCGTTGAACAGGTTGAGCAGCAGGGTGGAGTTGTAGCAGGCGGAGGTGGTCAGCACGTCGCTGTAGGTAAACAGGTCGCCGCCGATCATCAGCACGTGAGATTCCCCCGAAACGGTGGTGCCGCTTGTAATGTTCTGGTAGGTGCCCAGCAGCACCAGGTCGAACTTGCCGGTATAAACGGCTTTGTCCTTGGTCCATTCGCCGTCTTTGTCTTTATTCCAATCAATCGGATAGCCGCAGGCGTTGTCGCCGGTGGTGAGAATGGCCTTGGTGGTATAAGATCCGTTGGTTTCAAACGCCGCCTTGGCCAGCCGGTAGGGCATGGGATAAAAATACTGCACGGCGGGGTCGAAATCTTTGGTGTAGTCGGTTTCGGCTGGTTGGGCAAAGATCCAGATTGGACCGCCGTAACGACTATCATATGTCTGCGGCACGTAGTTGCCTTCCGTATCGTCATAGGCGATGGCGGGCAGGATTTCAATGCCCCATTCGGTTAAAAACTCTTCCAGATTGGGCAGCACCGGCTGGGCGCTGGTGGGCAAATACACCAGCGTGCGGCCGTATTGGCCGTTGTTGGTCAAAAACTGCTCCAGCAGCTTCACTTCTTCGGTGGAATAGTCGGTTTGGGGGGCCGAAATAACGGCAAAGGTGGCGTCTTCGGGGATCTTGTCGGTGAGCAGGTTTTCCACCTGGGTGAAGGAATAGTTGTTTTTGCGCAAAAACGAGGTAAGCTGCTGGGTGTAGGTGTCATCCGTTCCGTGGCCGCCCAGCACCGCCACCTGCACCGAGGTTTCGCTGGTAACGATGTAAAGAGAGGAGATCACGCCGCTGGCCAGGGAGGAGCCGGTGATCTTGTTGTAATAGGTGTAGCCGTTGTAATAGGCCTCCTGATCGGATTCGGTGGTGAAAATGTCTTTCATTTTCAAAATCTGATACCGGTCAAAGGTATTTCCGTCGTCGGCCGGATGGGTGCAGGCGATGATGATATCGCCATAGGCCAGTTGTTCCTGAGAATACTTGTTGGCCACCGCCGCAAAATCCGTTACCGAATTGGGGTTGGCAAAGCTCAACCGCACGTTGGCGTTTTTGGTGGCCAGGCTCTTTAAGAACGAGCGCACCTGCCGGGCGTATTTGCTCACCGTTTCGGTGTTGCCCTGCATATAGTCCACCAAATACAAGGTCTGCATCAGGTTGTTGGCATAGGCGCCGCCCGTAAAATCGTCTTCCGCGGCGCACACCGTCACGTCTACCGGCATATTGATGCCTTTAACAAAGGTTTCGTATTCGTCCGAAAGGGTCACGGTGTAATCCTGATTGGAAGTCAGGTCCAGGCTGAAGGGATAGCGGCTGGCCACGGCGGAAACCGCCACGTTGACCAGAATGACCGCCACGATCACCACAATGGTGAGAATGAGTGAAAGGGAGCCTTTGCGGAAGGCGCGGGACAGTTTGATTTTTTTCATGTTGCCGTCCTCCTTACGCGTACCGTCTGCGGTCGTTCACCATGGTGGTGAGCAGCAGGAAAATAAAGGTGAGGCTCAAAAAGAACACCACGTTGGCATAGTCCAGCGTGCCGTAGGTAAAGCTGGTATACCGGTCGTAAACAGAAAGCCACACCAGCGCCTTGCTGAAAAACGTGCCGGAGGGCAAAATACCCGAAAGCAGGTCGATGAGCACCATGGCCAGTTCCACCGCAAAGGTGGTAATGGCCGCCACCACCTGGCTTTCGGTAAGGGCCGAAATAAACAGTCCCATGGCGATGAGCGACCCGCCGAACAGCAGCATGCCCAGCAAATTGCCCACAAACACCAGCCAGTCGGGCGCCAAAAAGAAGGATACCAGAATTTGATACACCACCATAATGCCCATGGCTATGCCAAACACGGTGAGGGCGGCCAAAAACTTGCCCAGCACAATGGCGGTGAGTTTGACCGGCGCGGTGAGCAGCAGTTGGTCGGTTTTTTGCCGCTTGTCTTCACTGAACAGCCGCATGGTCAAAATGGGGATGAGCACCAGCACAATGTAAAACAGGGTGGAAAAAATGCCCGAAAGATCGGGGGAGCCGGACTGGAAATACACGCTGAAGAACAGCCCCGAAAACAAATAGAAAATAATGAGAATGGAAAAGCCAATGGGGGAGGTGAAATAGGCTTTGAGTTCCCGCTTAAAGATCGCGCCCATACGTTATGCCTCCTCCTGTTGTTCTTCCGCCGGCGCTTCTTCCGCCGGCACCTGTTCCACCGGGATCCCGTCGGCCGAAACCGCTTCGTCCGCCGCATCGTCGCCGAGCGGGGCTTCGCTTGCGTGCTGCGCGGCCAGTTTTTCGGGATCTTCGTTCACCATGCGAATGTAAATGTCTTCCAGGGTCAGTTCGTTGGTAAACAGGGCCACCACCGGCCATTTTTTAGCCATGGCCCGGTCGGCAATCAGCCGGCACACGTCGGCGCCGGGGCGGGGGTCCACCTTAAATTCGGTGGCGCCGCTGTGCATGCCGGTCACCTGCACGCTCAACACGCCGGGCAGGGTTTCCAGCATGGTTTTGGCTTCCCGCGGGGGGGCCACAATGCGCACCGTAACGGCGTGGTCGTCCGAAAGCCGGGCCGACAGCCCCGCCGCCGTGTCGTCGGCGATCTGGTAGCCCTGATTGATGATGATGATGCGCTCGCACACGGCCTGTATTTCGCTTAAAATGTGAGAGCTTAAAATCACCGTGTGGTTGCGGCCCAGTTGGGCGATCAGGTTGCGTATTTCAATGATCTGCTGAGGGTCCAGCCCCACGGTGGGCTCATCCAGAATCAACACGCTGGGGTTGCCCACCAGCGCCTGGGCAATGCCCACCCGCTGGCGATAGCCCTTGGAAAGATTGCGAATGAGCCGGTTATATACGTTTTCTATCCGCACCAGCTTCACGATCTCGTTCAGGTGAGGGGTGCGGGGCAGACGGGTTTTTTTCAGGTCATACACAAAGTTCAGGTATTCCTTCACCGTCATGTCCAAAAACAGGGGCGGCAGCTCGGGCAGATAGCCGATGCTGCGCTTGGCCAGCTCGGGCTGTTCCAAAATATCGTAATCGTTGATCTTCACCGTGCCGGAGGTGGCCGAAAGATAGCCGGTGATAATATTCATGGTGGTGGATTTGCCGGCGCCGTTGGGCCCTAAAAAACCGACGATCTCGCCATCGTGAATGGTAAAGCTTACGTCCTTTACCGCCACGTTGCTGCCGTACTTTTTAACCAGGTGTTGTACTTCGATCATGGCGTAACTTCCTTTCGCGTGAATTGGGCTGCCCGCGAACAAACACTTTGCCCACGGTAACACTACCATTCTACACCATTTTGCTTCAAAAGAAAAGAGTTTTTTGCGGCTTTTTCATTTTCGGCGGTCATCCAAGGGCGCCGCTTACCGAAAAATGCGGAAAAAACCGTTGAAAATCCCGTCGGCCTTTGCTATAATATGAGAAATGAAAGGAGATGCTTTTTACGATGAGTGAAAAGAAAAAAGGAATCCTGGCTGAATTTAAAGAATTTGCATTGCGCGGCAACGTAATGGATCTGGCCATCGGCGTTATCATCGGCGCCGCCTTCCAGGCCATCGTTACCTCCCTGATCAACGATCTGATCATGCCTTTGGTGGGGCTTATCACCGGCGGCGTGAACTTCCAGGATCAGTTTGCCATTCTGAAACTGCCCGAGGGCGTAGACGCGGCGCAAGTAACGTCTTTGGCGGCCGCGCAGGAACTGGGCGTTACCACCCTGAATTACGGCGCGTTCGTCACCGCGGTCATCAACTTCCTGCTCATGGCCGTTGTGGTGTTCTGCCTGGTTAAAACCATCAACCGGCTGTCTAACCTGGGCCGCAAAAAGGAAGAAGAAGCGCCGGCCGAGCCCACCACCAAGGTGTGCCCCCACTGCTGTTCCGAAATTCCGCTGGAAGCCACCCGCTGCCCCCACTGCACCAGCGAACTGGAAGCCCCGGCTAAAGAAGAAGAATAATAACCTGCTTTTTGCCCGGTACGCCGAACCCTCCCGTTTTACATGGGAGGGTCGGCATTTTTTAGGGGGAATATTCAAGGGTACGTTTATAGTATAACAGGCAAATGTGAACAATCTGTGAACAAACCGAAAAAAATATGCCCGGGCAGTATGCCGCGGCATTGTGCTGAGCTGTGAACTGAGCATAGAGGTTAATATAAATAATAATAAGAATGTTAATATAAAGAATAAAATCAATAATAAGAACAAGACGAATACAAAGAAAAAGAAGCGGCTTGCCTCCCCAAAAGGGAGGCAAGACCGCTTATTATGTACCGCTTTTTTTCTTTTTTTAAATGCTTTGCATGGCGGCCGGCGCCTGCCGCTCGCCGGCGGCGGGCAGGCCGGCCCCCCGGGGCAGAATAAACCGCACCAGGCCCGGCGCCGCTTCAAAGGTGATGTTGCGGGTAAAGATCACTTCGCCGTCCAAATTCACGGGGGTGGGCTTTTCGGCGGTCACCGTCAGCCGCTTGCCCTTGCTGCAGCGGCAAAAATCATAGCTCAGGTGTTCCCCCCGGGTGTATTTTCTCAGCAGCGAAACGATCCGCGGCCGGGAAACGGTGTTCACGGTCACACAGTCCAGCAGGCCGTCGTTGGGCAGGGCCAGCGGGGCGCTCATAAAGCCGCCGCCGTAATATTGGCCGTTGGCGGCAATGGCAAACAAAAAGTCTTCTTCCCGGGGGCGGCCGTCGTCCAGCTGCACGGTCAAATGGTTTTGAATGGCCGAAAAAAAGCAATAGAAAAGGGACATCACATAGGCCACCTTGCCCCCCACCAGGGGCAGGCGGCTGAATTTGTCTTTGTGCACGCACACCTGGGCGTCCATGCCCATGCTGGCCTGGTTCATGCAATACAGGTCGCCGGCTTTAATACCGTCCAACCGGCACAGGGAGCCCGCCAGCTGGTCTTCCACGCTGGCAAAATGCTCCGCCCCGTGAAAGCTTTTCAAAAAGTCGTTGCCTGTGCCGCAGGGGATCACCCCCATGGCCACGTTGTCGCGGCCCACCACGCCGTTTAGCACTTCAAAGGCGCTGCCGTCGCCGCCGCAGGCAAAAACGCGCATTTCTTCTCCCGTGTCGGCGTAATCCCGGGCGGCGCGGGTGCCATCTCCCGGGGCCACGGTGGTGTAAATCTCATAGGCTTCACGGCGGCGTTCCAGGCAGGCGCGCACCGCTTCGGTCAGCTTTTTGGCGGCGTTGCGCTTGCCCGCCTTGGGGTTGACGATGAACACGTTTTTCATGCACAGTCCTTCTTTATCCCTTAAAATACAGGTATAACGTACAGCGCAGCATGCCGTTGTAAAGCTTGCGCTTTTTATCGGCCGGTCGGCCGAAATGCTCTTCAAACTGTTCGTCCGGGCTTATCACGGCATACCGCCAGCCGGGCTTTTTTTCCATCACCGCGCCCATGCGGCGGTACAATTCCCGGGCGGCTTGCACGTCCAGCAGCCGTTCGCCGTAAGGGGGATTGGTCACCACAATGCCCCGGGGTGTGGTGGGGGCAAAGGCGGCCACGTCGGCCGCCGCCGCTTGCAGGCGACCGGCTACCCCGGCTTTTTGGGCGTTTTGCAGGGTAAGGGCCACCATGGCCGGGTCCAGGTCGGCGCCCACACAGCGAAAGGGCGCTTGCCGGTTTATCTGCGCCCGGGCTTGGTCTCTTGCGGCGGCAAACGTGCCGGCGGGCAGACAGTCCCATTCTTCGGCGGCAAACCGGCGGCGCAGGCCGGGGGCCACGTTGCAGGCTTGCAGGGCGCCTTCTATCAGAATGGTGCCGGAACCGCAAAAGGGATCATACAACACCGAATCTTCATAGGGTCGGGCCAGCGCCACCATGGCGGCGGCCAGGGTCTCTTTAATGGGGGCCTGAGACGCCACCGCCCGGTATCCCCGTTTGTGCAGACCGGCGCCGGAAGAATCCAGCATGAGGGTCACGGCGTTTTTGCGAATGGAAAACCGCACCGGCAGGGCGGGACCGGTTTCTTCAAACCAGGCCACGTGATAGCGGCCGCGCAGCCGTTCCACAATGGCTTTTTTAATAATAGACTGGCAGTCGGGCACGCTGTGCAGGGCGGAATCCAGCGACCAGCCCTTAACGGGAAAGGCGTTTTGCCGGCCGATAAAATCCTCCCAGGGCAGGGCGCGGGTGCCTTCAAACAGCTCGTCAAAGGTGGCGGCGTTAAACTGCCCCAGCACGATCTCCACCCGTTCGGCGGTGCGCAGCCACAGGTTGGCGGCGGCCAGGGTATGCCAGTCGCCCGCAAACAGCACCCGGCCGTTTTCGGCCTGCACCTGTTGGGCGCCCATGCGGCGCAGTTCGTCGGCGGCCAGCCCTTCCAGCCCAAACAAGCAGGGCGCGCAGCAGCACAGTGATTGCATAGGTAAAAAACTCTTTTCCTGTTTTTTCTTATTATTGTAGCACAGTTTGCGGCAAATAGAAAGAAAAAAATTCCGCGCCCGGGCGGGACCCGGCTTCTTTTGCAAAAAAACCGATGTAAAATTTTCGCCCCGATTTTTGTGCAAGTTGTATACCAAATGTGAACAAACTGTGAACAAATTATGAACAAACTGTGAACAAAAAAGAGTAGAGTCGCTTTTTTGCCCAAAACGCTTGACAAATTTTCGATTTTGTGCTTAAGATGGAAGCGGAGCTCCGAAAAAATCTTTTTACAAAGGAGACGCTTCTGTTGAAAAAATTCGTATGTACCGTTTGCGTGGCAACGCTGTTGTTCACGGCCTGTCTTTATCCTGCGTCAGCACAAAGCAAAGACGACGCTGAGATCGAGGCGCCTATGGCAACCGAACCGGTCACCGCCGTCGCCCTGGGCGACGTGAACGGCGACGGCGCGGTGGATGCGGCCGACGCGCTGCGCATGCTGCGCCACGCGGTGGGCAAAGAGGTGCTTGCCGAAGAAGCGCTGGCCGCCGGGCTATTAAATGAGGACGGCGCCGTGAACGCGACCGACGCTCTGCTGTGTTTGCAATTTGCGGTAGGCAAGCGGGACGTGTTCCCCGTTTTGCCGGCCGGACCCCGCAATACCTTCGTGGTGCAAAAACGCGCGCAAAACGGGTATCCCAATTGGTCCGAATGGGACGCCGCTTTTGATGAAGTGGCCGACCGGCTGCGGCAAGGCGCCGCGGTAACGGTACAGCGCACAGAAGCCGACGACACGATGGATCTGGGGCCGAAAGCCCCCACCGTGCTGTATGAAATGGACCTGGCCACCTGCCGCCAAATGGCGCGGGCGGGCTGGCTGGCCGACCTTTCCCGAAGCGCCACGCTGTGCGGCGACCTGCTGCAAACCGCCGCTACACGCTCCGTTACCGTTAACGGCAAGGTATACGGCGTGGGGGCGGACGACGGCAGCGGCATGACCTATTGCTTATGTTACAATATGGATATGCTCAAACAGTACGCCACGCCCGAAGCGGTGCGGCAAACCGGGCAGCAAATGGCCGTGGACGCGGCCCTGACCGACGCGCTGGCGGCGGCCGTGCAGCAGCCGGACCCGGTGGCGCAGCTGGCGGAAGACGGCTTATGGAACTATGACGCTTTTCGGGTGCTGGCCAAGGTGTGCACGGTGGACACCGACGGCGACAACCGGATCAACGTGTACGGTCTGACCGGGAACACCGTGTATGGCGGCGCGCAAGTGTTTTGCGCCACCGGCGGCGTGATCACCGAACAAAACGGCCGCCCGACTGTGACCGGGCTGAATGAACAGGCCGCGCAGGCGGCGAAACACAGCCGGAATATTTTCATGAAAGACCACAGCCAAAGCTATGCCGCCGCTACATACACGGATAACTGGCGCAACCGGAAAGCGGTTTTTGTGTGCGCGGCGACCTATTATGTGCCGGCTTTTACCGACGGTTTGGCGTTTCAATGGCACGTGGCGCCGCTTCCCCGGCGGCCGGGCAGTGAAACCAATGCCTCCTGCGCTTTCGGCGGCATGGTATGGGCTTTGCCCAAGGTCCAGGACGACCGTGTGAACGAAGCCGGCAGTCTGCTCAATCACCTGGCGGCCGCGCCTTATGTGACCGGGGCCAAAAACCGGCAAAGTCTGCCGGCTTCTGCGGCGGCGGTATGCCGCGGCGCCGCCCGCGGTCTGCTGCCCGATTACGCTTCCGGCGTGATGTCCAATTCCGTTATGCAAAGCCTGAGCAATCTGATGTATACTTCGCCCGTAAAGGTGAGCATGGACGAACTGCGCCGGCAGCTTGAAGCGGAATGCGAAGCGTTTTACGCCCGGTTTTTTTGGCTGACGTAATCGCCGGCCGATGCAATGAGAAAAGAGGTGTGCAGCATGAAAGGTTTACGGTGGATCGCGGTGCTTTTGGTCACGGCCATGTTCTGGGCCCTGCCCGTTTCGGCGGCCGGCGGCGGCGTCGGCATAGCGCCGTCGGACGAAATTCGAGCGCGTGAAGCGCAAGAACGCCGGCTTGCCGGGATCGGTGGGTTTCTGAGCGATTACTGGATCCGGCGCGTTATGACCGGCCGACATGAACCCGACGGGCCGGTGTGGCAAATCGGCGACGTGACGCTGGACGGCAAAATCAACGCGGCCGACGCGCTCATGGCCCTGCAATACGGATTATATGACAGCCTTAGCTCTTCCGACAGTGGGTTTAACGACTTTTTTTATAGCGCGTATACGTATGCGGAAGATTCTTACATCCGGTATTATCAGAGGGTGGCCGCTAAAGACGACAGGGTGAACACAGACAAATTTACCATTCGCAGAGAGGACGTCAGGTGGAGCGTGATGAAAAACAACGCCCACTGGCTTAGCGACACTTCCGGCGACAACCGGGTGAACGCGGTGGACGCGCTGTATATTCTGCAATATGCCACCGGCAAGCGAAAAGCGTTCCCCCGTACCGATTTCAGCTGCCCGGAAAGAACGGCCTTTTTGATGTGGCCCAGCCAATGGCGGCCGGGCATGTTCAAAGTCCCGCAGCCTGATTGGTCAGATGAAATTTGGGCGGACGCCTATTATCGCCGCGGCCGTTTTACGCCCGAAATGTTCCCCTGGGATTTCTACGATCCGGCCAACTGGACCTATTTGCCGGGCTATTACGAAAAATACATTTTGCCCTTAAAAGAGGCCAACGAGGGATAAGCCCGACGGCCGCTTCCTTGCCCATAAAAAGGATCCCCGAAGATCAAAAACGATCTTCGGGGATCCCGTTGTTTTGTTTATTGATCGGGGGTTTCCAGCACGTAGATCTCTACGTTGCGCCGGCCGAAGCAGGTGCATTCATACAGGGTGGGGAAGTACAGGTCCACTTCCACCTCGCCCCGAATAAAGCCGCCCGTGTCCGCCGCTTTGGCGTAGCCGTAAATAAAGGAGCCGTCGGCCGTGCGGATATACATTTTGGAGCCGTAGGGGATCTCTTTGGGGTCTACCGCCACATAGCCGATCTGGGCGATCTCGCCGGTGGAGGTGTGGGCGCCTTCGGGGGCGTAATAGGCCGTGGCCGGGCCCTTGATGCAGTATTCATACTGCAGCGGCGCGCCGTTTTCGTCCAGGGCGATGAGCCGGTCGGGCGTGAGGGGCGAAACAATGGACTGATTGAGTTTGGCGTTGGTGGTAACGGCGGCCCCGGTGGGCGCAACCTTGGCCGTGCCCTGCAAAATCACTTTGTTTTTGGGGGCGCGCACCACTTCCCGGTCGATCACCCGGCTTTGGGTCACCCGGCCGTCTACCAGCCGGTCGTGGGTATACACCCGCTGCAGGCCGGGCACGCCTTCGCTTTGCACGGCCACGTCGCCCAGCTTCAGGGCGTCGGTCTTCAAAAAGGTCACGCCGGGCGCCACCGCTTCTTCATGGCTGGCGCGGGCAAAGGTCACCCGCTGCACCTGCACGGTGGTATCGGCGGTAAGGATCGCGGATTTGGCGGGGGTCACCGTGTCATACGCGCCCAGGCGAATGCCCAGCCGCCGCAGCAAACTGCTCACCCGGTCGGTGCGAATGGTCGTTACCCGGCGGCTGTTGTCGGCCGTTACGGTAACGCGCAGCAGGGGGCTGACCCGCAGCACCAGACCTTCTTCGGTTTCTTCCAGGGCGTATTCACCGTCTTCCGGCACCGCCAGCCCCGCCTGCTGCAAAATCACCGCAGGGTCGTCGCTGTAAGTGGCCACGGTGTAAACGTCGCCTTCATAATATACGTCTACCTCGCGGGCGGCGCTGGCCATTAAGGTACCCAGCACCGTAAGCAGCAGCACGGCCGCCAGCGTAAACACAAACCGCCGGTTTTTGAGCCAATGCCTGCTAAGGGAGGCGTGGTTTACATGTAACATAACAAAAGTTCACCTTTCTGCCGTCGGCAATCGGAATGGGCGCAACGCGCCGTATAAAGCCATTTTTGCCGGAGCATGGGCATTATATGCGCCCTTTTCGGGTTTTGTCAACCGTTTTGCAAGCAGAAAATTTCGTAGGATTTCACAAAGTTTTTTGCTCAAATCGGCCGCCGAAAAGGTTACAAAGTTGTAACTTTTACTATATTTTGTGGTTTTGGCCTTGAAAACCACAAGTCGTTTGTGAAAATGAACGAACATTTCAAAATGTTAATTTCAAAAATTTTTACTGGTGTTTTTTGGCAAAATCCTTTGTTTTTCTTTTGATTTTTCGTTATTTCTTTCGTTTGATTTTCACCGTCCGTTTGGGTAAAAGTTACAAAAACGGGTCCAAAACCGGCCATTTTGCCCAAAATTGACCATTTTTGCGGTTTTGCACGGCGCCGGCGGGGGCGGTTTGTCCCACCGGCGGTCGAAAAGTTGAAAATTTTTTTGAAAATTTTCCCACCGCGCCCTGTATTTTAAGGTGCAAACGGCAAAATTTTTCCCACCGTTTGCGTTGCGCGCCGCGGGTGTTATACCTTTTCGGGCGGTTGACTTTTGCCCGCCGGGCGGGTATACTACCAATATGAAATGCGAGGTGTTCGTCATGCAAGCCATTCCTTTTTATCCCGCCGACGTGCTGCTGCCCCGGGGCGGGTTTGAAACCTGGGCGGTCATCGCCTGCGACCAGTTTACCTCTCAACCGGACTATTGGCGGCAGGTCGAAGCGTTGGTGGGGCAGGCCGATTCCACCCTGCGGCTCACCCTGCCGGAAATCTATTTGGAACAGGGCGACCGGCTCGCCCGCATAAACGACGTGAACCGGACCATGCAGGAATACTGTGACCGGGGCGTGCTGACCGAATACCCCAACGCCATGGTGCTGGTGGAACGCACCACCCCATCCGGCGTGCGCCGGGGCATTGTGGGGGCCGTGGACCTGGCGGCTTACGATTACCGCAAGGGCAGCCGGGCGCTCATACGCGCCACCGAAGAAACGGTGCTTTCCCGCATTCCGCCCCGGGTGCAGATCCGCCGGAACGCGCCGCTGGAGCTGCCTCACGTGCTGCTGCTGATGGACGATCCCGCCGACAGCGTGCTGCAGGCCGCCTGCGCCGGGCGGGAAGAACAGCCTTTGTATGATTGCGATCTGATGCTGGGGGGCGGCCACGTGACCGGGCGTTTGCTCACCCCGGCGGGCCGGCAGGCGGTTCAGGCCGCCTTGCAAAACCTGCTGGCCGGGCAGGCCGATCCCCTGCTGTTTGTGGTGGGGGACGGCAACCATTCGCTGGCCACCGCCAAGGAATGCGCCGCCCTTACCGACGACCCCGCCGCCAAGCGGGCGCTGGTGGAAGTGGTGAATCTGCACGATCCCGCCATTCAGTTTGAACCCATTTACCGGGTGCTGTTCGGGGTAGACCCGGCCGCCGCCCTGGCGGAGATCGGCGCCGCGCTGGGCCGGTCCGACGATCCGGCCGCCCACCGGTTCACCTGCGTGTACGCCGGGGGCGAAACCACCCTGACCGTGCCGGCCGCCGCCAAGCTGCCGGTGGCTACCCTGCAGCCGGTGCTGGACGCCTATCTGGCCCGCCACCCGGAAGGGAAGATCGATTACATTCACGGCCAACAGGCTTTGCGGGAGCTGGCCGCCCGCCCCGACGCCCTGGGCTTTTTGTTCGCCGGCATGCGCAAGCAGGATCTGTTTGACGCCGTGCGGCAGGACGGCTCGCTGCCCCGCAAGACCTTTTCCATGGGCCACGCGGAAGAAAAGCGGTATTATATGGAAGCCCGCCGCATTCGCTCGGCAAAGGGCTGACGCTTTCGGGAACCCGGTTTTACACAGGGAGGGCAACCGCAAACTCGCTGTAAGCCGTAAGCCTCCCCTGTGCAAGGGGAGGTGGGTTGGAAACGTAAGTTTCCAAGCCGGAGGGGTTGTTTCAGATGAGATTTCTCCACTCCTGCGCCTCGGCAATCTCCGCTCATCGCCCTGCCGTGGCCGGCAGGTCTCACCGCTCCGATGGGTCGGCTCTTCCCCAAAAGGCTGGCGCCTTTCGGGGG
>CADBNN010000072.1 GCA_902796075.1 Oscillospiraceae bacterium | reverse complement strand
GGTTACCTCGGTTTCTTGTGCATAAGCGGCCATTGCCTGCGACAGGAGCGTTTGCGCCTGCTGAATGAATTGGACCGGTTGGTCAAATTCGTCTTTATACAACCAATGCACGCGGGCATCCCGCCTGAACCAGGTGAGCTGGCGTTTGGCGTAATGCCGGGTTTCGGTTTGAATGGAGGCGATCAGTTCATCGCGGGATATGGCGCCGTTAAAATAAGGGGCGAATTCTTTTACGCCGATGGCCTGCAGCAACGTGCCGGCGGGGTTTTTGGCATAAAGCGCGCGCACTTCCTCTTCTAACCCGTTGGCAAGCATAGCCGGCACGCGCCGGTTGATACGGTCATACAGCAACGAACGGTCGCGATAGGTAATACCGATCACACAGGGTACATAGGGAGAAGGCGCCCGGCGGGATTCCGCCACCTGGCGGGTAATGGTTCGACCGGTGACGGCCTGCACTTCCAGCGCGCGCAAAACACGCACATGGTTGTTGGGATGGATCTTTTCGGCCGCGGCGGGATCGGTTTGCTGAAGCTCGCGGTAAAGCACTTCGATCCCTTCGTTTTGCAGGCGTTCACGCAACACGGCGCGCACTTGTTCTAATTGTTCGGACGACTGGTCGGTGAACTGCAAATTGTCAAGCAGCGCCGCATAATACAGTCCCGTGCCGCCCACCAAAACAGGCAATCGGCCCCGGGCGTGGATATCCGCGATCAGCGGGCGGGCCATTTCGGTAAACTTTGCCACCGAAAACACGGCGTCAGCCGGCAAAAAGCCGATCAAATGATGGGGCACGCCGCGCCGTTCGGCGGCGGTGGGCGCCGCAGTGGCAATGGGGGCGTCAGCATACACCTGCATGGAATCGAAAGAGATCACTTCGCCGTTGTTGCGCAGGGCCAGTTCCACAGCTAAATCGGTTTTGCCGCTGGCAGTGGGGCCCACCACGGCACACACAAAAATGGGCCGTGTCATGTGTCGCTCCTGCCAAACTGCTTTTCTAACTGATATTTGGTGAGCCAAATTGCAACCGGCCGCCCATGGGGGCAATAGCGCACCGCATCGTCTTGCGCAATGCGCCGGGCAAGCGTGAGCAACTGCAGGGGATCGGTTTTGTCGCCGCCCTTAACCGCAGCGCGGCAGGCGATGGAATGGTAAAGCCAATCTAACCGGTCGGCTGTGACAGAGGCATAGCCGGAAGAGAGTTTTTCCACAATTTCTTCCAGCAGGCCGGAAACGTCTTCACCCGTCAGATTCATGGGCACCGCCCGCACCAGAACAGCGTCTTCCCCAAACGGTTCAAGCAAAATGCCGGCTTTTTCCAACAACGCAAGATTATCGGTGAGAAGAGAATACTCCTGCTTGCGCAGCGTCAAGCTCACCGGCTCTAACAGCATTTGGGGCGATTCGGCGGCATGCGCCCGCAAAGCGTCAAACAAAATGCGCTCGTGTGCGGCATGCTTATCGATCAATAAAATACGGTTGCCCACTTCTGCCAGCACATAGGTGTGAAAAGCTTCGCCGATCAGGCGTACCGTCGGCTCTTCGTCGGCTTCTTCCTGCACGGCGGCAACCGGAGGCGTCGCCGGTTTTACCGGCGCAGGTTGGCGAGCAGCCGGTTTGGGCGTAGGCGGCGGCGCGTCGTACCGCGCCTGGCCGGGCCACTGATTAAGCGTGGCGTGAACGGCGGCTGTACTGTCCTCCAGCACATGCTCCTGCGGCAAAGCGGGCATAGGCGTTTGCATTCGAAATTTGGTTTGCATGCCTTGCGCAGAAGGCGTTTTAGCCGTTTGCGACAACGGCTTTTGGAACGCGGAAGAGGCTTTTTTGAAGCGGGTGTTCTCCTGCGCCGCAGCAACGGTTTGCTGCAGCATATCGGGCAGGCGAAGCACAGGGCGTGTGTCGCCGGCTTCCAACGCGGAACGCACACCGTAATACACCGTATCAAAAATGGCGCGCTCATTGGAAAAACGCACTTCAATTTTGGCCGGGTGCACATTCACGTCGATTTCACGAAAAGGAAACTGCAAATGATAGACCCCTGCCGGGAATTTACCCACCATGATGGCATTTTTATAGGCTTCCTGCAGAGCCGCGGAGCCGGTGCCGGTTTTAACGAATCGTCCGTTAATAAAGAACAGTTGCATGCTGCGGTTCTTGCGGGCGGCCACCGGCTTGCAGGTGAAACCCGAAAGGCGGATAGCGCCGTTTTCATACTGCACCGGGATAAGAGATTCGGCAAATTCTTTACCGTAAACCGCATAAATCGCGGCGTGCAGATCGCCGTTGCCGGGGGTTTGCAGAGTTTGCCGACCGTCTCGCAGCAAACGAAACGATATTTCGGGATGGGATAAAGCAAGCCGGTCCACTACGTCGGCCACGGCATTGCCTTCCGCCACGTTCTTTTTCAAAAACTTCATGCGGGCAGGGGTGTTATAAAACAGGTCCCGAATAACGAACGTGGTGCCGTCGGGGCAGCCGGCGTCGTCTAACAGCACCTCTTCCCCGCCCTCTATCACGTAATGGGTGCCGCAGGCTTCCTCTTTGGTTTTGGTGAGCAGGTCTACCCGGGCAACCGCCGCAATGCTGGCCAGCGCCTCGCCGCGAAAGCCCAGGGTGGCAATGGCCTGCAGGTCGTCTTCACGGCTGATTTTGCTGGTGGCGTGCCGCAAAAAAGCGGTGGGCACGTCTTCTCGACTGATACCGGCGCCGTCGTCGGTGATGCGAATGTAGGTAATGCCGCCGTTGTTGATTTCCACCGTGATGCGCGTAGCGCCGGCGTCGATCGCATTTTCGGCCATTTCTTTGATAACGGACGAAGGGCGTTCTACCACTTCGCCGGCGGCAATGAGTTCGGCCGTGTGTTTATCCAGCACTTGAATGCGTGCCACGATGGTTCACCTCCTATTGCGGGGAATCGATCATTTTAGAAAGTTCATATAGTAAATTCATCGCCTCAATGGGCGTTAACGTGTTCACATCGGTTTCTTTTAATTTGCGAATGACCGGATGGTCGGGCATGCTGTTAAACGTGAGCTGCATGGCTCCTTCCGGCGCAGCCGCAGCCGGAGCGACAGGCGCTTGCTTGCCGTCTTCCAAATGGGCCAATATCACTTTGGCGCGCCGCACCACTTCTTTGGGCACGCCGGCCAGCGCAGCCACCTCCACGCCGTAACTGCGGTCGGCCCCGCCCGGCACGATGCGCCGCAGGAAGGTGATGTCGTCCCCTCGTTTTTTAACGGCCACATTATAATTTTTGACCCCGGGCATGGAATCGGCCATTTCGGTCAATTCATGGTAGTGCGTGGCAAACAGGGTTTTTGCCCCCAGTTTTTTGGATGTTACGTATTCCAACACCGCCCGGGCGATGGCCATGCCGTCATAAGTAGACGTGCCGCGGCCTATCTCGTCTAAAATGAGCAGACTGTTGGGGGTAGCGTTGCGCAAAATATTGGCGACCTCACTCATTTCCACCATAAATGTAGATTGGCCGGAAAACAGATCGTCTGACGCGCCTACCCGGGTGAAAACGGCGTCTACCACGCCGATGTGAGCGGATGCCGCCGGCACAAAACTGCCGATTTGAGCCATGATGGTGATAAGCGCAACCTGCCGCATATAAGTGGATTTGCCGGCCATGTTGGGGCCGGTGATGATAGCGCAGCGGTTGTCGGCCCGGTCCAGTGTGCAATCGTTGGGCACAAAGGGCATTTCCGAAATGGTTTCCACCACCGGGTGGCGGCCCTGGGTGATGAGAATGCGACCGTCGCGGCTGAGAGCAGGACAGGTGTAATGATTGGCCAACGCCACGTCTGCAAAGGAACGCAGCACGTCCAGCGCCGCAATGGCTTTGGCAGTGCGCTGCACCCGTTCGAGCTGTTCGGCGATACAGTTGCGCACCTGGTTGAACAGTTCGTGCTCCAGTTGAATAGAACGGTCGTTTGCGGTGAGTACCCGCTGTTCCAGATCCTTGAGTTCCTGGGTGATATACCGTTCGGCGTTGGTTGTGGTTTGCTTGCGTATGTAATCGTCCGGTGTTAAATGCTTATACGAATTGGTGATTTCGATATAATAACCGAACACTTTGTTGTATTTGACCCGCAGATTCTTGATGCCGGTGCGCTCCTGCTCCCGTTTTTCCACTTCGGCGATCAGTTCCCGGCCGCCGTTTTTATCTTGCCGGATCTGATCCAGTTCCTTGCTGTAACCGGTACGAATAAAGCCGCCGTCCTTGAGCAAGGCGGGCGCGTCCGGGTCGATGGCCCGTTCCACCAGTTCGGCAATATCCTGCAAATCGTCCAAATCCCGGTAGATCTGACGCAAGTAATCGCAAGCGCCGTTTTGCAGCAGCGCGCGCAGGGGCGGCATACGGGTGGCTGTGCGGCCCAGTGCCAACACGTCACGGGGGCTGGCGGTACGGTAAACCACGCGGGTCATAAGCCGTTCCAGATCGTCAATGCCTTTCAACGCGTCTCCCAGTTCGGCACAAAGGGTGGTTTTTTGCACCAGTTCCCCCACTGCATGCTGGCGGCGTTCTATCATGGCGATCTGCACCAGCGGCTGTTCCAGCCACAAGGTGAGCAGACGCCGGCCCATGGCGGTTTTGGTACGATCCAGCACCCACACCAACGAACCCTTTTTGCCGCCGGCCCGGTTGTTGGCAAACAGTTCCAGGTTGCGCCGGGCGGAAGCATCCAGCCGCATATATTCCGAATCGCTGTAAATATCCACTGTGTTGATGTTGGCCAGGTTGGTCATTTGGGTATCAAACAAATAATCCAACGCGGCGGCCACTGCATACAGTGCGGCAGAACCGGACGCGATTCTGAGATCCTCCGGCTTGTCCACATGAAAATGGTCCAGCACCAGGCTTAAAAAAGCAGACGGATCGAATTTTTCTTCATCCATAACGCCGTAACAACAGCCCAAACGCTGGCCGATAAAACGAATGAGTTCATCGTTTACCGAAGACGCGTTCATAATGATCTCGCTGGGGGCAAAACGACTCAATTCATCGGTGAGCCGCTCTGTTTGGCGGTCGCCTGCCGGCAGCGTGGTCAAAAACAACTGGCCGGTAGAGGTATCAACAAACGTTACGGCGCATTCATCGTGCAGCGTAAACACAGAAGCCAGATAATTGCTGGCCCCTTCCTGCAGCATGGCGCTTTCGGTCACGGTGCCGGGGGTGATAACACGCACGATCTCGCGGCGCACCAAGCCCTTGGCTGTGGCAGGATCTTCGGTTTGCTCGCAAATAGCCACTTTGTAGCCCTTGGCGATGAGCCGGGCAATATACGTTTCGCAGCTGTGATAAGGCACGCCGCACATGGGAGCGCGCTCTTCCAGGCCGCAATCCCGCCCGGTCAAGGTCAGATCCAGCTCTTTGGAAACCAGCTCGGCGTCTTCAAAAAACATTTCATAAAAATCGCCCAGCCGGAAAAACAAAATGGTATCCGGATTTTCAGCCTTTATGCGTTTGTATTGCTGCATAAAGGGTGACAAGCCTGCCAAAGTGACCACTCCTTACGAAAGAATTGACGGCATGCTTCAGTGGCAGCCGCCGCAGGTGGAACAGCTGCCCGAACAACCGGCCGGTTCGCAGGTTTCGGGGTCTTCCCCTTCAATGCACATGGCCAAAATGGAGGTGATTTGATTGGTAAAATGATCCATATGGCTTTTGGCTTCGTTGAATTGCTTCATGCTTTCGTTGGCCATTACCTGATTGTAGGTGGCCTGCAGCTGTTTATTGAGTTCGTCGATCTTGCTTTGGCTTTTTTGATCGTCAGACTTTTGCAGTTCCGCGCTTAAAGACATGCGCAGCAGGTTGAATTCACCGATAAGGCCCTGCAAAGCTTCATCGTTATCGTTAGCGGCTTTGGCCGCCTGATACTCCAAATAAACGTCCTCCTGCTGAATAGCGGCGCCCAGTTGACGGGCCATGGCAATAATGTCCATTGTGATGATCCTCCTGAAAAAGTGATTTATTGAGAAACCGTTCCCTTCAGTACAAAGGAAAGCGCTTCTGTTACCGTAACGTGAACAAAGGTGTTGACCAAGGCGGCGTCGCCCGGAAATTCCACCAAAACATTGCCGTCGGTGCGGCCGTAGCACAAGCCCGGCTTTTTTTGCCCTTCGCACAGCACCCGGTAAGTGTTGCCGCACAGCCCGGCCGTTTGTTGCGCAGCCAGCGTTTCCTGCAGGGCAAGCAGCTCTTGAAACCAGCGGCTTTTTTCTTGGGCCGGAACAGGATCGGGGAG
Organism: Oscillospiraceae bacterium; assembly: GCA_902796075.1. GTDB lineage: Bacteria > Bacillota > Clostridia > Oscillospirales > Acutalibacteraceae > UMGS1484. The sequence goes on along the minus strand of CADBNN010000072.1, from coordinate 16,263 downwards.
TTTTTCGGCCGGTGTGCCTTTGCGGGGCGAAAAGATAAATGTGTATAACGAAGAATATCCAACCCGGCGCACCAGTTCCAGCGTTTGCTGAAAGTCTTCATACGTTTCGCCGGGAAAACCCACGATCAGATCGCTGGTGAGCGAAAGTTCGGGCATCAGTTCCCGCGCAGTATGCACCAGGCTAAGGTATTGTTCGGCGGTATAACCCCGATTCATGGCTTTTAACACCCGGTCAGATCCGCATTGCACAGGCAGGTGCAGGTGTTTGGCCACTTTATCGCAATCCCGCATGGCCTGCAGCAGTTCCAATGTGCAATCTTTCGGGTGAGAGGTCATAAACCGAATAATAAAATCGCCGGGCAACGCGTTGATCTGTCGCAGCAGTTGAGCAAAGCTGACGGGCTCATCCAGCGTTTTGCCGTAGGAATTCACGTTTTGGCCCAATAGCGTGATCTCTTTATACCCGGCGGCGATCATCCGTTGGGCTTCGGCTATCACGTCCTGCGGGCGGCGGCTTTTTTCCCGCCCGCGCACATAGGGCACAATGCAATAGGTGCAAAAGTTGTTGCAGCCGTACATCACCGGCAACCAACCCTTTACACCTGTGCGGCGCACCGGCAAGCCTTCCCGTATGGCGGATTCATCCTGCGGCAGATCGAACACCCGCTTACCGCCGGTCAAAAAGGCGTACATATTTTGGGGCAAATGGTTGATGGCGTGCGGGCCAAACACCATGCTCACATAAGGATAAGACTGCCGCACCGTTTGGGCCACATGCTCCTGCTGCACCATACAGCCGCATAGAATCAAAATGCGTTCAGGGCGTTGCGCTTTCCACTTTTTCAAAGCGCCAACGTTGCCGAGCGCCCGTTCCTGGGCGTGTTCCCGCACGGCGCAGGTGTTGAAAAGGATCAGGTCCGCCTCTTCCGGCTGTTCGGTAAAGCCGAAACCCATGGCTTGCAGCAAGCCTTCTATCCGCTGGCCGTCACTCACGTTTTGCTGGCAGCCGAAAACATGCAGGCAGGCCTTTGGCATATGGCCGAAGCGGGCCAACAGCAAATCGCGGTTTTGCTGCAGCCAGGCTTGCTCCTGCTCTGAAAAAGCGGCGTAAATCGGTTCGGCGGCAACGGTATCCGTCGTCATAAAGGCCAGACCTCCAAATAAAGTGTTTGAAATAATATGAAAGTCGCATATTTAGATATTATTATACTATAACCGGTTCAACGATTCAAGCACGAAACGGTATTTTTTCAAAAGTTTTGAAATGATACTTGACTTTTTTAACAAAAAACGATATAATGTGCCTTGCGTATGGGCCTATAGCTCAGTTGGGAGAGCGTTCGGTTCGCATCCGAGAGGTCGAGGGTTCGAATCCCTTTAGGTCCACCAAAAGATAATAGGGCGGCTTTTCTTGCCGCCCTATTCTGTTAAACGGGGTATTGTCTTCTCAACTTTATCCTGCACCCCCCGATTCGCGGGATTGTTTGCGGCCGTTGAAAGCCCGCCAAAAATGAAACGAATGTGAGGATGCTTCTATAGAAATTTTGATTGATGTTTTGATTTATTTGGGCAGTGCTCTGATGGTGTATAACATCTGGGGCTTTGTGCATTTTGCCGGCAAAGCCAAAAAGCAAAACGGCTGGCAGAACGCCAACTTCATTTTATATGTTCCCATTGTTTTGCTCACCCTGTTTTTGGCAGGCTATTTGGCCGTTGGGTTTTTCGGCCGGCCGGACATTATCGTTTCGGGCATTTTATTTGGCGGCAGTGTGTTTGTGTGCGTGATGTACATTTTGATGGAGCGCATCACCAAGCGTATTGCACAGCACGAACACCTGGAAGCCAAGCTGATGGCGGCGGAAGAAAGCAACCGGGCCAAAACCGTATTTCTTTCGGGTGTAAGCCATGAAATGCGCACCCCGTTGAATGTGATCATCGGGCTGAACACCCTTGCGCTGACCAACAAATCGTTACCGGCTGAAACCAAACAGCACATTGAAAAAGCCACCCACAGCGCGGAACAGATTTTGGGCATTGTGAATAACATCATCGACTTAAACAGCATGGAAACCGGCGAGTTCATCACCAAAGCGGACCCGTTTTTGCTGCGTGACGCCGTGGATCAGATCGGCGCAATTATCGAATCCCTGTGCGAAGAAAAAGGCCTTGCTTACACTTGCGAAATAGCCCCCGACGTGTGCCGCGGTTTTGTGGGCGACGATATGCGGCTGAAGCAAGTGCTGTTCAATTTGCTGGATAACGCCGTGAAGTACACCGACGCGCCCGGCAACGTGCGCCTGCGCGTTAGTCAGCACGACGCTGACGACGGATTAAAAGCAGTGGCGTTTGCGGTGGAAGACACGGGCTGCGGCATCGACGAGATCTTTTTGGAACATATTTTTGACGCTTTCAGCAAAGAAGACTACACCGCCACCAGCACGCATGGCGGCAGCGGGCTGGGTTTGACGGTTAGCAAAAGCATTGTGGAACGCCTGGGCGGCACCTTAACGGTGCAAAGCAAAAAAGGCGTCGGCAGCACGTTTACCGCCGTTATTCCCCTTATGCCGAACGAAACGCAGGAAAGCGCGGCGCAGGAAGACGCGGTTTCACTGGAAGGCAAACGCATTTTGCTGGCGGAAGACATTCCCGAAAACGCCGAGATCGTAATGGACCTGCTGGAGTTGGAAGGCGCCGAAAGCGAACATGCCGTTAACGGGCAAATCGCCGTGGATATGTTCACCGCCGCCGAACCGGGCTATTATGACGCGATCTTAATGGACCTGCGCATGCCCGTGATGGACGGCATTACCGCCGCCAAGACCATACGCATGGCCAACAAAGCCGACGCGGCGACCATTCCCATTATTGCACTGACGGCCAACGCGCTGGAAAGCGACGTGAAAGAATCCCTGAAAGCCGGCATGAACGCCCACCTTTCCAAACCGGCCGATACCGACAAGTTGTACGCTACTCTGCGCAGATGCATTGCGGATTACAAAGGAGCGGACCAAGCATGATACATTCCACCAGTATTGACAAACGCCGCCGCGTGCTTGTTGTGGATGACCAGGAGATCAACCGGGACGCGTTGGAAGTGATCCTTTGCGAGTATTACGAAGTGATTACCGCCGAAAACGGCGCGCAAGCCCTGGAAGAGATCGAAAAAAACGACCTCGATATTTCGCTGATCATGCTGGATCTGATGATGCCGGTGATGGACGGCTTTGCCGTGCTGGAACGCATGCAGGCCGACGAGCGGATGCGCAGCATACCCGTGATCGTACTGACGGCTGAAAAATCGGCTGAATTGAAAGCACTGCAGATGGGCGCTTCGGATTTTATCACCAAACCGTTTGACGTGCCCGAGATCATTTTGGCCCGCGCCGGCCGCATTATTGAACTGTGCGAAGGCCGGCAGTTGATCTCCAACGCCGAACACGACCCGGTTTCGGGCTTATACAGCCGCAACTTCTTTTATGAATACGCCAACCGGCTGTATACGTATCACCCCGAACTGCGTTTTGACGCGGTTTCGCTCAACGTGGAACAGTTTCACCTGATAAACGCCTTGAACGGTCGCCAATTCGGCGATACCGTTCTTAAGAAGATCGGCGATGAAGTGAAAGCCTATTTGGCTGAAACGGAAGGCATTGCAGGCCGCATGGAGGGCGACCAGTTTATGATCTATTGTTTGCGTTGCGATGATTACGCACCGGTCCTTTCCCGCTTTCAAGCAGCCGTTGACGCCGGGTTTTCCGGCGGCGGCATTCATTTGCGCATGGGCGTAAAGCCCTGGGAAGAAGGCGTGGACCCGGTCATGCTGTTTGACCACGCCCGCACCGCCTGCGGTATGGCGCGAGGCGATTTTCAACTGCCGCTGGTTGTTTATGATGAAAAATTGCATCAGCGAGAGCTGCTGCACCAACGGCTGCTGAACGATTTACATATTGCCGTGGAAGAGCGGCAATTCAAGGTGTTTTACCAGCCCAAGTATAACATACAATGCCAACCGCCCAAGCTCAGCAGCGCCGAAGCGCTCATTCGCTGGCAGCACCCGGAGTTGGGTATGATCTCCCCCGGCGAGTTTATTCCGCTGTTTGAAGGCAACGGCCTTATTCACGTGGTAGACAGTTTTGTTTGGTGTGAAGCAGCCCGGCAGATCGCTGAACGGAAAAAGAAATTCGGTGTTTCTCTGCCCGTTTCGGTCAATCTGTCCCGGTCGGATGTGTTTGACAGCACCCTGATAGACCGACTGGTGGATCTGATCGCAGAAAATGGCCTGGACTATCATGACCTGAAACTGGAAGTGACCGAATCGGCCTACACCGAAAACGCCAAACAGCTGCTGGACGTGGTGGCGCATTTGAGAAGTTTGGGGTTTGAAATAGAGATGGATGATTTCGGCTCCGGCTATTCTTCCCTTAACATGCTGTCCTCCATGCCCATTGACGTGCTGAAAATGGACATGAAGTTTGTTCGCAACATTGAAAACAATGAAACCGACCGCAAACTGGTTACGTTGATTTTGGACATCGCCTCTTATTTGGGCGTGCCGGTGGTGGCCGAAGGTGTGGAAAACAGCGGCCAGTTGGAGATCTTGCGCAATGCGGGATGCGATTTGGTGCAAGGGTATTATTTCTCCCGCCCCGTACCGGCGGAAGAATTTGAGGCTTTGATAGAAAAAGAAATTCACACGGAAAGGAACTGAAGAACATGACGCTGCAAGAACTATATGCGGCCATAGACGGTGATTATCAACGGGCGTTGGCAGTGCTGCGCATTGAAAAACTGATCGATAAGCACATTCGCCGCCTGCCCGGCAACGCTATTTTTGCCGACCTGTTGCAAGCGGGCAAAAACATGGACGGAGCGCGTTTGTTCGAAAGCGCCCATGCCATTAAAGGCGTTTGCGGCAATCTGGGTCTTGTGAAGCTGGCCGGGATCGCTTCGGATATTTCGGAAGAATTCCGCCCCGGTAACCCGCGCTGCATGACCGACGCTGAAGTGGCGCAAAAAGTGCAGGAAGCCGAAGCCATGTATAAGAAAGCCGTAGCAGGCATTCAACAATACGAAAACGACGGCCAATAATGCAGCATTTGTTTTAGTGAGGCGAATCGTATGGATCAACAAAACGGAATGCAATCCGGATCTTCCTCCCCTTATCTGTCATCCATCGGCGCGTGGGCGCTGGCGTTCGGGTGCAGTGTGGGCTGGGGCGCTTTCGTTATGCCGGGCACCACTTTTTTGCCCATAGCGGGCCCCATCGGCACCACAATAGGGATTGGTTTAGGCGCTTTGGTCATGCTCATTATCGCCCTGAACTATCACTACCTTATCAACCGTTATCCCGATGAAGGCGGCGCCTACACGTTTACCAAAAAGTGCTTTGGATACGACCACGGCTTTTTAAGCGCGTGGTTTTTACTGCTTACCTACATGGCGATCATTTGGGCCAACGGCACGGCCCTGCCTTTGATCCTGCGCACGTTATTCGGCGGAACGTTTCAATTTGGTTTTGATTATGAGATCGCAGGCTTTCACATTTACTTCGGTGAAATTCTGGTGGTGCTTGCTTCCTTTTTGATCGGCGCGCTGGTGTGTCTGCGTCGGGGGTTGGCAATGCGCACGCAGATCATCATGGCTGTTTTGCTGCTTGCAGGCGTTGTGGTGTGCTTTGCGGCCGCTCTTTCGCACGGCGGCGCCCGGCATATAACGCCCGCTTTTGCGCCCGACACCGACGCGGCAGGCGGCGCTTTTACCATTTTTGCGCTGGCTCCCTGGGCCTATGTGGGTTTTGAATCCATATCGCATTCCGCCGGCGAAGCCAAATTCAAACTGAAACGATCCTTTCTGATCATGGCGTTGGCGCTGGCGGCCGCAGGCATAGCCTATGCCTGCCTGGCCCTTTCATCGGTAACGGCGCTGCCGGAAGGGTGCGCTTCCTGGGTGGATTACATCACCCATTTGGACCAATATACCGGTTTGCAAGGGCAACCCACCTTTTTTGCCGCCCACACCGCTTTAGGTTCCGCCGGTTCTGCCCTGTTGGGGGTAGCCGCCGTGTGCGCCATTTTCACCGGCATTATCGGCAATTATATCGCTTTGAGCCGCTTGCTACGGAATATGGCACAAGACAATTTGCTGCCGGAAGCGATTGGCAAACTGGATAAAAACAACGTGCCCTCGCGTGCCATTTGGTGCATTTTCGCTTTTTCCTTTATTCTCCCCTTCTTCGGCCGCACGGCTATCAGTTGGATCGTGGACGTGACCACCGTGGGCGCCACCATAGCCTTTGCTTTCACTTCGGCCGCCGCCGTGCGCACGGCTCGTTTGGGCAAAGATAAAAAATATGTGGTGATCGGCCTTGCCGGGCTTGTGCTTTCGCTGCTGTTCGCGTTGGAATTTTTGATCCCCAACATCATCTCTGTAACAACCCTCTCCACTGAATCGTATTTGATCCTGGCCACCTGGGGCATTTTGGGATTTATCGTGTTTTGGTTTTTGCTCAAAAACGATAAAGAACGCCGGCTGGGTCGTTCTACGGTAGCGTGGATCGTTTTGTTGGGGCTGATCATTTTCACTTCCAGCGTATGGATGCGGCAGTCCGCTTCCGCCGCGGTTGAAAAAAGCGTGGCCCCCATTCAGTCCTTTTATTCCGAAAAACTGGCCGAAGCGGGCGTGGACGTGGTTACCAACGCCACCAAGCCTGCTTACGCCTATTTGTATGATGTATTGAACGGCGTTAACTGGTCGCTGGCGCTTGCCACCGTAATTCAGGTTTCGCTGATCGTGGTATCGCTCATTATTTTATTGAGCATTTATTCCAAAATGCAAAAGCGGGAACGCGCCACCGAAGTGGAAAAAGCGCTGGCAGAAGAAAGCAGCCGGGCCAAAACCAGTTTTCTTTCCAATATGAGCCACGAGATCCGCACGCCTATGAACGCCATTATCGGCTTAGACAACATTGCCCTGCGCGATCCCGACCTGACCCCCAAAACCCGCGACCAGTTAGAAAAGATCGGCGCCAGCGCCAAGCATTTGCTGGGGCTGATAAACGACATTTTGGATATGTCGCGCATTGAATCAGGCCGCATGGTGTTAAAGCAGGAAGAATTCTTGTTCAAAGAATTTTTAGAGCAGGTCAACATCATCATCAACGGCCAGTGCGCGGATAAAGGTCTGACCTACCAATGCGAAGTAGTGGGCGACATAAACGACTACTACGTGGGCGACGATATGAAGCTCAAACAGGTGCTCATCAACATTTTGGGCAACTCGGTCAAATTCACCGAAGCGCCCGGCACCGTTACTCTGCGCGCGGAACAGATCGCTACGGACGGCGCCACCTGCACCCTGCGGTTCGATATGATCGATACCGGCATTGGTATGGATAAGGAGTATTTGCCCAAACTGTTTGAAGCGTTTTCGCAGGAAGACGCCACCACCACAAACAAATACGGCGGCAGCGGCTTGGGTATGGCCATTACCAAAAATTTTGTAGAAATGATGAACGGCCAGATCCACGTGGAAAGTGAAAAAGGCGTGGGCTCCACCTTTACCGTAACGGTAACGCTGGGCGCGTCTGACCGGGTGTTTGCCCCCGAAGCGGCTATTTTGCCCGCAATAGAAAGTGCTCTGGCCGGCCGCCGGGTGCTGGTGGCCGAAGACGTGGACGCCAACGCGGAAATATTGGCCGATTTGCTGGAGCTGGAAGACGTGGAAGCCGAACGGGCCGAAAACGGCCAGGTGGCAGTGGAAATGTTCGCAGCGCATCCGCAAGGGTATTACGACGCGATTTTGATGGATATGCGCATGCCGGTGATGGACGGTTTGAACGCGACCGAAGTCATTCGCGCCATGGACCGACCGGACGCCGCCGCCATTCCCATTATCGCCATGACAGCCAACGTGTTTGACGAAGACGTGGCGCGCACCCGCAAAGCCGGCATGAACGCCCACCTGTTTAAGCCCATAGAACCGGACAAGTTATATGCCAAACTGGCGGAACTGATGGGCGGAGACGAAGGCTGACCCTCGATAACAAACCAATACGTCAAAAGGCGGTATCACATCGATACCGCCTTTTTTGGTTGCAGCAAGTCCCACAAATGGGACACCGGTTTTGTTATGATAAACGTGTAACAATCCAAAAGGACGTGATCTGTATGCCGGCAAAGGAAATCAGACTGTTAAACGATAAGCTGCGCGCCTGGGGCGACCGGAAAGGAGAGGGTTTTCATCATGCGCTGGACTATATTGTGCGGCATTACACAGAAGAGCAAGCCCTGGCGCTGTGCCGCGATCTGGCACGATGGCTGGGCGTTGCCGAATGGATCGTGCGGCTGGACGTGAAGCGGAAATATCGGCAACTTACAGAGTTGACGTCGTGCTGCCGCGGTAAAAAACAAAAACCCTACCGCAATTAAACTGCTGGCAGGGTCTTGTTTTATTATGTAAGAAGATACGATCGCATTACTGAATGCCGGTGAGATCGTAGGCCTTCAGCCAGGCGTCCGCCTGCCGGCATACGCCCTGCAGGCAGGCTTCGTCAAAGGGGCTGGCCAGCCCGGCGGACTGCAGCAAATCGGTAAAGGTCCGGCTGCCGCCCAATTTGGTATAAGCCATATAGTGCTGCCAGGCGTTGGGCAGATCGGTTTGGATCATGCTCCAAAATTCCAGCGCCACGGTTTGGGCCAGGCAATAGTCGATGTAATAAAAGGGCGAAGAATAAATGTGATGCTGGCGCTGCCAGCCTTCCCCTTCGGCATAAAAGGGAATATCGCCGTCCAATTTCATCCAGGGCATATACACGCCCAGCAGTTCTTTCCAGGCGTCATGCCGGCGGCGGGGCGTCCAGTCGGGATTTTCATACACCAGGTGCTGAAAATGGTCCACCATGGTGCCATACGGAATAAAGGTGATGGCGCCGGCCAAATGGCTGTAATAAAACTTACGGGTATCGTCGCCGAAAAACAGTTTGGCCCAGGGCCAGGCGAAAAACTCCATGGACATGGAATGGACTTCACAAGATTCCATGCCCGGCCAAATGTAATCGATGGGGATGCGCTTTGCGTTGAGGTAGGCTTCAAAAGCATGGCCGGCTTCGTGCGTAACGGTTTCCACATCGTCCCGGGTGCCGTTAAAGTTGGCGAAAATAAAGGGCACGTCGTAATCTAACAGCGAAGTACAATAGCCGCCTCCCTGCTTGCCTTCGGTGGCCAGCAGATCCATCAGTTCCCCATCCAGCATGGTGTGGAAAAACCGGTCGGTTTCGGGCGAAAGTTCGTGATAGAACTGTTTGGCGGCCGCCACGATCGCGTCGGCGTCGCCGGCGGGTTTGGCGTTGCCAGAACGGAACAGCATAGCATTGTCGGCAAAGCTCATGGGATAGGTTTTGCCCAGTCGCTGAGCCTGCTGGCGATAAATACCATCCGCCACCGGCACCAGATATTTGACCACTGCCTGCCGGAAGGCTTCCACGTCTTGCTTGGTGTAGCAGTTGCGTCCCATGCGGTAATAACCCAGAGTGGTATAGCCTTCATATCCCAGCTTTTTGCCCATACTGTCGCGCAGATGCACCAGTTGATCGTAAATATCATCCAGTTCGGCTTGGTGGTCCTTATACCACTGCCCTTCCGCCTTCCAGGCGGCCAGACGGCGTGCGTCATCCGGATCGTTCACCTTAAAGGGCGCCATTTGCGCAATGGTGTATTCCTTGCCTTCAAAGGGAATGCGGGCGCCGGCCAGCAGTTTTTCATAGGCCTGGGTCAAATTGTTTTCCTGCTGCAATTCGGGAATAATGGCAGGTGAAAAAGTTTTGTTTTCTATTTCGGCGTTTATAAACATCACATCGCCGTATTCTTTGGCAAAATCGGCCCGGAAGGGGCTGGCCAGCATGAGCTGTATCCATTCCTGCTCCCCTTCCTGCAATTCGGGGGCGGCGTTGTTCCAAAAGGTATCTTCCGCATCGTAAAACGCATCGCGCGTGTCGATCGAATGGCGCACCGAAGCCAGCGTCGCCAGCGTTTGCACATGTTTTTGGTGCTGTTGCATTTCCAAAAACACCGCTTTGGCGGCGGCATAATCGGCAGCGTTGCGCAGGCGGTCGTTAAAAGCGGCCTGGTCCTTTTTCAGTTGATCCAGATCCGGACGCTCATAGGGCATTTGAGAAAACTTCACGGTACATCCTTCCTTTGCGCTTAATTCGGAAGTATTGTACCACAATCCACCAGCCATTGCAACCGATAGCGCACATAAATAACGCCGGAAAACATCTTTCCGGCGTTGCGTATGGATCGTTTTACAAGATGATACAGATCAGCCCGCTGCAGCCTTCGTTGATGACCCTTTGAATGGTTTCCTGCAATTTGGCGCGGGCGTCTGCCGGCATGCGCGAAAGTTTGGCGTGCAACCCTTCATTTACAAGGTCGTGCAAAGAGGTGCCGAAAATGTTGGAATCCCAAATTTGGGCGGGGTCGTCTTCAAATCCGGACAGCAAATAGCGCACCAGCTCTTCCGACTGCTTTTCCGATCCCACCACCGGGGTGATCTCAGTTTCGATCTCGGCTCGCATCATGTGAATGGAAGGAGCTTTGGCTTTCAGCCGCACGCCGTATTGATTGCCCTGCTTCATGATCTCCGGCTCTTCCAGCGTCATTTCGGTTTTATCAGGCATTACAATTCCGTAGCCCACGCGCTCTACTTTTTCCAGCGCGGCTTGCACTTTTTGGTATTTTTTCTCGGTTTCTGCAAGGCGCAGCAAGCAGGCCATCAAGTCCTCTTCCCCACTTACCGCCAGACCTGTTTGCTCGTGAATGACTTTATACAGCAAATCGTTGGATAAGGTAACCGAAACAACGGCACTGCCGCTGCCCAGTTCCACTTTGGTCACTTCGACCGCGCTCACACTTTCCTCACCGGCCAGCGCATTTTGCAACAGATTCAACTGCCGCACGGTGCGCACATTGGCAGCCGTTGCGTACAGGGTGGTGAACAAATCATTTTTCAGCCAATGGTCGGCGGCCAACTGATTGACCCAACCCGGCCAATCCACCCACACTTCCTGCAAGGGAAATTCTGCCAGCACACTATGCAAGATGGTTTTGATCTGTTCTTCGTCAAGATCCAAACAATTCACCGGCAGCACACTCACGTTATACTTCGCCTGCAGTTCATCCGCCAGGCGGCGCACCGGCGGCGATTCCGGTTCCACTGCATTGAGCAGCACAACAAACGGCTTTTGAATGCGCTGCAGTTCTTCTATAACACGTTCTTCCGCTTCTTCGTATTCCGCCCGGGGAATATCGCTGATGCTGCCGTCTGTAGTGACGACAACGCCGATAGTAGAATGCTCGGCGATCACCTTTTGGGTGCCGATCTCGGCGGCCATATTAAAGGGGATCTCCTCTTCAAACCAGGGTGTTTTCACCATGCGTGGATGGTCTTCTTCCACATACCCCAAGGCGCTGGGCACAATGTAGCCCACACAGTCCACCATGCGTACCGAAAGCTCCCGGGCGCCGTCCAATTGGATGGTGACCGCCTCTTCGGGCACAAACTTGGGCTCTGTCGTCATGATCGTGCGGCCGGCTGCCGATTGGGGCAGTTCGTCAATGGCCCGTTCCCGCTGGTATTCCCCTTTGATATGGGGCAGCACGGTGGTGTCCATAAACCGCTTGATAAAAGTGGATTTGCCGGTGCGCACCGGCCCCACGATGCCGATGTAAATGTTTCCGTCGGTTCGGCGAGCAATGTCGCTGTAGATCGATGTATCCGTCATATGACCCGTCCTCTTTTCCTGCAAATGTCGCTTCATCTATATGAGCGGGAGGACGAGAATATGCCCACAAAAAAACCGGCCCCGAAAACCGCGAGGTCTCGGGGCCGTGCCTAACAAGGTCAGTCTTCTATTGCCGCTTTGCGCGCCACAATGGCGTGCACTTTTGCGGGATCGAATTTAGGTCGTCTGTCAAAGGTGTAAAGGCCGTTTTGCTCCTGCTCCACGTCGGTGAGTTGGGTGTAGCAAAAGCCGAAGAATTTCGGATGGTCCAACTGCGCGTCGGTAAGCGCTTGGAACCGTTCAAAAAAGGCGTCTTCCGTTTGAGGACCTTCGCCGTAACCCCAACCGTTGGCATCGTTAGACCAGCGGATGCCGCCGTATTCGCTGATAAACACCGGTTGGCCGCCGTAATTTTGCAGGGGTTTGGTGAATTCCGGCTGATTGAATTCCCCCTTTTCGGCAAACGCTTTGTACCGTTCGCGGAAGGTTTCGGGGGTTTGGTCGTAATCGTGCACGTCAAAAATATCTGTTTGCACATGCACATATCCGCTGGTATCAATGCAGGGCCGGGAGGGATCCATCGCCTTGGTGAAACGATACAGCAGGCTTACGGTTTCACGCCGTTGATTCTTATTTGTTTCGTTCAGCGGGCACCAGCCGATGATGCTTGGATGGTTGATATCCCGTTCCATCACGTCGGCCCACTCGCTCATAATAATATGCAGCGCCAGCGGCGTGCCCATATCGATGCCCCAGCTGGGGTATTCGCCCCACACCAGATACCCGTGTTTATCGCAATAATACAAAAACCGTTCTTCAAAAACCTTTTGGTGCAGGCGGGCGCCGTTAAAGCCCATGGCCTGGCCCCGCAGCACGTCGGCTTCCAGTTCGGCGTCGCTGGGCGCGGTATAGATCCCGTCCGGATAATAGCCCTGATCCAGAATCAGCCGCTGGAACACAGACCGGCCGTTGAGCCGCCACTTCATGTGATCAAATCCGATTTGCCGCAGGCCGAAATAACTGTGCACCACGTCTTGCCCGAAAGTGAGCGTAACATCATACAAATTGCCCTGTCCCACGTCCCACAAATGGGTTTCCGCAAGCGGCAGCTGCACGTCTAAATGACCGTGTGCCTGCGCCTGCGTATATTCAGCCATGGGCTTGCCCCCAAAGGAAACGGCGATTTTCACATCTTCACAGCCCTCTAATTCCAGGGCCACACCCACGCTGTCGGTATGAGAATGGGCGTTGAAGCGCACGCTTTTAATATAGGCGCAGGGCGTGTATTCCAGCCAAACGGTTTGCCAAATGCCGGTGCTGCGGCGATACAGGCAGGAATAAGACTCATAATGCGTGCTTTGCTTGCCGGAAGGCACCAGCGGCGAACGGGTATCGTCCCGTGCGCGCAGGGTGAGCACGTTATCGCCGGCATGCAAAAGCGACGTGATATCCATTTGAAAAGAAGCATAGCCGCCCTTGTGGGTGCCGGCAGTTTCGCCGTTGACGAAAACGGTGCATTCATAATCCACCGCACCGCAATGCAGCACCACGCGCCCGGCCAACTGTTGGGGCGTAACGCTGACGTGCCGCTGATACCACACACACCGCATAAAATCCAAATGGCCTACGCCGGACAAAGGACTTTCGGGGCAAAACGGCACGGTTATGCAACCATCAAGCACAGCGTCGGGTGCCTGCAAGCCGCGGCTTTCACCGCTTTCACTGTTATCAATACAAAACGCCCACTGCCCATTCAGGCAAAGCCAATCGTCTCGCATAAACTGGGGCTTCGGGTGTTCGCTGCGCGGAATATTCATAGTATTGACCTCCGTTAAATTACACTTTTTATCATTATAGCAAAGAGGAAAAGTTTGTCAAGTTTGCCGAGGACTTTTTTATTGCATTCGTATAGTTTCCGTGCTATACTTTTGCAAAAGGAGACCCTGCATATGACGGTATTTGATTTTCACGCACATATTTATCCGGCCAAAATCGCCGCGGCGGCGGTGGAAAGCGTTGGCCGATTTTACGGCGTGCCCATGGCCAGCGACGGCACGGCCGAAACCCTGCTGAACATTGGGCGCAACGGTGGGATAGACCGGTTTGTGGTGCATTCGGTGGCCACAAAGCCCCACCACGTGGCCAGCATTAACGCCTTTATTGCCGAGCAGGCGCGCCTGCACCCGGAGTTGGTCGGTTTTGGCACCATTCACCCGGATGTGGAAGATCCCGCGGCGGTGCTGGAAAACGCCATCGCAAGCGGCTTAAAAGGCATTAAGATACACCCCGAGACCCAGGGTTTTTGCCTTGACGACGAAAAAATGTATGCCATCTATGACATGATGCGGGGCAAGCTGCCCTTGCTTACCCATTGCGGCGATTACCGTTACGACAATTCCCACCCCAAACGGCTGGTACGTGTGCTGCATGATTTTCCCGATTTAACGGTGATAGGCGCTCATTTCGGCGGATGGTCTATCCCCGACCTGGCGGTTGAATATTTGGAAAACGAATCTTGCTGGATGGATTGCTCCAGCAGCATGGACATCATCGGTTTGCGGCGCACCAAAGAACTCATTCGCCATTACGGCGCCGAGCGCATGCTGTTCGGCAGCGATTTTCCCATGAGCGACCCGGCCGCCGAACTGAAGCGATTTTTATCGTTGGGGCTGACTGATACCGAAATAGAAACCATTTTGCAAAACAATCCACGGCGGGTTTTGGGGTTGTAAATATCTGTAATAAAAAACGCATCGAAAGTCGTTTCGATGCGTTATTTGTTGGTTATTCATCATCCGGTTCCGTTGCGCGTTGAAACGTGAACCAACGTCCCATGCGGGCCAGCCCGGACAAAGCGCTGCCCGTAACGGTGAGCAAGTCGCGCTTATGTTCCGCCCGCCACAGATCCGGGTCTTTATTGAAATCCCGCAAAATTTCCTCATACCGTTGTTGGGCACGGGCTACCGCGTCGTCCCACGACAAATAGATCTCCCTTGCGGCGGTGCGGCCGATTTGTGCCAGTTCACCCAAATGGCCGCAAGCCCACACAATGCGGTCAGTCATGTCTTCTACCTTTTCGTCTATCAGCAAACCATTGCGTTCATGGGTGATGCCTTCGGCCGCACAGCTGCCTCGAAGCAGCAGGCTGGGGCAATCGCAGGCGGCGGCTTCCCGCACCACGATGCCGTTGGTATCAAAGGACGACGGGAATAAAAACAAGTTGGCCCGGCTGAAGATCGCCCGCAGTTTTTCCCGGTCGCGGATCATGCCGGTGAACACGCATTTGTCCGCCAGCCCGATTTGCCGGATGTAATCTTCGATAGACGACCGGTCCAGCCCGTCGCCCACGATCAGAAAACGAAAATCCAGGCCCCGCTCCTTGGCCTGTTTCAGCCCGTCCAGCGAAAGGCGAATGCCTTTATACCACATAAGCCGGCCGACGTACAAAAACAGCGGCACGTTTTGCGGCAGCGCGTATTCGTCGCTCAACGCCGCCGTTTCGGCGGGCGAAGCCACGCCTTTGGGAAAGTCCACGCCGTTTTCCATCACACGGTATTCCCCGCTGTAGCCCAGGCTTTTCAAGTTTTCACCGGCGCCCTTGCTCACGGTCCATACTTCATCGCAGGCTTCAATGTTGTTCAGAATGGCCTTCAGCGCCGTATCCTGCAAAAACTTGCCTTTGACCGAATTGCGGATATCGATATCGAACTTGGTGTGGTATGTCAATATGAGCGGTACCCGCAGCCGGTCGCGCACCATGCGGCCCAAAATGGCGGAAACCACCGGGCAATGGGTGTGGAGCAGTTCGGGCTGCAGCGATTCAAACTGACGGATGAGTTTGGGCGAAAAAGGCTCGCCGGCACGGTAGCCGACGCTTTTGCTCAAATTGTTGCTGCGATACCGGATAACCGGAAAATCATATTCATCCACCACATTGGGATAACGCGGCGTGGCCACAAAGCAGTCCACACCCCGCCGGTGCAGCACGTCGGCATAATTGACCACCGCGTTGGCCACCCCGTCTACCGTTGGCGGAAACGAATCGTTAAGTAGGGCTACTTTCATTTCAGCACGTCCTTTCGTGCATTATCATACCACATCTTCGCCAAAAGCGCAACCGGTCACGAGCGCCATTCGATCGTAATACTGAATGAAAAACGCACGAGCCGCCAGAGCTAAACAAATGCCGGCGGCCGAATAAGACTATTTAAGGGTCACAACGGTCACGCCGTCCTCCCCTTCGCCGTACTGGCCGCGGCGAAATTCTTTTACGCTGCGGTGGGTTTTCAAGTGCTGGCGCACCGACTGACGCAGTACGCCGGTGCCTTTGCCGTGAATGATGGTAACGCTTTCCAGCCCGGCCAGCACCGCCTGATCGATAAACAAGTCGACAGCCGGCAGGGCCTCGTCGGTCGCCATGCCGCGCAGATCTAGTTCTGTGTTCACCGCACGGGAGCCGCGAGACTGCACGCCGTATTGCCGGG
>CADBNN010000071.1 GCA_902796075.1 Oscillospiraceae bacterium | reverse complement strand
TGAGCGAAGCGAAGCGGATGAGGTGTACACAGGTTAGGAGTATCCTATCGATGGGATAGCCCTTGTCAGATACACCTCATCAGTCTCAGTCGCTTGCGCTCCCTCGACAGCTTCCCCTCGAGGGGAAGCCAAGTGTTGTGGTTTAACGAAGATATAGTTCAGATACACCTCATCAGTCTCGGTCGCTTCGCTCCCTCGACAGCTTTGTCCTGCGGACACCGCCACCCCTTTGTCCGCTGCGCGGACATTTCCCCTAAAAGGGGAATACCTCAAGAGGAAGCCAAGTGTTGTTGCACTATCCTCGCTCCGTCCTCCCTCCCGCAGCCGAGGCGTTACAAAATCACCCGCTGCAGATCGGCCACCGTTTCCAGCGTCAGGGGGGCGTTGGCCCGCATCACCTGGTCTACCGACGGGGCGGGTTTGCCCCAGGCGGCGTAGGCAAAATCCACGCCGGCGGCCGCGGCCATGTGCAGGCCGGGGGGCAGATCGTCCACCGCCAGGGCGGCGGCAGGGGGCAGGGCAAACCGGGTCAGCAGCGCTTGCACCGGCGCCGGGTCGGGCTTTTGGGGGGTAAAGGTCAGATCCAGCACCGCGTCGGGCACAAAGCCGAAGTGGTGAGCGTAATCCCGCTCCACCAGGGCCCGGGCCGAATGGGTCACCACGCCGATCTTGCCGCCCGCGGCCTTAAAGGCGCAAAGCGTTTCCTTCATGCCCTCAAACGCGTCGGGGATCCGCCCGGCGGTAAAGGCCTGCCAGTCGGCCAGTTCAAAGGCCATTTCCTCGTCGCTCAGGCCCAGCACCTGCCGGCAATAGGGCTCAAAGCCCGGGTCGGCGCACAGTTCCTTGTATTCTTCGGCGGTCATGCGCACGTTCGGGCGCAGTTGGGCCAGCGTGTGCAGCATAGAGGGATAATGCAGTTGTTCCATGCTTTTCACCACCGTGTCGTCGTGGTCCAGCACCAGCAGTTGATAGCGCACCCGGCGCGCCCCCTTTCGTTTTTTAGTATTGTATCACACGGCGGGGCGGGGGAAAAGGGTTTTTGCGGTTTTTTCAAAAAATGCCGCCGGCGGGTTGCCAAGCGGGCCGAAATGTGGTATACTGGCCGGGCGGTGTTGGGGGGATGAAGCGATGCAACTGAAGGGCGCAACCGTGCTGTTTTTGGGCGACAGCATTACCGAAGGACACGTGGCCGACGGCTTGCGGGGCTTTGTGACCCTGCTGCAGGAACGGTACGGTGTGCAGGCGGTCAATTACGGCCTGCACGATACCCGCATTGCGCCCCAGCGCACGCCTTCGCCTTACCCGCTGTGGGACGAAGATTTTATTCGCCGGGCCGCCGGTATGCAGGCCGCGGCCGATTGTGTGATGGTTTTCGGCGGCACCAACGATTTCGGTACCGGCGACGCGCCGCTGGGCCGGCCGGAAGACGTCACGCCCGCCACCTTTGCCGGCGCCTGCCGCACCTTGTTCGGCGGGCTGGCAAACCGCTATCCACACGCGGTGGTGGCGGTGGCAACGCCGCTGCATCGCCTGCAGGAGACCCGGCCCGACGGCCGCACCCTGGCCGATTACGCCGACCGGATCCGGCAGGTGGCGCAAAGCCTTAACTTGCCGGTGCTGGATCTGTTTGCCCACAGCCGGTTAGACCCGCGCCGGCCGGGCGTTGTGCCCGCTTTGATGCCGGACGGACTGCATCCCGGCAACGCCGGCCACGCCCTGCTGGCGGAGGAAACGGCGGCTTTTTTGCGCGGGTTATGATCTGTTCATAACGGGGTTTGCCAACCAAGCGCCCCGCTTTGTTTTCATTGTATTGTCACCCGCAAAAAGTGACAATCATTCAAAGGAGTCTTTTGTATGAAATCCATTCCCACCAAAACCCTGGCCCTGATCCCCCTTATGACCGCTCTGCTGGCGGTGTTTGCCTGGATCTCGGTGCCCTACGTCGTGCCCTTCACCCTGCAAACCATGGCGGTTTTTTTGGCGGCCGGCCTGCTGGGCTGGAAAGGCGGCACCCTTGCGGTGGTGCTGTATTTGCTGTTGGGAGCTGTGGGCCTGCCGGTGTTTGCCGGCTTTAAAGGGGGCGTGGCGGCGCTGGTGGGCCCCACCGGCGGCTATCTCGTCGGTTTTTTGGCCACGGCGGTGCTGGTGGGCGCGCTGGGACAGCGGTTCACCCGCTGGTGGCAGTCGGCGCTGGCCATGGCGGCCGGCCTGCTGGCCTGCTATGCCCTCGGCACGGTGTGGTTTGTGGCGGTTTACACCCAAACCAAAGGCCCCGTGGGGGTGGGGGCGGCGTTGATGTGGTGCGTGGTGCCCTATCTGCTGCCCGACGCGGTGAAGATCGCCCTTTCGGTGGTGCTGGTGCAAAAATTGCGGCCGATGCTTTCCCGCATGGGCTTTGAACGGTGGTGACGGTATGGGTTACGAACAACAGGTGCTCAATTTGCTGCAGCAGCAAAACGATTATTTGTCCGGCCAGGCGTTGGCGGCCGCGCTGGGGGTTAGCCGCAACACGGTGTGGAAGGCGGTGGACGCTCTGCGGGCTCAGGGGTACGCCATCGATTCCCTCACTCGCCGGGGCTACCGGCTGGTGGACCCGCCGGCCGTTACGGCGGCCATGATCGACCGGGCGTTGCCGAAAAATCATCCGTTTGCGGTGGCGGTACAGCCCCGGGTCACGTCCACCAACACGGTGTTAAAACAGCAAGCCGCCGCCGGTGCGCCGGAAGGCACGGTGCTGGCCGCCCACACCCAAACCGCCGGCCGGGGCCGGTCGGGTCGCAGTTTTTATTCGCCGCCCGGCACGGGGATCTATTTCAGTGTGCTGCTGCGGCCAACGCTACCTGCCGCTCACAGTTTGCTCATCACCGCCGCCGCCGCGGTGGCCGTGGCCGACGCCCTGGAAAAACGGGGCCTTGCGCCGGGCATCAAATGGGTGAACGACGTGTTTTTGAACGGCCGCAAGGTGTGCGGCATTTTGACCGAAGCCGCCCTTTCACTGGAAACCGGCGGCCTGGAATACGCCGTGCTGGGCATCGGCCTGGACCTGGCCCCCAACCCCCGCCTGCCGGCCGAATTGACCGACGTTGTGGGGCATATTTACCCGGCGCCCCCGCCGCCCGAAGAAACCGCCGCCCTGGTGGCCGACGTGCTGAGCGGCTTTTGGAAGTTGTATGAAGACCTGCGCCCTCAGCGGTTTTTGGAGGCCTACCGCCGCCGCTGTTTTGTGTTGGGAAAGCCGGTGACCTTTCAAACCCCGGCGGGTCCGGTCACGGCCACGGCCGAAGACGTTGACGAAGATTTCGCCCTGCTGGCGCGGGCAAGCGACGGCACCCGCCACCGTCTGCGGGCCGGAGAAGTGAGCATTGTGCCCGCTGTTTGACGAAAAGGCCCGGCGACCGCGACGTGAGGGGTGCGAAAAGAAGGCAGCGAGAGATCCCTCGGCTGCGCTCGGGATGACAGACTACAGTTTTGTCATTTCGACCGAGCGAAGCGAGTGGAGAAATCTCTATAGCCCTGCCCTCTCGCATTGCACGCATGGAAACGGAAAAAGTGGATTTATGTAAACCAAATCGGCCGTTTTGAGGTGATTTTTTGATTTCACCCGTGCAAAACGAGGGGGCGGAGAGAATGAGGGCGGGGCAAAAAATGCGCAGGCGGGCCCGTTTCCCATTCACGCGGCGATTTCAAACCGACGATGCCCCAAAATAGTTTTCCTCGCCCCCTCGTATTGCACGCATGAAAACGGAATTTCGGATTTATGCAAACCAAATCGGCCGTTTTTTGGGTGATTTTTCAAAATGACCCGTGCAAAACGAGGGGGCGAGCAACGATAATAGGGGCGGTCGCCATGTGGTAGCAGTTAAGCACCGGCGTTTTGCCGGGAACGGCGGGCGCGTATCTATCTCGTGAAGACAACCCTCCCGGTTTGGCGGCTTGCGCCCCCAAACCACCTCCCCTTGCACAGGGGAGGCGTACAACTGGTTACGGCGTGGTGGCTTTGCCACTCTCCCATTTGCGTCCCTCAAAAGCCTTTCTCGCCCCTCGGATTGCACGCATGAAAATGGGAAAATCGGTTTTATGTAAACTAAAACCGCCCAATTTCGGGCGGTTTTTCAATTTCACCCGTGCAAAGTGAGAGAGCGGAAAACAATAATAGGGGCGAGTTTTTTGCCCTCCCTGTGTAAGGGAGGGTGGCGCGGCGCAGCCGCGACGGGAGGGTTGTTGAAAAAAGATAACAAGAGAT
>CADBNN010000070.1 GCA_902796075.1 Oscillospiraceae bacterium | reverse complement strand
TTGACTCATCCGATGCTGTACGGTTGGCAGGTACCAGATGCACCGAGCGATAATAAGATCAATTTGCGTTATTTGCAAGAGCGTTTACAACAGAAGGTTTACGACCCGTACCGCCTGACAGATTGGTTCGCAAAAATAGATAATGATATCGCAGTGATTATGAGAAGGTGAAACAATTACATTGCATACGACTAGACCGACGAATTATCGTCGGTCTTTTTGTATGCCAAAAATCAGAAAGAAGGTGATTTTTATTGTGTTTCTTTGTGGTACAATGATAGTGCCGAAAAGTAAGAGCTGCTATCAACATGTTTTTCCAAAGGGAGAATGCTTTTACGCCCGTAGAAACCAAAAAGTGGACTGAATTGGAAAATGTGAGACGTTATTTTGATTTCTTCGAAGCCCATCGAAACGAGCTCTTGAACAGCTGAATGGTATAGGGTGAAAGCGATCACATATTATAAAGGGAGAAGATGGATGCCCGGCGTAGTTATCGGTTTACAGAATCCCCTCCGTTGCAGCCCGGCGGAGGGGATTGTTTGTTGCCGTTATGCGCCCGTGCTTGACAAGAGCGGAAAAAATCTGCTATAATTACTATGTTCTGGTAAACAAAAAATCATGGGAAGTATTTGAATAATTCGTATCGTCTTGATTTTGTTTATGCAAGTAAGCAGTCAAGAGAAAAGCATTATGAAAACTATTTCGATTGATTTTGACCTTTACGGCAGGGCGGTTTCGTTGTATCGGAATTTTGCTTTGTATCGGAACAGGTCTTTTTTTGTTGCCGGAATAAACCATTACTTTGTGGAGGTAACAAAATGATAAGCAAAAAACCATTGCTCGCACGGGAATTAACAAAACTCAGCGACATCATCTTCGAAAAAACCGGATTTCGCCTGAAAGACTATTTGATCGCGCAGGCCTTTACGCGCAGTTCCTATTCCAAACGATTCGGCGGCGGCAGCAACGAAAATCTGGAATATATCGGCGATACCGTTTTTGGCTATCACGTCGTAAAAAAGCTGTACGATTATTACGGCACGATCCAGCCGAACGACGTATGGTATTATTATTCCTTTCGCGGGCACGAAAAAGATTTTACCGTTTTAAAAAGCAGGATCGTGAGCAACGAATCGCTGGCGGCGATCATCCGTGAATGGGACGTTGCCCGATATTTGCTTGTTGGGCCGGGCGATGCGGAAAACGAGGTCGATAAGCAGGAAAAGATCCTGGCGGATCTGCTGGAAGCCATTATCGGCGCCATCGCCGTGCAGGCCAAATGGGATCAAGCGATCCTGGAGCAGGTCGTTGCCAAGATCCTGCCGATCGAGGATATGATCATGCAGTATGAAAAGGAAAACGACCGGCGTCCCGCATTTTCGGCCGACAACGCGGTGACGACCTTAAAAGAAATGGCGGAACGCGAAGAATGCGAGCCCCCGCAGTATACGTTTGCCGGACCGGACCGTTTGGGCCGCACCCCAAACGGCGACCCCCGCTGGGCTTGCCGCGTCGTCATTCCCTGTTCGGGCATCATCCACACGGTCTTTGCCCATTCAAAAAAAGACGCAAAGAAATACGCCGCCTATCTGGCGTTGTGCTTTCTTTATAACGTGCCGAATGAATACGGGCCCAATAAGCGCTTGCCGATATGGGGGTTTGACGGTGAAAAGCTGCTCCCGAATCCGCCGTGCGATTTTTAAAGAATCAAGGCCATGTGCCCCCTTGCGGCTTTTTGCGTCTGCAAGGGGGTTTTGGTTGTGCAGCCCGCCGTGCGAGTTGTATTCTTACCCGGTATATCTCTTGCGCGGGGGCGGCGATTGTGATATACTTTTTTTTGCAAAATGCTTGTTTAAGGAGGCTGCGACCATGAGCAAAACTATCGTGGCGGTCAACGCGGGGCCGCGCATGGGCTGGAATACCGAAACCCTGCTGTCCCGGGCGGCCGAAGGGGCGGCGCAGGCCGGCGCCGAGATCCGGCGGTTTGATCTGTTCCGGCTGGAACGGTATACCGGCTGCATTTCCTGCTTTGGGTGCAAAAAAGAACGGTTTCAGGGCCGCTGCGTGTGCCGGGACGGCTTGACCCCGGTGCTGGACGCCATTCGCGAAGCCGACGGGCTGATTTTGGCTTCGCCCAACTATCTTTCCAATATGACGGCTTCGTTCCGGGCCCTGTATGAACGGCTGATTTTTCAAAATCTCACCTATAATCTGCAACGGCCCTGCTGCAACGCCCGGCCGGTGCCGGTGCTGCTTATCATGACCAGCAACGCGCCCGATACCGCTTACAAGGCGCTGGTGGAAGACTATCGCCAGACCCTCAGCCGCTTTGTGGGGCCGACCGAAACGCTCGTCAGCGGCAACACCCTGCAGCTGAAGGATTACACCCAAACCGACTGGCCCTGGACCATGTTTGACCCCGTCGCCAAAGCCCGGCGGCACGAAACGGTGTTTCCCGCCGAATGCGAGCGGGCCTTCGCCATGGGCCGCGCCTTGGCGCAAAAATAGCCGTTCGGGACGCCTGCGATAAAGCGGGTGTCCCGTTTTTTTACTTTTATCTTATCTGTGTCGTTTTAAGCAAAACTAACGCAAAAGCGCTTTTGACAACCTGCGGTCATCAAAAGCGCTA
>CADBNN010000069.1 GCA_902796075.1 Oscillospiraceae bacterium | reverse complement strand
TTCGCAAAGCGAACTGCATCACTTGCCCGCAGGGCAAACATCACTTTTTCCGGACGTTTGGCACACAAACGTCCTGCTTGCGCCGAGCTACGACAAAAACCGACTGAAACAAGGATAAGCTTTCCTTACTTCAGTCGGTTTTTATTGACTGTCCTTTAGAGCACCACGATCACGGGTGGCTGGTTTTGTTTTCGGCAAGGTTGCCCGCCGGGCGATCCCGAAAGAAAACCCCCGGCGGCATGTGTTCCGTCGGGGGGGTTGATTCTTTTTTACGTTTTTTATGCGGCGTCCTGCACCACCGTGTCGTCTTTGCTGCTGTTGCGGGGGAAGGCGATCCACGACCGGCCGGGGGCCACCACCAGGGGCTTGCCGTCGGTATCGAACACCTGCAGGGGAGCGTCGGCCGTGCCTTTATACCAGGTGATCTTTTGCATTTTGCCGCCGTGGCAATACAATCCGTCGCCGTTGGTCAGCACGGTTTGCAGGTGCAGGCCGTCGGGGAAGAGGGGACTGTCGGCATACAGCACAAACAAATTGTCCACCCCCGTGGGTTCGCCGGTGTTGTTGTCGATATGCTGCACGCCGCCCGGCTGGCGCAAATAGCGGCCGCTTTGGGCGTCGTACACAAAGGTGGTGGTGTAAGCGCCGGACATTTCATAGGTAATGGCCGCGCAGCCGTCGGTGAGCGCCAGGGCGTTTTCCTCGTCCGCAAAGGTGAAGATCGGCTCCATGGGGGTCTGGCGGGTGGTGCGGAAGTTGTGCTTTTCAAAATCGGCGGTCAAGATCTCGCCGTTGGTAAACAGCCGGTGTTCCCAGGCCAGGCCGTTGTCTACCCGAAAGCTGCCGTCGCCATACCGGCCCATGTCATAATCGTCCAGCCCGATGTTGCGCATATAGGGGCGGGTATAAACCGGGTCGCTGCCCGCGTGCACATACAGCGCGTCCAGCCCCTGCACCAACTGCACGTAGGTGTAGCGGGCAGACCGGATGGAACCGATCTGCTTGACCTGGGACGGATCGTAAAACACGGCCATCAGCCGGGTCACGCCGCCTTCCACCAGACATTCAAAAATCAGGTCGGCACTGTTCAGGCCGCATTGCACGCCCTGGGCCACCTTCACGTTGTTGATCATGATCGCCACCGGCCGCTGATTCAGCCGGTCTTCGGCCAGTTCCTTCACGCCGGTGAGGGGATTGGGCAGCAGGGTGGGCCCGGGATCGGGCTCAGACGAGGGCGCCGGTTCCGACGAAACGGTTTGGGCGCTGGAGGCCAGCTCCTGAAAATCCTGTTTGCCGCAGCCGACCGCCAGCAGCAAGGTGCCGATGAGGAATAAAACGATCAATTTTTTTGCCATGGTTCCAGATCCTTCTTGTCGAATATTGTCGTTTCTATTGTACTCTTTTGCCGCCCGGTTTGCAAGCCCTAATTTGCAATTCCTTCAGCGTGGCCGGACGCGTGAAAAATTCTTGACAAACCCACCGGGTTTTGCTACAATAACCCTTGTAAAAGGGAGTAGTTTGCGCCCCCTTGGGGCGTTGGTTTGACCCGTCAATACACGGTCCGCTTGCGGGCCCGGGCAGCCACACCAATGTGAAACAAGACTTTTACAGTCCCCCTGGGCTGTAAAAGTCTTTTCTTTTCACCGGGGACCATACGCGCAAACCAAAAACCAAAAGGAGTATGCTGCATGAAACATTATCTGGAATCCGCCGAATCCGTCCTGCGGGACGTGGGCGGCGCGCCCGACGGACTGCAAGCCGAAGAGGCGGCCCGCCGGCTGGCCCAAAACGGCAAAAACAAGCTGGCCGAAGCCAAGGGCAAAAGTCTGCTGGCCCGCCTGCTGGAGCAGATCGCCGACCCCATGATCATTATTTTGCTGGTGGCGGCGGCCATTTCGGCGGTCACGTCTTATCTCAGCCACGAATCCTTTGCCGACGTGTTCATCATTCTGTTTGTGGTGGTGGTCAACGCCGTGCTGGGAGTGGTGCAGGAAAGCAAAGCCGAAAAAGCCATAGAAGCCTTAAAACAAATGGCGGCGGCCACTTCCCGGGTGCTGCGAAACGGCGTGGTTACCACCGTGCCCAGCGAAGACCTGGTGGTAGGCGACGTGATTTTGCTGGAAGCCGGCGACGCCGTGCCGGCCGACGCCCGGGTGCTGGAAAGCCACAGCCTGCAGGCGGAGGAATCGGCCCTCACCGGCGAATCGGTGCCGGTGCATAAAAGCGAGCAGGCGCTGGCCGCGGCGGGCGATTCTGTGCCTCTTGGCGACCGGGTGAATATGGTTTACACCGGCAGCACCGTGGTGTACGGCCGGGGCAAGGCGGTCATCACCGCCACCGGTATGGATACCGAAATGGGCAAGATCGCCCACGCCATCACCACCGCGCAAGAAGGCCAAACCCCCTTGCAGCTCAAGCTGGCCCAGTTAAGCAAGGTGCTCACCTGGCTGGTGCTGGGCATTTGCGTGTTCATTTTCGCCTTCAGCCTGCTGCGGCAGGGGCTGGCCGACTGGTCGGCCGTGGGGCTCAACACGGTGCTGGATACCTTTATTTTAGCCGTCAGTCTGGCGGTGGCTGCCATTCCGGAAGGGCTGGTGGCGGTGGTCACCATCGTGCTGTCTATCGGCGTTACCAAAATGTCCCGCCGCAACGCGGTCATTCGGCGCCTCACGGCGGTGGAGACCCTGGGCTGCACCCAAATCATTTGCTCGGATAAAACCGGCACCCTCACCCAAAACAAAATGACCGTTACCCGCCATTACGGGGACGATGAACAAACCCTGGCCACCGGCATGGCTTTGTGCAGCGACGCGTTTTTGAACGAAGCGGGCAAGGCCGAAGGCGAGCCCACCGAATGCGCTTTGGTGGCTTACGCCGCCAGCCTGGGTTTGCCCAAAGGCACGCTGGAAGCCGCCACCCCCCGCATTGGGGAGGTGCCCTTTGATTCCGGCCGCAAAATGATGACCACCCTGCACCAAACCGACGCCGGCGCCGTGCAATACACCAAAGGCGCACCGGACGTGGTGCTGGCCCGCTGCACCCACATGTGGCAAAACGGGCAGGCCGTGGCCTTGACCGACGAATTGCGCGCCGCCATTATGGCCGCCAACAAAGCCATGGCCGACGACGCTTTGCGGGTGCTGGCGCTGGCCATGCGCACCCACGCCGCCCTGCCGGAAGCCGACCTGTCGCTGGAGCAAGACCTGACCTTTGTGGGGCTCACCGGTATGATCGACCCGGTGCGGCCGGAAGTGAAAGCCGCCATTGCCACCTGCGTGAGCGCGGGCATTCGCCCCATTATGATCACCGGCGACCATTTGGATACAGCCGTTGCCATCGCCAAGGAACTGGGCATTATCACGTCGGCCGAACAGGCCGTCACCGGCGCCGCGCTGGACAGCTTGACCGACGAGCAGTTGGAAGAGCAGATCGACCGCTATTCGGTTTACGCCCGGGTGCAGCCGGAACACAAGGTGCGCATTGTTAAAGCCTGGCAGGCCCGCGGCAAGGTGACCGCCATGACCGGCGACGGGGTGAACGACGCGCCCTCTATCAAAAATGCCGACATCGGCGTGGGCATGGGCATTACCGGCACCGACGTGACCAAAAACGTGGCCGACATGGTGCTGGCGGACGACAACTTTGCCACCATTGTTTCGGCGGTGGAAGAAGGCCGCCGCATTTACGATAACATTCGCAAGGCCATTCAGTTTTTGCTGGCTTCCAACATGAGCGAGGTGTTGAGCATTTTTGCCGCCACCATGTTGGGCTTCACCATTTTGCTGCCCACCCATTTGCTGTGGATCAATTTGATCACCGACTGCTTCCCGGCGCTGGCCCTGGGGCTGGAAAAAGGGGAGCCGGAAAGCATGCGCCGCCCACCCCGCAGCAAAAGCGACGGCATTTTTGCCGGCGGGCTGGGGTTCGACGTGGTGTATCAGGGAATTTTGTCCACGCTGCTGGTGCTTACCGCCTATTTTGTGGGCCACTTTATGGAAGCCGGTCGCTGGGAATTTGTGGATTCGGCCGACGGCATGACCATGGCCTTCCTTACCATGTCTATGATGGAAATTTTCCATTCTCTGAACATGCGCTCCCAGCGGGGGTCGATGTTTAGGCTCAAAACGTTCAACTGGCCCTTGCTGGCGGCCATGGCGGGTTCGCTGGTGCTCACCACCGCCGTGATTTACGTGCCGGTGCTGCGCGATCTGTTCCACTTCACCGAAATTTCCGCCGCGGAATACGGCGTGGCCATGGGCATCGCCTTCCTCATCATCCCGCTGGTGGAACTGGTCAAACTGGTGCAGCGCCTGGCGGCCAAACGGCGGGGCTGAATCGCATTTTCGCAACAATAGGAACCCCCATATAAAGGAGGCTTTTTCCCTATGTTTCGACCCTTTCGCAAAAAACACACGCGCCCTGCAACGGTACCGAACGATCCGGACATTGTGGTGGTGCGGCAAAGCGATCCCCTGGCTTGCGGCGGCACCGACGCCACCCGCGACCTGCGCGCGCCCCAAACCATCGCGTCAGACAATATGATCTTGTTTCACGCCGCGTCGGCTTTAAGCGGCGGCATGATGATGGGCGCCGAACAGGAAAAGGAACCGCCCCTGGGCTATGTGGAAGCCTTTGCGGCCCCGGCGGCGGAGGGATGCTTTTTGTATCTGGATACCGCCTATAACCACCAAAGCGCCCCCCACACCATCCGGTGGGCGCTGGTGCGGCAAAGCATTTTTCCCGCTTTGGCGGCGCTGGCGCGGGAACTGGAACTGGCCAAGGGCAACGGCTATCATTCCACCACCCACGGCCTGCCCGAAAACTTCGGCGGTCGGGTATACGCCCGCTATGCCGAAGGGGACGTGATCGATTATTCCGATAATCAAACGCCGGTGCTGTCGCCTGTGGCCGCCCGGCGCATTGCCGATTTGTTTGCGAGGGCCATGCAGGGCCCGGCGGTCACGCTGCCCGACCCGGCCGACGTGACGGCGATCGATTTTGAAGAACTGCGTGCCGACGGCGGCTTTACCCGCGCCACCCTCACCCTGCAGGCAGACGGCGCCGGCGTTAACGCCAAACAGTCCCGGTATGACGACCCCACCGTGTATACCGGTGAAAAACCGGTAGACGCCGAAACGGTGGCAGCCCTGCGCCAAACCATTGCCCGGTGCGGCATGCTGGCCTGGCCCGGGCTGCCGGCCGGCCGGTTTGCGGGCACGCGTGAAAAAAGTCTCACCTTTACCTTGGCCGACGGCCGCCGCATTACCGTGCCGGACGGGCTGGAACTGCCTTCATCGCTGGGCCGCGGCTTTTTTGCCATTGAATTGGAAATGACAACCAAGCATTGAAAGGAGCCCACATGAAATACGTATTATTGGCGGCCGTTGGCGTGGTGCTGCTCACCGCCCTGCTGGCCGTGGTGCTGGCCGGGTGCGCCGCCCGGCAAAACAAGCCGGCGGCCTCCGCCCCCGCTAAGGTTGATTACACGCCCATTACCCAGCAGCAGGCGGCGGCTATGATGGAACAAAACGACGGCCATCTGGTGGTGGACGTGCGCACCCCCGAAGAATACGCCGCCGGCCACATTCCCGGCGCCGTGTGCGTGCCCTACGAAATCATTACCGACGCACCCCCAAACGCCCTGCCCGACAAAGAGCAGCTTTTGCTGGTGTATTGCCGCAGCGGCCGCCGCAGCAAGCAAGCGGCCCAAAAACTGGCCGCAATGGGCTACACCCGGGTGTATGAATTCGGCGGCATTCAGGAATGGACCGGCCCCGTGGTGACCGAAACCGCCCCCCGGCCCACCGCCATGCTGGTGATACAAGTCGGCGGGCAGACGTTTTACGCCGCCCCGGCCGACAACGAGCCCGCCCGTGCGCTGGTGAAACGGCTCAGCGCCGGGCCCCTCACCCTCACCCTGCAAGACTACGGCGGCTTTGAAAAGGTGGGCCAACTGCCCTTCACCCTGCCCACGGCCGACGAATCCATCACCACCCGGCCCGGGGACGTGATCTTGTATCAGGGCGATCACATCACCCTGTATTACGCCCCCAACACCTGGCCTCTTACCCGCCTGGCCCATATAGAAGGCCAAACCACCCAAGACCTGCTGGCCGTTTTGGGGGAAGGGGACGTGCAAGCGACCTTTTCGGTGGAATGGAGCGAATAGCCTGAACAAGCCCGCAAAGACCGACCGCGATAAAAGTGTTTTGCTTTTATCGCAGTCGGTTTTTTTCTATCGCTGTGCATTCTGCAAATGGCCGTGGGCGTTTACCCGGTCGCGTAAGCGGCAACGCCTTTTCCCGCGTTTCAGCCGAAAAACACAAAAAACCGCGTCTCCCGGTGTTGGGAGGCGCGGTTTTCATTATGTTGTTGTGTGCAAATCTCAATACCATTCCGGATGGTTGGCGGCCCGGTCGGCGTCGGTAATGGAGCGCACCACCCGGCAGGGGTTGCCCACCGCCAGGCTGTTGGGAGGAATATCCCGGGTCACCACGCTGCCCGCGCCTATCACACTGCCCGCGCCGATGGTCACGCCGCCGCACACGGTCACGTTGCCGGCCAGCCAGCAGTTGTCTTCAATGGTAATGGGTCGGGCGGTCTCCAAATCGGTCACCACGCCGGTTTTGGGGTTTAAAAAAGGGTTGCGGTCCTGCCAGCACAGGGGATGCACCGGCGTATACAGCGACACGTTGGGCCCGATAAACACGTTGGCGCCGATGGTCACCGGGGCCGCGTCCAGCACGGTGAAGTGAAAATTGGCGTAACTGCCCTTGCCCATGGTGATATATTCGCCGTAATCAAAATAAACGGGGCCCTGCAAATACACGTCCGGCGCCCGGTGGGGCAGCAGCTGGTCCAAAATCTCTTTGCGCAGGGCTTCGTCTTCTTCGGTGGTTTGGTTATATTGCAGGCACAGCCGGTGGGCCAGGGTGCGCCGCTCGGTCAACCCTTCGCTAAAGGGATCATACAGCTTGCCGGCCGCCATTTTTTCCCGTTCGGTCAACAGTCTCATCCTTTCAGTTTTGCTTGCGCACAATGCGGTATTCGTCATAAAAGCGAAAATAGGGGCATTGCCAATGGCTGTCGGCGCCGCAGCGGGCCACGTCGTCCATATCCATGCTGATCTCGCACAAATAACCGTCCCATTCCTCGTCGTACACATAATGTTCGCATTCTTCGCAATGGTTTTGCACCGCCATGGTATCACCCCCGCCTATTATAGCCGACCTTTGCTGCTTTTTCAATATATTTCTCGGTTTTTCGTTGACCTGAACACGGGAATTTGGTATACTGGAACCAGCGTTTAGGAGGCGTATATATCATGCACAACATACAGTGGATCGTTTGTGAGGATTATGAACAGTTGTCGGCCGCGGCCGGCCATATTTTTGAACGGCAGATCATAGAAAAGCCCGGCAGCGTGCTGGGCCTGGCCACCGGCGATACCCCGCTGGGGCTGTATGATTTTCTGGCCGACCGCTGCCGGCGGGAGGGGCTGGATTTTTCCCGCATTACCACCTTTAATTTAGACGAGTATTATCCCATGCAGCCCGACCATCCCCAAAGCTACCGCCGGTTTATGAACGAGCATTTGTTTTCCCGCGTCAATATTCAGTCGGCCCACACCTTTGTGCCCAACGGCGCCGCCGCCGATCCGCAAGCCGCCTGCCGGAATTATGAAGCCCTGCTGGACCGCATGGGCGGGATCGATCTGCAGCTGCTGGGGGTGGGCCACAACGGCCACATCGGCTTTAACGAACCCGGCGACCGGCTGGTCGCCTTTACCCACGTGACCGACCTGACCCAACGCACCCTGCAGGCCAACGCCCGCTTTTTTAACAGCATAGACGAAGTGCCCCGCCGGGCCATTACCATGGGCATGGGCACCATTTTGAAGGCCCGGGCCATTGTGTGCCTCATTGCCGGGGCGGACAAGCACCCGGTGGTGGAAGCCATGCAAACCGACTGGATCAGCCCGGCTTGCCCCGCCACCTTTTTAAAACTGCATGCCAACGTTACCGTGATTTGCGACCGAAAGGCGTATGAAGGATGAAGATTTATAAAAATGCCGTAATAAACGGCGCCACCGTGGACTTTGGGGTGGAAAACGGCCGCTTCGCCTTTGTGGGACCCACCGACCAACCGGGCGAGGACCTGCAGGGGCGGGAAGTGATCCCCGGCCTGATCGATATCCATTCCCACGGCTGTGTGGGACGGGACGCCATGGACGGCGCCGCCGTGCTGAATGAAATGAGCCGCTTTTATTTGCGCAACGGCGTTACCGCCTGGTATCCCACCACCATGTCGGCGCCGGCCGACGTTCTGGCCGCCGTTACCGCTCAACTGCCCGCCTGCGACGGTGCCGCCCCCTTGGGCTTTCATGTGGAAGGGCCTTTTATCGATCCCGCCCATAAAGGGGCCCAGGCCGAAGCGCCCATTCGGGCCGCCCGGCTGGCAGACGCCGCCCTGTGGCACCACGTGGGGCTTATGACCGTGGCGCCGGAGTTTCCCGGCGTAACAAAAGCCATATCCGGCTGGCCGTTTCGGGTGTGCCTGGGCCACACCGGCTGCGATTACGAAACGGCGCTGGCCGCCTTTTCGGCGGGGGCGGTGTGCGTTACCCATTTGTTTAACGCCATGCCTGCTTTGCATCACCGGGCGCCGGGGCTCATCGGCGCGGCGGTGCAGGCCGGCGCATACGTGCAGGTGATCGCCGACGGGCTGCATTTGCACCCTGCCACGGTGCTGCTGGCCTACCGGCTGTTCGGGCCCGACCGCATGATCCTTATCAGCGATTCCATGCGGGCCGCCGGCCTGAACGACGGCACCTATGACCTGGGCGGCCAGACGGTAACGGTGCGGGCCGGCAAAGCCACCCTGGCAGACGGCACCCTGGCCGGTTCCACCGCCACGGTGCTGGCCTGTGTTAAAAATTGCATAGCCTTCGGCATTCCCAAGGCCGATGCCCTGCGCATGGCCACCGCCACGCCCGCCGCCATGATGGGGCTCAACAAAGGGGCCATCGCCCCCGGCAAAGACGCCGACTTTGTGGTGATGGACCACACCTTTACCCCTGTGGCCGCCGCGGTAGGGGGCCGTTTTGCCTGGTTGTAACGCTCTCCAAAACCATAAAAACCGACCGCCCCGCCGATCCCAACGGATCGACAGGGCGGCCTTTATTATCAAGCGGGAGATGTTATGGCTTATTCGGCGTCGGTTTGTTCGGGCGCCGCTTTCTTTTTGCCTTTCAAAATCAGGTTGGAAAGGATACCCAAAATCATAGCGCAAGCCACTGTACGCAGGGTGATCTGGCCAAAACTCAGGGCAAAACTGCCCACACCGGCGATCAGGATGATCGAAGCGGTAAACAGGTTGCGGTTTTCGTCAAGATTCACTTTTTGCAGCATCTTCAAACCGCTCACCGCGATGAAGCCATACAGCGCGATGCAAACGCCCGCCATCACGCACTTGGGAATGCTTTCCAGGAAGCAGACAAAGGGCGTGATAAAACCAACTGCGATCGACAAGATAGCGGCACAGGAAATAGAAGCGACAGAAGCGTTTTTGGTAATGGCAACACAACCGATGGATTCGCCGTAAGTGGTGTTGGGGCAGCCGCCGAAGAACGCGCCCACCATAGAGCCAACGCCATCGCCCAACAAAGTGCGGGACAAACCGGGATCTTTCAGAAGGTCTTTTTCCACAATAGAGGACAGGTTTTTGTGGTCAGCCAAGTGTTCGGCAAACACCACAAACGCAACCGGCAAATAGGCCACCGCAATGGTCGCGATGTAGCTGCCGTCCACTTCCGAAAGACCTTTGAAGCCTTCGATAAAGGTAAACTGAGGTACCGTAAAAATACTGCTGATAGAGAACGTAGCAAACGCATTGGTAAAGGGGGAGAAATCAACGATCTGCAAAGCGGTGTTGCCGGTGTTCATGCCGATGACCGTGAAACAAGCCGCCAACGCGTAGCCGGCCAGGATGCCGATGATGAAGGGAACCAGTTTGGCCATCCGTTTGCCGTACACGCTGCACAGCATCACCACCAACAGGGTAAACAAACCGCAGATAATGCATAACCCGGTGTGCAGATCCATGTGATAGCTCAAAGTGCCGGCGTCAAAAGCCAACCCGTCTACCAGATCGCCGATTGCGTTACCCGACAGGGACAAACCGATAATTGCCACCGTGGGACCGATCACAACAGCAGGCATCAATTTATCGATCCAGTTTACGCCGGCAATTTTTACGATGATGGCAATAACCACATATACCAAACCGGCAAAAACAGCACCGATGATCAAGCCGGCAAAGCCCAGTTGCATGGAAACGCCGCCGGCAAAGGCGCTGAATAACGAGCCCATGAAAGCGAAGGACGAACCCAAAAACACAGGGCTTCTGAATTTGGTGAACAACTGATACACAATTGTGCCCATACCGGCGCCCACCAGCGCAGCAGAGGGAGTCATACCGTTGCCTACAATATTAGGCACGGCGATGGTTGCCGCCATAATGGCCAGCAACTGTTGAATGGCGAAGACGATCAACTGCCCGAACTTGGGCTTGTCTTCAATGTTGTAGATCATTTTCATGGGTCGATTCCTCCTGTTTTTTGACTGTATATTTCACCCTTGCGGGTCAAGTCCTTTTTCCAGCAGCGTTACTTTGGTTTGGTCGTCAATGGGGGGGATCATGACCGACACCAGTTCGTTGTGGGCGGTGGGAATGTTTTTGCCCACGTAATCCGCCCGAATGGGCAGTTCCCGGTGGCCCCGGTCGATGAGAATGGCCAACTGGATCTGCCGCGGCCGCCCCAGCGAAAACACCGCTTCGATCGCGGCCCGCACGGTGCGCCCGGTATACAGCACGTCGTCCACCAGCACAACGATCTTGTCCTGCACCGCAAAGGGCAGGTCTGCTTTTTTCAGCACCGGCGCGTCGGCGTCGGGCTCCAGATCGTCCCGGTAATAATGGATATCCAAATGGCCGCAGGGCACGGCCACCCCTTCTATTTGCTGAATGTTGCGGGCGATCTGTTCGGCCAGGGGCCGGCCCCGCCGTTCAATGCCCACCATGCACACGTCGGCCACGCCTTTGTTTTTTTCGGTGATCTGGTGGGCCATGCGCATCAGCGCCCGCTGCAGGGCGGCTTCGTCCATAATTTCGGCTTTCACCTGCATGGTTTGCGCCCCCTTTACCATAAAAAAACGACCCTGCCGCCAAACGCAACAAGATCTTCTCTCCAACACACCCGGGGATGTGGTATACGTTCTTGTCGGCGTCACGGCACCAAATTAAAGCAACGGTTTTTCTTTTTTGAAGTATAGCATATCGACACCGGTTTGTAAACCCTTTTTTGTAAAAATTTGCGTTTTTTTGTCGCCCTGGCGGAAGTGGCGGCGGTCGCAGTCGAATTTTCTGTTTTTTGATAAATTTTTATTGACAAACGATAAAAACGGTGGTATAGTATGGCCAAAGGAGATGAGATGCTATGCAAAATACCAAACGGTCGGCGCTGCTTTCGCTGGCGTGTGTTTATGGCATTGCCCTGGTGTTTGCGGGGGTAGAGATCGCCGCGCCGTGGCTGGTGAACTGGTATTTGGCCGTTGCCGGCAAGGGCATTGTTTTGCGGCCGCTGCTGTTAGGATTCATTTACGGCGCTTTGCTGCCGGGGGGTTATGCGTTATATTTGCTGCAGCGCATGCTGCGGGCCATTGTGCGGGGCAACTGTTTTTGCACCCAAAACGTTTCGGCTTTGCGGCGGCTTTCCTGGTGCGCGGTTTTGCTGGCGGTGGTCAGTTTTGTGCCGGGCATTTGGTATTTGCCCTTTTTATTCATTGCGGTGGCCGCGGCCTTTATGGCCCTGCTGCTGCGGGTGATCAAAAACGCGTTTCAGTCGGCGCTGGAACTGCAAACCGAAAATGAAATGACCATTTGAGGTGGCGGTATGGCGATCATGATCAATTTAGACGTGCTGTTGGCACAAAAGAAAATGTCTTCCGGCGAACTGGCCGACCGGATCGGCATAACCCAGGCCAATTTATCCATATTAAAAACCAACAAGGCGCGGGCGGTGCGGTTTTCCACCTTAGACAGTTTGTGCCGCGCCTTACACTGCCAGCCGGGCGACCTGCTGGTTTATGTACCCGACGAACCCGAGAAAGGAAGCGATGTGTTGTGACCGAAATGAACAATGCGTATACTGCTCAACCACAACCCGAACCCCAACCCCAACCGCAGCCGGCGCCTGCGGCATACGGCCCGGGCTATTATTACATGCCCCCGCAGCCGCCCCGCCTGCGGGCCGAAGCCACCGGCAAGGACCGGGCCTTCGGCTGGCTCACGCTGGTGTATGGCGTGCTGTGGTGCGCCATGGCGCTGTTCCGGGGCTTTTATACGGGCTATGCCATCATCATGCCCTTGTTTTTTGTACTCATGACCGTTTATTTGCTGGGGCGGGGAGCCCGCCTGCGGCTGTATCCGCTTTTGTGCGGCCTGCTGGGCGCCGGGCTGTGCCTGCCCTTTGCATTGCATAACGATCCCGGCCTGCGCTTTGCCGGCTTTTGCGTTACGGTGGCGCTGTACGCGGTGTACGGCGCGGTGCTAACCCAAAGCCACAGTTTTGCCCCCGGCGGCTTCCGCTTTGCGCTGGATGGCGTGCTCACAGTCGTGGCCTATCCCTTTTTGTATATGCCCGCCATGCTGCGTTCCGTGTTTGGCAAGCAGCCTGTGGCCGACCCTGCCGCCCCTCCGCCTGCCCGGGGCAAAGCAGGCAAGGTGCTGTTGGGCCTGCTGTGCGGCCTGGTGGCGCTGGCGATTCTGCTGCCGCTTATGATCCGTTCCGACGCGGTGATGGAAGATTTGTTTGCCCACATCACGCTGGACCTGAGCGAACTGGTGGGGCAGTTGATTTTGGGCGTGGTGCTGGCGGCGCTGTTGTTCAGCCTGCTGTTTGCCTGGAAAAAAGGCTTTGCCAGACCCAAGCCCAAGCCGGCGGCGCCCGCCTGGGCGCCCATGCCGCCCGCCGCCCCCACGGGGGTGGACCCGGTGGTGGTGCAAACCTTTTTGGGCGTGCTGGCGGCGGCCTTCGCGTTGTACGTCACCACCCAGGCCATCGGCCTTGCGGGGGTGCTGCAGCATAATCTGCCCGGCACCCAAACCATGGCCGACTACGCCCGCCGCGGCTTTTTTGAAATGTGCGGCATTGCCGCCCTCACGTTGGCCATGCTGTTTGGCGCTATGGTGACCGTGCGCAAGCAAAACGGCGATGTGCCGCCCCTCACCCGGGGGCTGGGGCTGTTCACCGTGGTTGCCATGTTGGCGGTCATCGGTTCGGCGCTGTTCAAAATGTATATGTATATCGACCGGTTCGGTCTCACTCCCTTGCGGCTGGTCACCTCCGGCTTTATGGCGCTGTTGGTGGTTACGTTTTTGGCGGTGGGCATTCGCCTGCTGGCTCGGCGGTTCCCCTATATGAAGGTGGTCACCCTGGCGCTGGCGGTGCTGGTGCTGGCCTTTTCCTGGTGCGACGTGAGCACCACCGTGGCCCGCTATAACCTGCAGGCCTACCGGCAGGGGCAGTTGGAAACCATTGACGTGCAAGCGCTGGACGGCTTGTCAGACGGCGCGGTGCCGGTGCTGGTGGAATTGCTGGACGACGCCGATCCCGCCGTGGCCCGGGCCGCCCACGATC
Organism: Oscillospiraceae bacterium; assembly: GCA_902796075.1. Lineage (GTDB taxonomy): Bacteria > Bacillota > Clostridia > Oscillospirales > Acutalibacteraceae > UMGS1484. Next base: position 16,604 of record CADBNN010000069.1, on the reverse strand, counting down.
AGCTGGTCAGACGGTTTTTCCACACCTTCCGGGTAACCGGCAAAAACGGAGAGGAAAACGACTACACCGCCCCGGAACTGTATTACTGGGAAGATATCCCCGAATGGGAAAGAACGCCCGCCGACCTGCCCACCGATTACGACCGGCTGATAAAACAGATCACCGTGGAACCCCGGTGGGATACAAACGATTTCCGGGCCTATAACGTCGACCTGGCCAACGCCCAGCAGCTGCTGCTGCAAAACGCCCCCCGCATTTTGGCGCCCGACCCGCGCACCGGCGTGTTCCGCTGGTAGCGCACGGCCCTGCGGGGCACAAAAGAAAAAGCTGAGAAGAACAACGCGTCTTCTCAGCTTTTTTGGTTTAAGCAAATTTATTCCACTTCCAGCGGCACAAAACGGAAGGTGGTGCAGTCTACCAGTCCCCGGTCGGTCAGCCGCAGTTCGGGCAAACAGGCCAGGGGAATAAGCGCCATGGTCATAAAGGGGGAGGGCATGGTGCAGCCGATCTGCGCCCAGGCTTGCTCCAGCTGTTCCACCAGCGCGCTCATTTCGTCGGCCGAACGGTCGTTCATCAGCCCCGCGATGGGCAGGGGCACGGTGCCCAGCACCCGGCCGTTCTGCACGGCGGTCATGCCGCCGCCGCAGGCGATGAGCGTGTTGGCGGCCAGGGCCATATCGTCGTCATTGGTGCCTATCACCAGCAAATTGTGGGCGTCGTGGGCCACGGTGGAAGCCATGGCGCCGTTTTGAATGCCAAAGCCTTTCACAAAGCCAAAGCCTTTTTTGCCGGTTTGGTGGTGGCGTTCAAACACCACGGTTTTCAGCACGTCCTGGGCGGGATCGGATTCCAACAGCCCGTTGCGGGCGCGCAGGGTCACGTGCCGTTCATACGACCCCACTTTGGCGGCGATCACTTCAATGGCCCGCACGGTAACCTGTTCTTTTTGGGCGGGAATGCGGAAGGTGGCGGGGGTAATGGTTTCGCCCACGTGCATGGAATGGGTGGCCCGGTCGGGGTAGACGTAGGGGGCGAAGGGCCGGCACACCCGGCCGTTTTCGGCCACCAGCTCGCCGTCTATCCACACCTTGGTCACGTCGATCTTGTTCAAATCGTCTATCAGCACCATGTCGGCGCACTTGCCGGGGGTGATGCTGCCCAGTTCGTGATCCATCTGAAAACACTGGGCGCAGTTGATGGTGACCATTTGAATGGCGGTCAGCACGTCAATGCCTTCTTCCACCGCCCGGCGCACCAAATGGTCCAAATGGCCCTGGGCCACCAGCGTGTGGGGATGGGTATCGTCCGAAATGAGCACCGCAAAGCGGCTGTCCACCGCGTTGCGGGTAATGCTTTTGGCCACTTCTTTCAAATCGTGCCAGGCCGAACCTTCCCGCAGCATGGCGTACATACCCAGCCGCATTTTGGCCAGGGCGTCCTCCGCCCGGGTGGATTCATGACAGCAGCGCACGCCCGACGCCACGTAGGCGTTAAGGCCCTTGCCCGTTTCGGGCATGGAATAGTGGCCGGTCACGATCTTGCCGGCTTTCAGGGTTTCGCCCACAATGCCGTGGGCGTGGTCGGAACCGCCCAAAATGCCGGGAAAGTTCATCATTTCCCCCAAACCCACGCAGGCGTCCCACGTCATGGTTTCGGCCACTTCCGCCGGGCCGATAAAGGAGCCGGTGTCTTCAAATCCCGGCACGGCCGGCACGCAGGAGGGGGTGGTGAGCATGGCTTTCAGCGGGGTGCGGGCCGCGTCTTCCAGCATGCATTTCACCCCGTCCAGCCCCAGCACGTTGCAAATTTCGTGGGGATCCATATAAATGCCCACGGTGCCGTGGGGCAGCACGGCCTGGGCATAACCGCCCACGCCCATCATAGAAGATTCCACATGAATGTGCCCGTCTAAAAACCCGGGGGCCAAATAGCGGCCGCCCGCGTCCACCACGGTGGTTTCAGGCCCGATGCAGTGGGCCGCGTCGCCCACCAGCGCAATGCGCCCGCAGGCCACCGCCACCTGGGTGTTTTCCATGATCTCATGGGTGCAAACGTTCACCAGCCGGGCGTTGGTTATCACCAGGTCGGCCGGCCTACTGCCGCCGGCCACCGCCGCCAGCGTTTGGGTGACTTCCCACAGCGGCTTTTTACAAAAATGATTGATCATAGGGGCACCTCCACACACTCGGTTCTATTGGGCATATTGTATCATTTTCCTGTCCCGATGTCAAGACGGCGGCAAGGGAAAAACCGCCGCCGTTGCCCGGTGAATGCGGTTTGACAAATGCCGGCCGGTATGGTACAATACTCCTGTATTCCGCCCGTTGCAAAACGGCGTGCGCAAAGGAGAGATACGGCATGAAACGATTGTGGCGAACCTTGTTGGCCCTTTGGCTGGCGGCGGCTCTGGCGGCCGGCGGCGTTACGGCTTCGGCCCTGTTGGATCTGGACGAACCCGTGGGCTTTTACGGTGACGTGAATTTAGACGGCGCCTATAACGCAGCCGACGCCCTGCTGGTGCTCAAAAGCGCCGTGGGCAAGGCCAAGCTCAACGCCAAGCAGACCGGCGTGGCCGACGTGAGCGGCGACGGGAAGATCGACGCGTCCGACGCGCTGATGATCTTAAAATACAGCGTGGATAAGCTGGACAAATTCCCGGCGGGCATGGTGTTCGATTCCTACACCCTGACCGATACCCCTTACGTGGACTGCGACAGCACCTATAAGACGTATCCCGCCTCCACCTTTGCCTATAACACGTCTTTTTCGGTCAACGGCGCCTATGCCGACGATACCACTGCCGACACCGGCTTTGTGATGGACAACGCCGGCTTGCGGAAAAAAACCGTCTATCTGTTTTCCAGCGCCGTGCTGGAAAATGCGGACGTGGCCCGGCTGGTATACAGCCTGCAGGGCCTTGTGAACCGCGACTTCGGCCGGGACGCCGACCACACCACCCTGCTGTATGCCATGATGGAAGCGGCCGACCGGCCCTGGCTGCAGGTCATGCAGGAAGAGGGCGCGGTGCTGGCCGGGTATGAAACGGTGAACGTCGACAGCTGGGACGCGTTTTTTGAAACCTTTGAAGCCCAGATCCGGGCCTGCGGCCTGATTTTGTGGGACGGCAACGTGCCGGCCACCGCCAACGTGGCCGCCACCATTTGCGGGTTAGACGGGTATTTGCCCGTGCTGGACAAAAGCCCGCTGTGCGACCGGTTAAAAGCCCTTAACGTGCCGGTAAAACAAAGCCTGGTGGGCTTGTTCGGCGACGGGATGAAGGGCTTAAAGCTGCCCGGTACCAACGTGGCCAGCACCGGCAGCGCCAAAAACGACGCCTACCGCTGGGCTATGGCCAAATATTTTGACCGCTGCAGCGCCAATTACCTGGCCTACACGCTGGACGGCGCCGTGTGCATCCGGGGGTATGACGCGTATGACGACAACCCCTCGGCTCTGCTTTCCACCTCGTCGGTAAACTGCCTGCAAAACCACGATTATCTCATTGCCCGGCGGTGCTTTTTCTTTGACTTATACCCCTATCGGGGCGACGCCGCCTGCGACGATCCCGCCCAGGTGCAAACCACCCGGCTCACCTGCCCCAACGGCCACACCCACAACTATGTGACCGACGATTTGCTGGGCGAAGACGATGCCCAATGCCCGGTGTGCTTCACCCGCTTTGCGGTGAACTGGGATACGGCCGTTTCCACCAGCCCGGCCGAACCGGGCGTAGACAATTTGACCATGTGCCAGCTGTTTGACCGGCGGTATCAGCGGGCCAACGGCGCCATGGGCCAGTTGATGGGCTTTCCGCCCTGGTGGGTAAAATACACCCGCTTTGCCGACCAGGGTCCCCAGGGCGAGGTGTGGATGGAATGGCTGCTGAGCGAATATGTGAGCTGCTACAACATGGCCAAGGAGGCGGACGCCCAGGCGCCGGCCGCCATGACCAACGGCTCGGCCTACTATAAATACGTGCCCCTGCAGGCTCAATACGACAACAAGCGTTCCGCTTACGATCCCGGCGTTACCTACGATCCGGACACCTTGTATTTTACTATTTACGTGGGGGATTACGATTCCTCCGCCTGGCTCAAGCAATGGGTCAACACCTTCTGGCTCAAAGAAGACCGGGCCCGCAGCGTTCTGCCGCTCACCTGGTGCTTCAACCCCAATTTGTCTAACCGGGTGCCCATGATCTTCCAATATGTGTACGATCACAAGTATCCCCACGAATTTATTGCCGCCGGCGACAGCGGCGCCGGTTACGTAATGCCCTCCGGCTTGTTTGCCGATAAAAAAATGATCCAGGTCGGCGCGACCCGGCCGGCCGCCTACGGCAACGGCGACCGCACCTGGGCGGAATATTGCAAAAAGCTGTATGAGCGGTTCGATATCACCGCCACCGGCTTTATCATCAACGGCTCCAACCATATGTCCACCAGCATCATGGGTATGTATCGCACCTTCTCGCCCAGCGGCTCGCTCATGCAGCCCACCAACGTGTATATGGTCAATTATAAGGGCACGCCCTACGTCCATTGCCATTCGGGCCTGGGCAGCAATCCCGATTATGCCGAAATGTACCGCTTTGCCACCAACGAAATGGGCGCCTACAATCTGGCGGCCTTCCGCACGGTGTGCCTGTCGCCCAGCCGCATCAGCGCCATTGTGCAAAACTTCACCGATTACGTGGCCGAAAAAGGCGAAAAGGTACAGTATCTGGAACTGTATTCGTTTTTGGATATGGCCAAAGCGTCGGGCAAGGGCGAAAAAATCAATTAACGTGTTTTCCGGGTGTGCCGGTCGGATCTTGCCGGCCGGCGCGCCCTTTGCTTTATGATCGAAATATCGGGAGATAGGGGAGAACTGTTTTATGCGCAAACTCGTGTGCTGGCTGCTGGCGGCGGTGCTGCTGGCCGGTTCGGCCGGGGCGGCCGCGGCGCCCACCGGCTGGGGGGAACTGAACGGCGACGGCATCGTGAACGCCGCCGACGCGCTGCTGGTGCTGCGCCACGCCGTGGGCAAAAGCGCGCTTTCCCAGCAGGCGCAGGCTCTGGCCGACGTGACCGGCGACGGCCGCATAGACGCCACCGACGCGCTGTATATTTTACGCTATGCCGTGGGCCGGCTGGACCGGTTCCCCGCGGATATGGAGGGCATGAGCATGGAAGAACGCTATTACGCCGCCCGTGACCGCTATTACGGCGTGACCGGCGCCGACTTTAACCAAAACGGCCCGGTGGAAAGCGCCGACCCCGCCGCTTTGCTGGCGACTCTGGGCACCCCGGCGGCGGACGGCGACATGGACGCTTATGAAATAAACGATGAAGGCAACGTGGTGTATGACCGCATTGCCCGGGAAGCCGCCGCCAACGGCACGCTGAACCGCTATCGCGGCGCCCCCCTCACCCGGGGCGAATGCACCCTGGCCGACGGCACCCGCCTCACCTACGCGGTGCCCACGGCGGTAACGGCCTACACGGCGGTGCCCCTCACTTACACCCTCACCGCCGGCGGGCAGGCCCAAAAGATCCACGTGGCCGCCACCACCTACGAACAGCCCGCCCGTGCGCCCAAAACCGGCATGTATTTTGAAAACACCCTGCCGGACAAGGTGACGGTGGCGGTGGAATACGACGGGTATATGCAGGCCGAAAATGCAGACGTGACCCGCTATCCCTACTGGACCGAGAGCATCACAAAGGACCGGCCGGGCACCGGGTACCCGGCTTACGACGTGAGCGAACCGGTGTTTTCGGGCACCCTGCCCGCCGGCAAGGAAACCTGGCTGTGCTTCACCTGCACCAACACGGGCAACACCGTGTTAAAAGGGGACGGGCAGGGCTATTTCAACATTCGTCCCTTCTTGTATCAAAAGCAGGCCAACGGCGACTATACCCAGGTGGCCATCAACGATAACTACGCCTACCGGCTGTATGACGCCTGGTATCCGGGCGAAAGCATCACGTTATATGTGCGCTTTGGCAACGGCGGTTTTGCCGCCCTGCCGGCGGGGGACTACCGGGCCGAGCTGGTGTGCGAGCTGGCCAACGAGCAAAACGGCCCCGCCTGGGCGGCCATGTATGTGGGCGGCCGGGCGGTCCAGCGGTCGGTGTTTTCGTTCCGCGTAAAGGCCGACGCCGACGAAACAGCCCCCTCTCCCGTTGTGTCAACGCCGGAAGGCAAAATCGTGCGCAACGGCTGGTTGGGGGTGTATGAAGAATTTCAGGGAGCCTACCACACCCGGCTGTTTATGGACCCGGGCGAAACCGTTTCCGGCACCTTGTACTTACAGCCCGCCCCCTGGGATGAGACCCTCACCCTGCGCCTCATCAGCGATACCACCGGCGCCGCCCGGCTGGTCACGGTGCCGCTGCAGGTGGAATCCGATTCGCTGGGCGTGGAACTCAACCCCTATAACGAACATTACGTTGTGAAGGCCGACGGCACCCGTGAGCCCGTTTTGGCCACCCAAAACATGGCCGACATGCGGGGCAACGGGCAAGATTCCCCCTATGCCCTGCAAACCATTGTGAACGATCTGCGGGATATGCAGGCGGCGGGGGTGAACTATCTCACCTCCACCATGGCCTTTTCTTACGATATGGGCTATGGCAACATGGCCACCAACGCCTGCCGCATTATGATGGATCTGGCCGCCCGCATGGGCTTTGCCTTTGAAGGCTACGGCATGTATCCCTACGAACGGTCGGTCGACCGGCGCAATCTGGCCCGGGCCTTCAGCCGTTCCAACGTGCAGGGCAACAACGCCATAAACGGCGTGCTCAACAACTGGATCTACGCCCGCTTTGGCGATATGTTCTGGTCTAACGCGCAGGGAGTCACCCCCATCGCCCAGGAGGACAGCCGGGGCTGGCTCACCATCGATCACGACTGGCGCATGGACCTGAACGACGCCACCGTGCGGGCCCTGCAAGCCTGGCTGCGGCAGGCCTACGGCACCATCGACCGGCTCAACGAAGCCTACGACGCCGATTTTGAATCTTTTGAAGCCATCGATCCCCGCGACGACGGGGCGCCCGATAACGGCTATTATAACTTCACCAACCTTACGCCCGGCTTTTCGGTGTACGCCGAAAAATCCCGCGCCATGCGGGATCTGGACCTGTTCCGCACGGTCAACCGGGTGGAAGACTACCGCCAGTCGCTGGCCAATACCACCCTGCCGGGGGCCAGCATGATCGCCCGGTTTGAGGGCAGTCCCACCATCACCGTGGGGCTGGACCCCTCCACTGCCAACGCCCATTACCGTGAAACCTATTTTCAAATGTACCGGGCGGCCATGGTGGGCGAAATTTTGGCCGGGTCGGGGGTGGTGTACGGCGCCAGCACCTATACCAACACCCCTTACACCGCCGCCGAAACCTATGAACTGATCAAGCACGCCACCCAAAACGGCCTTACTATCACCAATTTCCCCATGCATTACCGGGATCAGATCTACAACACGGCCTACGGCGATTTGAAAGCGGCAACCAACCTGCACTTGAAAGACCGCACCATGCGGGTCACGGCCATCAACACCGCCAGCGCCCTTTACCCGGTGCTCAAAGCCACGTATGAAGCCGGCGGCGTGCCGGGTGTGATGTGGATGGACTATTACTGCAGCGGTTTTGTTACCGCCACCCAATACCGGGAACTGCAGTTTTACACCCAAAAGATCCGCGCCATGCTGGCCACCCCCGCCGGCGCCGCCTGGGCCCGGGATTTCGATCCCGCCGGCAGCGTCGTCAACCGGCAGGCGCCCCACGCCTGGAGTTACGATACGGCTTATCTGGACGCGGTGCTGGCCGACACCCCGCCGCGTGACAAGTTTCACCTGCAGGGATGAATTTTTTTAGAAAATTTGCAAAACAGGTGAGTATTTTTGCCGTTTCATTCGTTTAATAGGTGAAAGACCTTTTTCGGTCCGCAGGAAAGGAGCCTGAAACCATGAAAAAACTGCTGTGTTTACTGGCGGCGCTGTGCCTGCTGTGGTGCGCCGCCCTGCCTGCCGCCGCCCGGGCGGTTACCCCCGGCGACGTGAATGCCGACGGGCAGATCAGCGCCAGCGACGCGCTGCTGATCTTGCGCCAAGCGGTGGGCAAAGAAAAACTTTCCGGCGCTGCCTTGCAGGCCGCCGACGTGACCGGCAAAGGCGACCCCAACGCCGCCGACGCCCTGTGCGTGCTGCAAAAAGCGGTGGGGACGCTGCGGCATTTCCCCTGCCGTGCTACGTCCGTCGCCCACACGCTGATGGCGGAAAACCTGCATTATTCCCCCCCGCGCAACTATAATTATGCGCCTACCGTGATCGTGTGCGCTGACCGGGCGGCCTGTGACCGACTGGTGGCGGACGTCTATATGCTTGACACCGACGCCTATACTGATGACTTTTTCAAACAGCACGATCTGCTGATCGTCGCCTTTTCCACAATGGGCGGCTACCCCTCTTCCGCCACGTTAGACGCATTATATGTGGCAGACGGCGAGCTGTGCCTTTCCGGCACACAGGTGGATGAAGCGCGCGGGCCGTATACAACAATGGCGCGCACCCGTGTAAATGTGTATGCAATACCCAAACTGCCCCGATCTGTTACGGCCGCGCATATCGACTGGCGGTTGATCCATAATGAGTATGCTTTCGACGGTACGCTTCTGCCCCGGGCATGCTACACGCGGTGGAAGCATATCGATCAAGCCCTGTAAAAGCAAACCGTTATATCACCTTCGCCCTTTCCCGCCGGAAAGGGCGTTTTTGTTTGTCCGCAGGCGGTAAAGAATTGTTGCAAAAGCGGGTTTTGGGGCTTGTATTTTGCCCTTTTTCTTGGTATAATAACTATAATTATCCAAATAAGGACTGGGCTTATGATCTATTTGATCCGTTATTTGTCAAGCGGGCAGTACTGGCAGGCGCTGGCTTACGTGTTCGGCGCCCTGGTAGTGGTGTTTTTGGCCCAACCGGTGCATGAATCGGCGCACGCCTGGGCCGCCGACCGGCTGGGGGACCCCACCGCCCGCCGCATGGGGCGCATTTCCATGAATCCCATGCACCATATCGACTGGCTGGGGGCGGCGCTGATCATGCTGGTGGGCTTTGGCTGGGCCAAGCCCGTGCCGGTGAACGTGCGCTATTTTAACCATCCCAAGCGGGATATGGCCCTCACCGCCATTGCCGGTCCGCTTTCCAATCTGGTGCTGGCGCTGTTGTTTTTGCTGCTGCGCAACACGGCCGCGCTGCTGGCGCCGGTGGCGGCCGGCTCCGCCGTGGGCTTTACGGCGTTGCAGATCTTGGTGCTCACGCTGGACTACGCCGCCATCATCAACGTGGCGCTGGCGGTGTTCAATCTCATCCCCGTGCCCCCGCTGGACGGTTCCCGCCTGCTTACGGCGGTGCTGCCCGACCGGTGGTATTACCAGATCATGGCCTATGAACGCTATATCATGCTGGGGCTGTTTGCCCTGGTGTTTTTGGGCGTGCTGGACGTGCCCCTTTCCTTCCTGCGCAACACGGTTTACAGCGGACTGGACTGGCTGGCCGGGCTGCCCTTCGGCCGGTGATCGTTCGGTATTTTTCGTTAAGGCAGGTGAACGGCAATGGAACAACCCCTTTCGTTTAAGCTGGAGGTTTTTGAAGGCCCTCTGGATCTGTTGCTGCACCTGTTGGCCAAGAACAAACTGACCATCACCGACGTTTCGCTGTGCGAATTGCTGGACCAGTATATGGAACACATCCGGGCCTGGCAGGAAAACGATATGGACGTGGCCAGCGAGTTTTTGGAAATGGCCTCCCGTTTGGTCTATATGAAATCCCTTTCGCTGCTGCCCCGGCCGGAAGAGGCGCAGGAGCTGAACGACCAGCTGGCCGGCGAACTGCTGGAATACCAGACCTGCCGGCAAATGGCCGCCTATTTGGCGGGCCACACCGCCGGTTTCGACCATTTTGTGCGCCAGCCTTCGCCTCCGCCCATGGACCCCACCTACGTGCTGCGGCACGAACCGGCCATGCTCACCCATTACTATCTGGCGGCGGTGGGCCGGGGCCTGCGGCGGCTGCCCCCGCCGGAGGAGCATTTTACCCCCATTGTGAAAAAAACCGTTATTTCCGTTTCGTCCCGCATCGTGTACGTGCTGCGGCGGCTGTTCAAGAGCCGGCGGGTAAAGGCCAACGCTCTGTTTGCCGACGCCCGCAGCCGGTCGGAGGCGGTGGCCACCTTTTTGGCGGTGCTGGAACTCATTCGGGAACGGCGGGTGCATATTGACGATAACGATCAACTCACCCTGATGCAGCAGGAGGAACAGGCATGAAAGAACAAGAAATGATCGCCACTGTAGAGGCCATGCTGTTTGCCTGCGGCGAACCGGTAACCGCCGAGCGGATGGCGCAGGCGCTGGAGGTTTCGACCGACCGGGTAGACCGGGCGGTAAAAGCCCTGCAGGCGGAACTGGCCGGGCGGGGCAGCGGCCTGCGGGTGATCGCGCTGGAAGACGCTTATCAAATGGTGTCTGATACCGCTTATGCCCCGGCGGTGCGCAAATTATTTGAACTCAAGCGCCACACGCCCCTTTCCCAGGCGGCGTTTGAGGTGCTTTCGGTGGTGGCCTATCATCAGCCGGTCACCAAAGCTTATATCGAGCAGGTGCGCGGCGTAGACTGCAGCGGCGTGATCGCTTCGCTGGTAAACAAGGGGCTCATTGCCGAATGCGGCCGGTTAGACCTGCCCGGCCGCCCCTTGATCTACGGCACTACCGACGTGTTTTTGCGGTGTTTTTCCCTTTCTTCGCTGGCCGATCTGCCGCCCATTCCCCAACCGGAGGAAGCCGGCGGGTTTGCCGCCGGGCAGGACGCCCAGCAGGACGTGGTGGAAACCAAAATGGAGGATTTTATCCGGGAGGAGTAGCATAACGCCATGTTGTGGCTGTATATTCTGCTGGGCATCGCGGCGTTTTTCGCCCTGCTGCTGCTGGCGCCCATCGTGGTCACCTTCGGCTACGCGCAAGATAAGCCCGCCCTTTCGGTGCGCTATTTGTTTGTGCGGCTGCGGCTGGCGCCGGCCAAGCCCAAACCCCGGCGGGCCAAAGGATCCCGCAAGGCCGCCAAGGCCGAAAAACAGGCGGCTCCCAAAAAGAAAAAACCCTTGCAAAATCTGGTGGCCCAAAACGGCGTTTTGGGCGCCGTTAAACTGCTTGTGCAAACGGTCAAAACCCTTTCGGCGGCGGTGCTGCGGCTGTTGGCGGGGGCCCGCCTGCGGCGGCTGCGCCTCACGGTGGGCGTGGCCGGGGAAGACGCGGCTGCGGCCGCCCTTACCTACGGCGAGGTGTGCGCGCTGGTCTATCCCTTTTTGGGGTGGGTCAGCCGGCAGGTCAAACTCATTCGCCCCCAAATCGACCTGCACGCCGACTATCTGTCTTCTCAATCCACGCTGGCGGTCAGCGGCAAGCTGTATATCACCGCCGGCCACGCGGTGGGCACCGTTTTGGGCGCCGGGTGGCGCATTATCCGGAATTATTTAACTAATTATAAAGGTGGTAAGCAACATGAACGAAACCAAGAATCCGCAAATGCCTAACGGCAAAAACAAAGTAGGCGCCGTGCTGGACGTGACCGTGGACAAAATGCGGGCCATGGCCGACAGCAGCACCATCATCGGCGAACCCATCACGGTGGGGGACGTGACGCTCATCCCCGTTTCCAAGGTGGCCTACGGCTTCGCTTCGGGCGGCAGTGACATTGCCACCAAAAACAGCGCCGGCGGCCAGTTTGCCGGCGGTGGCGGCGGTGGTATGACCGTTACGCCGGTGGCCTTCCTTTCGGTGGCGGCGGGCGGCGACGTGAAAATTCTGCCCGTGCATTCCGAACAAGCCCCCATGGGCGCGGCCGAACGCATCATCACCATGGCGCCCGACCTGATCGACCAGGTGTCCGGCCTGATCAAAAAGAAAAAGGAAGAACCCGAAGAAGACGACTGATTTTTCCCCCGGAGGTGTGGCACATGGCAACCAACCAACCCCGGCCCCAGGACGATTCGGATATGAAGATCGCCCTGCCCGGCAAGCAAAAATCGCATAGCGCCGAAACCGAAGAGGTGCGCCGCACGCTGGACGAAGTGCAGCAGGTGCAGGAAGCGGGCGTGCTGCAAAAAGCCGCCGCCGCCGGCCGTCAAATGGCCGCCGCGGCCGCCGCCCTGTGCGCCGCTAACGACGCGTTGGCCAGCCAGCGAGTGTGGCTGTGGGTGTTTGGCGTAACCGTGGGCTGTGAACGGTCTATCGACCGGCCGGTGGTGGCCCGCACGGTGCTCAACGCGTTTCACAACGCTTTTCGTGAGCAATGCGCCGCCAGTTATGAGGATTCGGGCTATTCGCTGGCGCTTTCCTTTTATTATTTGGCGGTGCGCAGCGGCGACCGGCCCCGCCAGGAGATAGGGCGCACCTTTGCCATGCTGTGCGGCGATGAACAAAACGCCGCCTGGCAGCAGGCCGGTGTGGAAACCTACGACCGGTGCCTGGCCCAAATGCAGGAACTGGCCAAAGCCTTGAACGAACAGGAGAAACAGGCATGAGCGAACGGCAAAAGCCCGCCCGCCTGCCGGCGCTGGTGTTTGTGGCGCTGGTGGCGCTCATCGGCCTTGGCATGCTGTGGGCCATTGTGTCCACGCCCTATGATTCCGGGGTGCTGGCCGGCGCGGCTTTAAGCGGCAACAACCAATACGGCGGCGCGGTCACCGCCACCAACGATTATTTGTTTTACGTGGCCGACGGCGGCATTCAGCGCGTCGACCGGGGCACCGGCGAACGCCAAACTGTTTACACCGGCCCCGCTTCCTATTTGAACGCCTATGACGGCTGGCTGTATTTTGTGGCCGACGGGCGCATTGTGCGCACGGCTTATTACGGGGGGCTGGGCTCCTTTGTGGGCGAATGCGACAGCGTTTCCATGCTCAGCGTGAACGGGCTTTGGCTGTATTATACCGACGGCGCCGGCGCTTTGTACAAGGTGCGGGCGGACGGCCGGCAGACCACCCGGCTAACCGGGGCGGACGTGACCGTGAAAGCCTTTGAAGCGGCCAACCGCATTGTGGTGTTTACCGACGGGCGGAACCTGTATCGCATGAAGACCGACGGCGCCGACCGGCAGGTGCTGGCCAAGGGCCCGGTGGAGCGCATGCTCTATACGCTGGACGACGTGTATTACGCCGCCGGCGGGGCGGTCAACCGTTTGCAGTCGGTAGAAGCCGGCCGGCCGGACGGCACTTCCTTTTCGCCCCTGCAGGCCGATCTGTTCACCTTCACCACCACCCAAAAAGGCCGGGGCATGGTGTATTATTACGCCAACGGCGCCCTGCGTTTGCGCCTGCTGCAGTCGGTGGAAGACCCGCTGGAGGAGGAATCGGAGGTGCTGGCAATGGAACGGCCCCTGGACCTGTACGTGATCGGCACCGACGTGCTGTTCCACACGGCCGACGGCACGCTGATGCAGGTGGATACCACCGCTTCTCACCCCGCGGCCCGGCCCATGGAATAAAACCGTGGCGGAAAAACGCCGGGATTTTGCAAAATAGGATTGACAAACCCCGGTGGTTTCAAGTATAATTAAAAAACTGGCCGCCTGTGTCATTTGGTCACAGCCGGCACGATATTGGTATTTTGTCCGAAAGGAGTGTCCGTAATATGTTAAGAACCTATCAACCCAAAAAACGTCATCGCAGCCGTGTGCACGGTTTCCGCGCCAGAATGAGCACCGCCAACGGCCGCAAAGTTCTGGCCCGCCGCAGAGCCCGTGGCCGCAAGGTATTAAGCGCTTAAGCGCCGTGCAGGCAAACGAATCGGGGGGAACGACCGATGACGAAACCGGCGGTATTGCATGAAAACAAGGATTTTCGCCGCTTGTACGGCAGGGGAAAGTCCAGTGTTCACCCTGCGCTGGTGACCTATGCCGCCCATAATCGCCTGGGATACTGCCGTGTGGGTATCACCACGTCTAAAAAGATCGGCCACGCCGTGGCCCGCAACCGGGCCCGCCGCGTAATACGGGAAGCCTTTCGCACCCTGGCGCCCCGCGTGCAGGGCGGGTGCGATCTGGTGTTTGTGGCCCGCACCAAAACCACCCGCGTGAAAAGCACCGAACTGGCGGTCATTATGGCCCGGCAGTTAACGGCATTGGGGTGGTTGGCGCCATGAAATACGTTGCGTTGTTTTTTGTCAAGCTGTATCAAAAGGGCATTTCGCCCCTGTTTCCCTCGCGCTGCAAGTTTGAGCCCACCTGTTCCTGTTACGCCGTGCAGGCGTTGGAACGGTTCGGCTTTGTGCGGGGCGGTTATTTGACCCTGCGCCGGCTGCTGCGCTGCACCCCCTTTCACCGGGGCGGTTATGACCCCGTTCCCGCCAGTTGGGACGCGTACAAACGGAGGAACCAAGAGTGAGTTATATTTACCGTGCCATGGGCTGGATCCTGAATGCCCTGTATCAGCTGCTCGGCTACATCGGCCTGGGCAATTACGCCTATGCCATTTTGCTGTTCACCATTCTGGTCAACGTGGTGTTTTTGCCTCTCACCATTCGTCAGCAAAAGGCCACCGCCAAGCAAACCGCGCTGCGCCCCAAGTTGGAGGCGCTTAAAGCCAAATGCGGCGACGATCAGCGCCGCTACCAAACCGAAATGCAGGCGCTGTACCAAAAAGAAAAGGTCAGCATGATGGGCGGCTGCTGGACGCTGCTCATCCGGTTGCCCTTTTTGTGGGGCGTGTGGCAGGCCATTCGCAGCCCGCTGTCTTACATCTGGAACATTTCGGCCGAAGCCATCAAAAGCGCCAGCGACGCGCTGCAAGGGCTGAAAGGATTTGAAGGCAAGGCCATCACGGAACTGGACGTGCTGCACAATGCCGCCAAACTGGGCGACGCCGCCGGCGAGATCGGCAAGATCGACACGTCTCCCTTCCGCTTTTTGGGCATGGACCTGACCCAAACCCCCAAGTTTGATCTGAACTTTGCCAAGGCCGAACTCATCTGGATCATTCCGCTGCTGGCTTTTGCCACGGCCATGCTGTCGTCGGTCATTTCCATGCGCATGCAGAAAAAAACCAATCCCCAGGCGGGGCAAATGGGCATGATGCTGCTGTTTATGCCCCTCATTTCCCTGTGGATCGCCTTTACGGTGCCCGGCGCCGTAGGGTTTTACTGGGCCTGTTCCAACCTGGTGAACATGGTCATCCAAATTTTTGTGAATCATTTTTACGGGCCTTATGTTACCATCGCCCGGGACGAAGCCAAAACGGTCGCCCGGCGCAAGGCCAAAGAAAACGAGTTGCGGGCGAGCGAAAGCGCATAAGAACGCCCCCGCTGTTACGAAACGTGAAGAGGTGTTTATTCCTTGATTAGAGAAGCAGTGGCCACCGCCGCCGACGTGGGCGAGGCCAGAGAAAAAGCGTTGGCCCAGTTGGGCGACGCCATCCCCGAAAACGCGGACGTACAGTTTGAAGTGTTGGAAATGCCCAAAAAGAAGGTTTTGGGCCTGTTTGGCGGCAGCCCGGCCAAGGTGCGGGCGTTTTATGAACTGCCGGACGAAAAACCCATGCTCAAACGGGTAGAAAAATATGAGCGGCCGGATAAGACCCGGGGCGACCGGAACAAAGCCGCCAACAACAAGCAAAACCGCGCCCAAAAGCCCGCCAAGGCCGAAAAGGGCGAACAACCCGCCCCCGCCCGGGCGGAAGAACCGGCCGAAGAGCCCAAACTGGAACTGGTGCCGGTAACGGACGAAACCCAAAAAGCCATTGTGGAAGCCGGCGCCGCTTTTGTGCAGCAGGTGCTGGGCTGTATGGAGATAGAAGCCACCCTCACCACCGGCCAACTGGGCAGCAACCTTGCCATTGTGCTGGAAGGGGATCATCTGGGCGCCATTGTGGGCCGCCGGGGCGAAACGCTGGACGCGCTGCAATATCTCACCATGCTGGTGGCCAATAAGGGCGATGGCGAATATCAGCGCATCACCCTCAACATCGGCGACTATCGGGAAAAGCGGGAACGCATCCTGCGCTCGCTGGCCCGCCGCATGGCCAACCAGGCCCTTAAAAACGGCCGCAATATGACGCTGGAACCCATGAACCCCTATGAACGCCGCATCATCCACACGGCGGTGCAGGACGTGAAAGGGGTCACCTCCTGGTCGGTGGGCGAAGAACCCAACCGCCGGGTGGTCATCGGCACCGAACGGGGCAGCCGGCGTGGCGGCGGTTATAACAACCGGGGCCGCGGCCCGCGGGATCGGGATCGTGCGCCGCGCGCGACCCAAGCCGACGCCGGCCGGGAACAAAAGAAAGACCAGGCCGATACGCCCTTGTATGGCCGCATTGGCTGATTTCGTTCCCGTTTTTAATAGGGTACAAACGCTTTCGGTGTAACAGCCCGACCGTGGTAAGGCAGTATTCTCGCTTCCTATCAGCGTGGTGAGTAAGTGCGCAGTTAAAAAACAAGCTGAGATAAGTGATCAAAAACAGATCGTTTTTCTCAGCTTGTATTTTTTATGAATTGACGGCTTCGCCGTCATGAATTGCCGCTTTGCGGCATGATTTGGCTTCGCCGTGAATTGAATTGCGCCTTATGCC
>CADBNN010000068.1 GCA_902796075.1 Oscillospiraceae bacterium | reverse complement strand
TCATTCCGTATCTGACGGTTGAGAAAGTTACCATCCCCCTGCAATAACACATCCCTTGTTTCGGCCGTCGGGTGTTGCCCGGCGGCCTTTTTTTGCAAAAAAATGCTTGACAAACCAAAAACACGGTGGTACAATGCACTCAATTCAATACCAAAGGCAATGACGAAGACGGAGCGAACCGCGCTGCGCACAGAGAGCCGGGGAGGGTGTGATCCCGGCGGCAGGGCGTTCAGGCATCCCATCCCTTCCGAGCCGAAGGTCCGAACACCCGTGGGGGTCAGTAGGCGCCTTCCGTGACGACTGCGTTAAGGTCTACGGCTTGTTAGAGCCTGAGCGGCGCGTATGCGCAATTTGAGTGGTACCGCGGGTTAAATTTTTCAAACTCGTCTCAAAGTGATTTGAGACGGGTTTTTGTTTTTTGTTAAAGGAGGCAAACAGCATGAGCAGTACAGAAACAGCGGTCCGGTTGTCCGAGGTGGCCTTCCGCATTCGGGAAATGCGTGAGATCTTGGGCTATTCCCAAACCGAAATGGCCGCCCGCACCGAAGTGACGCCCGAAGAGTACGCCGCCTACGAAAGCGGCGGCAGCGATCTGTCCTTTTCTTTCATTCACAAATGCGCGCTGGTATTCGGCATCGAACTCACCGAACTGCTGGAAGGCCACACCGCCCGCCTTTCTTCCTACACCGTTACCCGCAAGGGGCAGGGGCACGAAACCGCCCGGGAAGAGGGCATTATGATCCAAAACCTGGCCCCCAAATTCAAAAGCAAGATCGCCGAGCCCTACTGGGTGCGGTATGAATATTCCGAAGAGCTGCAAAACAAACCCATCCACCTCATCAAGCACGACGGCCAGGAATTCGACCTGGTGCTTTCCGGCGCGCTGAAGGTGCAGGTGGGGGATCACCAGGAGATCCTGCACGAGGGCGACAGCATTTACTACAACAGCTCCACCCCTCACGGCATGATCGCCGTGGAGGGCGCCGACTGCGTGTTTTGCGCCGTGGTGCTGCCCGGCGAAAAGACCCAGCCGGCCGACGAGCGGGAAAGCGTGGCCGCCGCCCGGCCTCACCACGCCCTGCTGTGCGAAAAATATGTGCATTGCCGCGAAGACGCCAACGGCGTGATTGAAGCCGTGAGTTTTACCGATACCGAACGGTATAACTTTGCCTTTGACGGAGTGGACGCCATTGCCCGGCGCTATCCCGAAAAGCTGGCCATGGTGCATTTGGACCGGAACAAGCAGGAACGGCGCTTTACCTTTGCCGATATGAAAAAGGAATCGGCCCGCTGCGCCAACTATTTTGCTTCTTTGGGCATTCAAAAGGGCGACAAGGTGATGCTGGTGCTAAAACGGCATTACCAGTTCTGGTTTGCCATGCTGGCGCTGCACAAGATCGGGGCGGTGGCCATTCCCGCCACCTACCAGTTAAAAGAGCATGATTTTGAATACCGCTTCAACGCGGCGGGGGTCAAAGCCATTGTGTGCACGGCCGACGGCGACACCGCCGACATCGCCCGCCGGGCCATGGCCAACAGCCCCACCGTTACCACCTGCGTGCTGGTGGGGGGCCAAAAGGAAGGCTGGCATGATTTTGACGCCGAATACAAGCGGTTTTCCAGTCATTTTGCCCGCACGGCCGACACCCCCGGCGGCGACGACGTGGCCCTTATGTTCTTTTCCTCCGGCACCACCGGCCAGCCCAAAATGGTGGCCCACGCCCACACCTATTCCCTGGGGCATTTTCTCACCGCCAAATATTGGCATTGCTGCGAGCCGGACGGCCTGCATTTCACCATTTCCGATACGGGCTGGGGCAAATCGCTGTGGGGCAAGCTGTATGGCCAGTGGCTGTGCGAAGGCGCCGTGTTCGTGTATGATTTCGACCGGTTTTCGGCGGCCGACATTCTGCCCCTGTTTGCCCAATACCATGTTACCACCTTCTGTGCGCCGCCCACCATGCTGCGCATGATGATCAAAGAAGACCTGTCCCAATACGATTTTTCCTCTGTTAAACACATGACCACCGCCGGCGAAGCCCTTAACCCGGAAGTGGCCCGCCAGTTTGAAAAAGCCACCGGGCTGGAGGTCATGGAAGGCTTCGGCCAGACCGAAACCACCTTAACGGTGGCCAATTTCGCCGGCACGCCGGTGCGCATCGGCTCCATGGGCAAGGCGTCGCCGCAATACGACGTAGACATTGTGGATCCTCAGGGCAACCCGGTTTCCAACGGCGAAGTGGGCGAAATCGTGGTGCGGCTGGCCAACGGCTGCCCGCCCGGCCTGTTCAAGGAGTATTACAAAGACCCCGAAAAAACCGCCGAAGCCATGCGAGGCGGCCTGTATCACACCGGCGATACCGCCTGGCGGGATGAAGACGGCTACTTCTGGTACGTGGGCCGGGTAGACGATATCATCAAGTCTTCCGGCTACCGCATCGGGCCGTTCGAGATCGAAAGCGTTATTATGGAGCTGCCCTACGTGCTGGAATGCGGCGTTTCGGCCGCGCCGGACGAGGTGCGGGGCCAGATCGTAAAAGCCAGCGTGGTGCTCACAAAAGGTACCGAGCCCACCGAGGCGCTGAAAAAAGAGATCCAGAACTACGTAAAAGCCCACACCGCCCCCTATAAATATCCCCGTTTGGTGGTCTTCCGGGACGAACTGCCCAAAACCATCAGCGGCAAGATCCGGCGCAATATGCTGTGACCCCCCTGCGCCAAAGGGCGTTGGAAAAACCGCAGGCACGGCTCCTTGCGAAAATTTTGCATTTTTCGCTTGACAAACCGGGTGGATTGCATTACAATAGTTTCATCAATTTCATAGCAAGGCGTTGAAGAAGAGGGCTTCGGGCCGGACTTCCCCCAGAGAGACCGCGGTTGGTGCGAGCGGTCGGAAGGCTCCCGCGGCTGTAGCTTCTGAGCCGGAAGGAAGAACGTCCCCGCCGGGGATCAGTAGAACCTTCCCGTCACGGCCGCGAAAAGGCCTACGGCTTGTTGGAGCCTGAGTGGCGCGAAAGCGCAATTTGAGTGGTACCGCGGGTTTATGTTTTATAAGCTCGTCTCAAAGTATTTCAGCTTTGGGGCGGGCTTTTGGTTTTGCCCCCCCGCAAAGGAGAGAGAAATATGGCACAAATGACCGGTCTGGATTTTAAAATTCAGGAAATGGCAGGCAGAATCAAAGAACTGCGTGAGATCGAAGGCCTTACCACCTACGAAATGGCGGCCAAAACCGGGGTGGACAACGAAGAGTATATGCGCTGTGAAGCGGGCGAAAGCGATCTGAATTTCGCTTTCATCTATCGCTGCGCCCTGGCGCTCAACGTGGACGTGACCGATATTATCGAAGGCCGCAGCCCCACGCTGAAGTCCATGATCGTCACCCGCGCCGGCGCCGGACAGGAGATCGCCAACGCCCACGGCATGACCTATTACAACTTGGCCTATGCCTTTCAAAACCGCATTGCCGAACCCCTGTATGTGAAAAGCCCCTATAACGAAGACGCCCAGCACAAAGATATCGAACTCACCAGCCACGAAGGGCAGGAGCTGGACATTGTGATAAGCGGCCAGCTGCTGGTGCAGGTGGGCGAACACCGCACCACCCTCAACCCCGGCGACACCATTTATTACGATTCCGCCACCCCCCACGGCATGATCGCCGTGAACGGCAAGGACTGTGAGTTTTACGCCATTGTGCTCAACCCCACCGGCGCCCCCATTCCGGAACTGGCGCCCGTGCGGGAAGAAGCCGCCGCCCCCGCCCGGGTGCAGGCCGATTCCAAAAAGCGCATTTACCACAAGTATATTCAAACCGAATTTGACAAAAACGGCACCCCCACCGCCATTCATATCCAAAACGCCGAAACCTTTAATTTTGCCTACGATCTGGTGGACGCCCTGGCCGACCGGGAGCCGGGCAAACTGGCCATGCTGTACGTGGCGCAGGATAAGACCGAACGCCGCTTCACCTTTAAGGATATGAAAAAAATGTCCAACCAGTTCGCCAACTATTTCAAATCGCTGGGCATTCAAAAGGGCGACCGGGTCATGCTCATCCTCAAACGGCATTTTCAGTTCTGGCCCATCACCATCGCGCTGGAAAAACTGGGCGCCATTTCCATTCCCGCCACCTACCAGCTGCAAGAGCACGATCTGGAATATCGCTTTAACGCGGCGGGCGTTACCACCATCATCTGCACGGCCGACGGCGACACCGCCCACCAGGTCGATCTGGCGGCGGCCCGCTGCCCGGAACTGAAAAACAAGCTTATCGTGAACGGCGCCCGGGAAGGCTGGCGCACGCTGGATGAGGAATATCCCCTGTTCAGCACCCATTTTGCCCGCCCGGCCGACGCGGCCTGCGGCGACGATATGATGCTCATGTATTTCACCTCCGGCACCTCCGGCTATCCCAAAATCGCGGTGCACAACTTCAAATATCCCCTGGGCCAGTTCCACACCGCCAAATATTGGCAAACGGTAGACCCCAACGGCCTGCACTTCACCATTTCGGATACCGGCTGGGCCAAGGCGGCCTGGGGTAAACTGTATGGCCAGTGGCTGGCGGAAGCCGCCATCTTTGTGTATGATTTCGACCGGTTTGACGCCGCCGATATTCTGCCCATGTTCGCCAAATACAACATCACCACCTTCTGCGCGCCCCCCACCATGCTGCGCATGATGATCAAGCAGGACCTGTCCCAATACGATTTTTCATCGGTGCGGCACATGTCCACCGCCGGCGAAGCCCTTAACCCGGAAGTGTACCGGCAGTTTGAAAAACTCACCGGCCTGCAGATCCACGAAGGCTTCGGCCAAACCGAAAGCGGCATGATCATCGGCAACCTGATCGGCGCGCCCATGAAGATCGGTTCCATGGGCAAACCATCGCCTACTTACGACGTGCATCTGGTGGACCCGGACGGACACGAAGTGCCCGACGGCGAAGTGGGCGAAATCGTCATCAACATCAAGGACGGCCGGCCCTTCGGCCTGGCCACCTGCTATTACCGGGACGAAGCCAAAACCGCCGAAACCTGGCGGGACGGGTATTACCACACCGGCGATACCGCCTGGCGGGATGAAGACGGCTTCTTCTGGTACGTGGGCCGGGTAGACGACGTGATCAAATCGTCCGGTTACCGCATCGGGCCTTTTGAGATCGAAAGCGTTATTATGGAACTGCCCTATGTGCTGGAATGCGGCGTTTCTGCCGCGCCCGACCCGGTGCGGGGCCAGGTGGTAAAGGCCAGCATTGTGCTGGTGGCCGGCACCGAAGGCACCGAGGAACTGAAAAAAGAAATTCAAAACTACGTAAAGACCCATACCGCCCCCTACAAATACCCGCGCATTGTGGTGTTTCGGGAATCCCTTCCCAAAACGGTCAGCGGCAAGATCATACGCAGTGAATTATAATTGTGAAGGATAAAGGAGTTGTTATTATGCAAATCACCGTGACCAAAACCCAAAACCCGAAGCAAAAGCCCACAGACGAAACCAAACTGGGCTTTGGCCGGATCTTTACCGACCACATGTTTTTAATGGACTATGATCCGCAGCAGGGCTGGCACGACGCCCGCATCGTTCCCTTCGACTATATTCCCGTGCATCCCGCTTCCACCGTGTTTCATTACGGCGCCGAAATTTTTGAAGGCATGAAGGCCTATCGCGGCGCCAACGGGCAGATCATTATGTTCCGCCCCTATGAAAACGCCCGCCGCATGAACGATTCGGCCGAGCGGCTGTGCCTGCCGCAAATCGATGAAAACGATTTTGTGGAAATTCTGGACACGTTAGTGGAACTGGAAAAAGACTGGATCCCCCATTCGGAGGGCACTTCTCTTTACATTCGCCCCTTCACCTACGGCAACGATCCCCATTTGGGCGTGCACGCCGTCAGCCAGGCCACCTTTGCGGTCATCTGCTCACCGGTGGGCGCCTATTATGCCGAGGGGATCAACCCGGTCAAAATCGCCATTGAATCCCAAGACGTGCGCGCCGTGCGCGGCGGCACGGGTTACGCCAAATGCGGCGGCAACTACGCGGCCAGCCTGCGGGCGGGCCAGCGGGCCGAAGCCAAGGGCTTTACCCAGGTGCTGTGGCTGGACGGGGTGGAACGCAAATATATTGAAGAAGTGGGTTCCATGAACGTCATGTTCAAAATCGGCGGCGAGATCGTTACCCCCAAACTCACCGGTTCGGTGCTGCCCGGCATCACCCGCAAGTCCTGCATTGAACTGCTGCGGGCCAAGGACTATACCGTAAGCGAACGGCTGCTTTCGGTAGACGAACTGTTTGCGGCGGCCCAAAACGGCACCCTGGAAGAAGCCTGGGGCACCGGCACGGCGGCGGTTATTTCGCCCATCGGCTGGTTGAGCTATCAGGATAAGGAATACACCGTCAACGGCGGCGCCATCGGCCCGGTGGCCCAGTGGCTGTATGATGAACTCACCGGCATTCAATGGGGCAAACGGCCCGACCCGGCCGACTGGTGCCATACCGTATGTTAGCCCCCAAACGCGTTAGTCTGTTTTGCGGGCATTACGGCAGCGGCAAAACCAATTTGGCGGTGAATTATGCCCTTTGGCTGCGGCGTGCCGGCCACCCGGTGGCTATTGCCGATTTGGACATTGTGAACCCTTATTTTCGCACCAAAGACAGCGAAGCCGAACTGACGGCGGCGGGAATCGACGTGGTATCGCTGCCCTTTGCCGGCAGCAACGTGGACCTGCCCGCCCTGCCGGCGCAGGCTTACGCCCTGGTGCAGAATACCGACCGGTACGCCGTGCTGGACGTGGGGGGCGACGACCGGGGGGCCTACGCCCTGGGCCGCTACGTGCCCTACATCCGGCAGGAAAACGATTACCACATGTTTTTTGTGGTGAATTTTTACCGGCCGCTCACCCCAACGCCCGAAGAAGCGCTCACCGTGCTGCGGGAGATCGAAGCCGCCTGCGGCCTGCCCGCCACGGCCATTATCAACAATTCCAACCTGGGGGCGGAAACCACCGCGGCCCACGTGGCCGCCACCCGGCCAAAAGCCAAACAGCTCGCCGCTTTAAGCGGCCTGCCGATGGCCTTCACCGCCGCCGAACAGTCGCTGGCCCGGGCCGACTGGTTTCCCCTCACCTTGCAAAAGAAATACTATTAAAGGAGGATCACGATGGCAAAGGTAACCTTTCAAACCGACCTGTGCAAGGGCTGCGGCCTTTGTGTGGACGCTTGCCCCAAAGGCATCATCGAGATCGCAAAAGACACCATTAACAAAAAGGGACACCGTCCCGCCCGTATGACCGATCAGTCGCAATGCATCGCCTGCGCGTTTTGCGCCACCATGTGTCCCGACTGCGTTATCACGGTGGAAAGGTAGGGTGCGTTATGGCAGAAAAAGTATTGATGAAGGGCAATGAAGCCATTGCCGAAGCGGCCATCCGCGCCGGCTGCCGTCATTATTTCGGCTATCCCATCACCCCGCAAACCGAAGTGGCCGCCTATATGGCCAAGCGCATGCCCAAAATCGGCGGCGTGTTTCTGCAGGCCGAAAGCGAAGTGGCCGCCATCAACATGGTATACGGCGTGGCCGCCAGCGGCAAGCGGGTCATGACATCCTCCTCCTCGCCCGGCGTTTCCCTTAAGCAGGAAGGCATTTCTTACATTGCCGGCTCCGATCTGCCGGCCCTCATTGTCAACGTGCAGCGGGGCGGCCCCGGTTTGGGCGGCATTCAGCCTTCCCAGTCCGACTATTTTCAGGCCACCAAGGGGGGCGGCCACGGCGATTATCACCTGATCGTGCTCACCCCCGCTTCGGTGCAGGAAATGGCCGATTTGACCAGCCTGGCCTTTGACCTGGCCGATAAATACCGCATGCCCGCCATGCTGCTGGCCGACGGCACCATGGGCCAAATGATGGAACCGGTGCTGCTGCCCGAAGAGCAGGTGCACACGGTGGCCAAGCCCTGGGCGGTCACCGGCACCCAAAACAAGCGGCCCCACAACATCGTCAATTCTCTGTATCTGGTGCCGGAAGAGCTGGAACGCACCAACGAAGAACGGTTTGCCCGCTACCGTCAGGTGGAAGAAAACGAAGTGCGGTATGAAAGCTATTGCATGGAAGACGCCGACTATTGTCTGGTGGCCTTCGGCATTGCGGCGCGGGTCTCCAAAAACGCGGTAGACGCCCTGCGCCGGCAAGGTATCAAGGCGGGGCTCATTCGGCCCATCACCGTGTGGCCCTTCCCCAAGGCGCCCATTGCCCGGGCGGCGGAACAGGTCAAGGCCTTTATTTCGGTGGAATTGTCTATGGGGCAAATGATCGAAGATATCCGCCTGGCCGAAAACTGCCGCAAGCCGGTGGTGCTGTGTTCCCGGGCGGGCGGCATGATCCCCACCCCGGAACAAATCATGCAAACCGTTATGGAGCAGAACGGAGGGAATGACTGATGGCTGTTGTGTTTGAAAAACCCAAAAGTTTGACCGATGCGGAATTCCATTATTGTCCCGGCTGTACCCACGGCATCATCCACCGGCTGGTGGCCGAAGCCATCGATACCCTGGGCATTGAAGGCCGCACCGTGGGCGTGGCGCCGGTGGGCTGTGCCGTTATGGCCTATAATTACTTTGCCTGCGATATGGTGGAAGCCGCCCACGGCCGGGCGCCGGCGGTGGCAACGGGGCTTAAGCGTTCCATGCCGGAAAATATTATTTTCACCTATCAGGGCGACGGCGACCTGGCCTCCATCGGCATGGCCGAAACGGTCCACGCCGCCACCCGCAACGAAAATATCACCATCATTTTCGTCAACAACGCCATTTACGGCATGACCGGCGGCCAAATGGCCCCCACCTCGCTGCCCGGGCAGGTCACCCAAACCTCCCCCTACGGGCGAGACGTAGCCACCGCCGGCTATCCGGTGAAGGTGTGCGAGCTGCTGGCGGCGCTGGACGGCCCCACCTACATCACCCGGGTGGCGGTAAACAACGTTAAAAACGTGCGCAACGCCAAAAAGGCCATTGAAAAGGCCTTCCGCAACCAGGTGGAAGGCAAAGGCTTTTCGCTGGTAGAAGTGGTGTCCTCCTGTCCCACCAACTGGGGCATGACGCCCCAAAAGGCGCTGGAATGGGTGGAAACCAACATGATCCCCTATTATCCTCTGGGGGTCTATAAAGATAAAACCGCAAAGGAGGAAGCCTGATGACGACCCAAATTCTCATTGCCGGTTTCGGCGGCCAGGGCGTGCTGTTTGTGGGCAAGTTTTTGGCCTATAAAGGCCTGCTGGAAGGCAAACAGGTCAGTTGGCTGCCTTCTTACGGACCGGAAATGCGGGGCGGCACCGCCAACTGCAGCGTTATCCTCAGTGATACGCCGGTGGGCTCGCCCATCGTTTCCAAACCGGACGTGCTCATCGCCCTCAACCTGCCCTCGCTGGACAAGTATGAAAACGCGGTGGTGCCCGGCGGCATGATCTTTATCGACAGCACCCTCATCCAGCGCCCGGTGCGCCGCACCGACGTAACGGCCGTTGCCATTCCGGTCACGGCGCTGGCCAACCAAATGGGCGCGCCCACCCTGGCCAATATGGTCATGGCCGGCCAGCTCATGCGCCGGTGTGACGCCATTGCCTTTGACCATGTGGAAGACGCGCTGAAAAAAGTGGTTTCGGCCAAGCACGCCGACCTGTTCGATATCAACCGCAAGGCCATTCAAACCGGCTACGATTACGCCGACTGATCCCCTCATAAAACCCCAAAGCCGCCGCTTTCAATGCGGCGGCTTTTTGCGTTGCAACTTTTTATGTGTCAAAAATTCGCCCCGGTTTTTGTGCAACATGCCGAACCAAATGTGAACAAACTGTGAACAAAAAAGAGTAGAGTTACTTTTTTGCCCAAAATGCTTGACAAATTTGCGATTTTGTGCTTAAGATGGAAGCGGAAAAACCCGAAAACGAAACGGAGGTATGAGCTATGAAAAACCTGATTTGCACGGTATTATGCCTGACGCTGCTGTGCGGTGCGGCCCTGCCCGCCGTGGCGGAAGAGCAAACGCCGTTGACCGCCGCGCAGGTCATAGCGCAGCTTAAATCAAACGATGCGGTAGGCGAACTGTGGTTTCCCGT
>CADBNN010000067.1 GCA_902796075.1 Oscillospiraceae bacterium | reverse complement strand
CGGCAGGGCGATATTTTTTATGTGTCAAAAATTCGCCCCGGTTTTTGTGCAACATGCCGGACCAAATGTGAACAAACTGTGAACAAATTATGAACAAACTGTGAACAAAAAAGAGTAGAGTCGCTTTTTTGCCCAAAATGCTTGACAAATTTGCCTTTTTGTGCTTAAGATGGAAGCGGAAAGACCCAAAAACAAAACGGAGGTATGAGTCATGAAAAAACTGTTATGTATGCTGTTGTGCCTGACGCTGCTGTGTTGCACGGCCCTGCCCGCGGCGGCGGAACAGGCGGCCGAAGAGCCGGCGGCATTGACCATGCTGGATTGTTTGCGGGAGATCAAACAGGATGAATTCGGCGATGCCTATTGGCTGCCGTTGTGGCAGGGCCATGCCGAACTGGAAGGGTTTAAAATGCTGCTTTCCGGCGTGTGCTGCTGGGATTATCAGGTAGAAACCGAACTGTTTTCCGGCCACGTGGTGGTGGGCGCACATCCGCCCATTACCGGCGCTTTTTTGGCCGAACGGTTTTCTCCCTTTCAGCAACTCATGCTCACCCATCACGGCGACCCCATGCAAATCCAATCGCAGCCGCTGGCCGCCTGCCGGTATGAAGAAGCCATAAGCGTTATGGTGTACAATACCGGCGTGGTGGCCGCGCCCGCGATCGTCAAAACCGAAAGCAAGACCTACGGCCTGTTTTTCGACCGTGCCGCCGTTGGCGAATATGCCGGCTCACCGGCCGCTTATTTGCAGTACATTCGGCGCAGGCCGCCGGCGGGGGATCCATACACCTGCTCGGCGGAACTGGCCGTTTCCAAGTCGCCTTACTGCCTTATGTCGGTGCGTCTGTTCGGCTGGCAATACAAGGGCACGGACAATCCTTTTGAAACGCTGGATCTGCCAAAACTGCTGGGACTTTCTTTCACCACCACCGGCGATGCGGACCTGAACGGTCAGGTGAACGCGGTGGACGGACTGCTCACCTTGAAACACGCGGTGCAAAAGGCGGAAATCGCCGACGAACTGGCCTTCGCTCTGGCCGACTGGGACGACGACGGCGCGCTGGACGCGGGCGACGCCCTGCACACCCTGCAAAAAGCCGTGGGCAAAGCCCGGTAAACGTTTCTTTCTGTCACACGCTGTCCGCTCGGCTGAGCGGGCGGCGTTTTTTGCGCGTAAAAGCCGATAAAATGGGCAAAATCTATTGACATTTCAGGCGGGTATGTTATAATTGCCCCAAACTGAATACCGTTTCTATGGGATCCGGAGGGAATGGCTATGAAACATACGGATTTCACCCAGGAAAAAACCGACTTGCAAACGCCGTCTGCGTTTTATCGCTCGTTTGAAAACGAGCATAATCCCTTGAAGGTCTTGCTTAAGATCTTTCAGGGGAATTATTGGACGTTGCTTAAGTCGGTGTTTTTTTATGTGCTGCAATACAGCCCCGTGGTGGTGATGCCCATCGTTACGTCCAACATCATCAACATCGCCACCTACGCCGAACGGTACGATCTTTCGGCCCTGCTCATCAACGCGGGCGTGATGGCGCTGCTGTTGCTGCAAAACGTGCTGACCACCTATTTGTGCACCAAATTCCGCAGCCTGGCCATTCGCCGGGTGGAACTGGGGCTGCGGTCGGCCATGGCCCGCAAACTGCAGCAGCTTTCCATCGCGTTCCATAAAGAAATGAAGTCGGGCAAGATCCAGTCTAAGATCATGCGGGACGTGGAAAACATTGAAGGGCTGGCTTCCAGCCTGGCGGTGAACGTGGTGGCCATTGTGTTCAGCCTTGTCACAGCCATTACCGTTACCCTGTCACGCAGCCCGGTGGTGTTTTTGTTCTTTCTCATCACGGTGCCCTGCGCGGTGGTGATCATGATGGTGTTCCGCAAAAAACTCATCCGGCAGAATTCCGATTACCGGCACGAAGTGGAAAATACCTCCGCCCAGGTGATCGAAATGATCGACCTGGTGCCCATCACCAAGGCCCACGGGCTGGAACACACCGCCCTGCACCGGCTGAATCAGCAGCTGTTCCGGCAGGCGGGCAGCGCCTATGCGCTGGACCGGTTAAACGCCCTGTTCAGCGCGGTCAGCTGGGTCTCTTTTCAAATCTTCCAGCTTGGCTGTTTGACCTTTACCGGCATTCTGGCCTACAAAAAAATCATCCCC
Organism: Oscillospiraceae bacterium; assembly: GCA_902796075.1. Taxonomy (GTDB): domain Bacteria; phylum Bacillota; class Clostridia; order Oscillospirales; family Acutalibacteraceae; genus UMGS1484. Next base: position 113 of record CADBNN010000067.1, on the reverse strand, counting down.
ATCGGGGACATTACCCTGTATCAATCCTATTTTGCCAGCATAGTGGCCCAGGTCAGTTCCATCATCGCGCTGCTGCCGGTGCTGGCAAGGGGATTCGAATCGGTGCGGTCGGT
>CADBNN010000066.1 GCA_902796075.1 Oscillospiraceae bacterium | reverse complement strand
GTGCGAGGTATGTGTCAAAAGAAGAGAATGCCTGAGCGCCTGCCCACTCGTTTTGCATAATACCTAGGAAGTTAACCATCTGGTTGCAAAGAGTAGAAAGGTGGTTGGCGGGGGAAGAGGTGATTTTGCCCGGCACGCCGCCCAACCCTTCTTGAATGAGCTGCTTCAGGCTCCAGCCGGCGCAATAGCCGGTGAGCATGGAAAGGTCGTGCAGGTGAATAGCGGTGCTGCGGTGGGCTTCGGCCACTTCTTCATCATACACTTCGCTGAGCCAGTAGTTGGCGGTGATGGCGCCCGAGTTGGAAAGGATAAGGCCGCCTACCGAATAGGTAACGGTGGAATTCTCTTTCACGCGCCAGTCGTTGATCTTCAAGTAATTGTCTACCAGATCTTTGTAGTTGAGCAGTGCGGAGTTGACGTTGCGCACTTTTTCCCGCTGTTTGCGGTACAAAATGTAGGCTTTGGCTACGTCGGCGTAGCCCGATTCAGACAGCACTTTTTCCACGCTGTCTTGAATATCTTCCACCGTAATGCGGTCGTTTTTGATCTTGCTTTCAAAATCCGACGTTACGTGCAGCGCGATAAGATCAATCACGCTGGGATGATATTGTTTTCCCAACGCCTCAAACGCCTTGGTGATAGCCGCGCTGATTTTGGCGATGGTAAAGTCGACGACCGTGCCGTCCCGTTTTACGACTTGATACATTTCCTTTTTCTCCTTTTGGTATAGTTCCCTGTGCTTGATTTGTGAGGACAATCCTCATTATAGTATCAAATCGTCCGTTTGTCAATATATTGTGGTCAAATTTTTTCAAAAAACTATATCTTGTTTATTTTTGACCGGTCAATCCAATCCGTCCACGCCCCGCACGTGGGTGTTGGGCACCCATTGGCCTGCAATGGCGGCGTAGCGGGCCAGCGCCTGACGGGAGGGGGCGTGCAGATTGCCGAAGGGCACCGAATCCCGGTCGGTAAAGCATTGCAAATAGTATTGTTTGGCCCCGGCGATCCAACGGCCGATGGCTTCAAAGTCCTGTTCGGCGTGGAGTTCGTCCACCACCGTAGTGCGGAATTCATAGTCGGTATCGCCCTGCATAAGCAAATTTACGCTTTCCCGCACGGGGGCCAGATCCAGGGTTTCCAGGCCGCAGGTGCGGGCGTAATTTTGGGGGCTGTTTTTAATGTCCATGGCCACGTAATCCACCAGCCCGCCGGCCAACAGTGGCCCCAACATATGGGGGTGGTAGCCGTTGGTGTCCAGCTTCACGGCGTAGCCCAGCGCCCGAACGGCTTTTATCAGTTGGGGCAGGTCCGGGTGCAGGCAGGGCTCGCCCCCGGTGATGGCCACCCCGTCCAGCAGGCCGGTGCGTTTTTGCAAAAAGGCCAGCAGTTCGCCGTCGTCCATCACGGGCGGGGCGCTGCCGTCTATCAGTTCAAAATTGTGGCAAAAGGGGCAGCGAAAATCGCAGCCGCCCAAAAACACCGTGCAGGCCACGTGGCCGGGAAAATCCAGCAGCGTCATTTTTTGCAGTCCGTGCAGTTTCATACGTTTCCTCCTGTTACACCGGCCGGGTTACACCGCCGCCAGTACGTGGCGGTTGCGCAGGGCCGGGTCGGCAATGCCGTCGTTTACCGAATAGGCGTGTTTTTCCAAATCGCCGCACGTGGCTTTGGTGAGCCCCTGGGCCATCAGGCAGTCGATCACGTCGGCGGCGATGCTTTCGATCATATCGGCCTTGGCTTGGGGTTGGTCGCCTTCGTTATCACCCACCAGCAAGGCTTCCAGCAGTTCGGGCAGCAGCGACAGTTCCGGCAGGGCCCGGGCGGCGCGAAAACTCCATTTATAAAAGGGTTGATAGGTGCGGTTGAGTAAAAACAGCACCGAAAGCGTGCTGGTAACAAACTGATTCACCGCCAGTTGGGCGGCGGCGTTTTCGCCGTGCCCTACACAGCGCAGATAGTTATATTGCCCCGCCTGGGCCATCAACAGCAGGTGGCCCGCCAGCTTTTTGCGGCGCACGTCTTCGGGGTAATAAGCCAGCCGTTCCCGCAGGGCGGTGAGGAGGCCGGCGTTATCAAAAAACACCTGCCCGTTCACGCATTCGGCCAATGCCGCTTCGGGCACGGTTAGCCATTGGGCCGTGGTGAGAACGCCGTCGGCCGAGCCGATCTTTTCGGTGAAAAATTCACCGATGCGCAGCACGCCGTGGCGGGGACCGCCCACCGGCTGCAAGGTCGCCCGCTGTATCCCTTCAAATTCCTTGGGCAGTTTGGCGTAGGCCCGCTCCAGCATAAAAGCGACGCGCCGGTCTACAGTTTCTTCCCCCGGCAAAAACAGGCAAAAGCCCGGTTCAAAATCGTGGTCTCGCGAAAGGGCGTCGTCAAACCCGAAGCATTCCGACCCGCTGCCCAGCAGGCCGGCGGCCAAATGGGGCAGTAAATCGGCAAACTGCTCTTGCAGCATGGGGGCGCCGTAGGTTTCGTAATAAGCCCGCGCCAGTTCAAGTCCGTTCATAAATCGCTCGCGCCCTTTCCTGCAAGGTTTGCGCCGCCGCAAAACAACCGTAGTAAGAGAAGGTGGGGGCGCATTTTTCACACACAAAAGCGTAATAGCCGTCCCGGGGGGCGTCGGCCGTGTCCAGCAGGGCAAAGGCCCGGTCTGTCAGGGCGAATATTTGCCCTTCGGCGGCTTCCATGCCCAGTTGGGCTTCCAGCGCGTTGGCCCGGTTCAGGCAGGTGATGGCCTGTTCCAGCGCGCCGCCCGGCACACGGCTCATGGCGTCCATGGCCCGGTCATACAAGGCGTAAGCCTCTTCATACCGCCCCAGGGCCGCCTGGGTGAGGGCCATATTATTGTAAAGCCCGCCCAGCAGTTGGGGTTGGGTTTGGGGGGCGGCTTCATACACGGCCCGGGCTTTTTCAAACAAAGCCAGCGCCTGCTCCTGCCGGTCAAAGGCGCTGTAGGCGGTGGCGGCGTTCACATAGGTGGTGCCGGCGCTTATGGTGCCTTCAAACCCCAATTCTTCCACCAGCGCCAGGGCGTTGCTGATGGCTTCCAGCGCTTTGTCCCGGTTGGCGGTTTTGCGGTAATGGCCGATCAGTTCGTTTTGCACCAGCAGTTCGCCCCGCCGGTCGCCCCCCAGTTTGGCTTCCGCCAGCCAGTACAGCAAATGGCGTTCGGCGCCGGCATAATCCCGCCGGCTCATATAATCGTCCATTTTTTCTATCACCCGCCGCTGGGGAATGGGTTTGGCGGCAGGCGCGGCCCCGTAGGGCTCATCGCACAGCAAACAGCGGGGTTCCACATAATCCTCCGGCTGCAGGGGTCCACGTTGTGCCATGGGCAATAGCCTCCTTTGTTGAGCGTTCCATTGTTATCATAGCCGATCGGGCGGCGTTTTGCAAGCCATAATCAATAGCCGTATTGACTGCGGCGGGTGAAAAAGAAGAATAAGGTGACCGCCAGCGAAAGGCCTTCGGCCGCCACGGTGGCCAGCCAAATGCCGTTTAGCCCCCACAGCAGGGGCAGCACCCAAATGCACACCACCTGAAACAGCAGCGTGCGGCTGAACGAAAGCACCGCCGAAACGCCGCCGTTGTTCAAAGCGGTGAAAAAGGCCGAAGCGAACACGTTAACGCCAAACAGCGCAAACGAAAAAGCGTAAAGCCGAAAGCCCTGCCGGGTCATGGCGCACAGGGCGGCGTCATACCCCACAAACAAGCGGCTGAAGGGCCCGGCCAGCCCAAAGGAGAGGGCGGCCATGCCCACCCCGGCCAGGGTGACGATGCGCAAACTTTTGGTCAGCAGGTTGTGCAGTTCCTGCCGGTTGCCGGCGCCGTAATGGTAACTCACCGGCGGCGAACAGCCGATATCGTAGCCGAAAAACACCGCCGCGAAAAGAAAGTTGACGTACATAATGGCGCCGTAGGCCGCCACGCCGTTTTCGCCCGCGGCCTGCAGCAGCTGAAAGTTATACAGCATGCTCACCACCGAAGCGGACAGGTTGCTCATCAGCTCCGAAGCCCCGTTGCCGCAGGCTTTTAACAGCACCGAAAGCCGCCACAACGGCCGGGTGAGCCGCAGCAGACTGTTGTTGGGCAGGCAAAAATACACCAAGGGGATCAGCCCGCCTACCGCCTGGCTTACGGCGGTGGCCCAGGCGGCGCCGGCCAGCCCCCAGCCGAAGCGGCCCACAAACAGCAGGTCCAGCACCATGTTGGCCACGCCGGCGCCCACCGTGACCCACAACCCCATGCGGGATTTTTCGGCGGTGATCAAAAAGGTTTGAAAGGTGGTTTGCAGCATAAAAAAGGTGTTGGCGATCAAAATAATGCGGCTGTACAGCACCGCGTATTCCAACAGCTGCCCGGTGGCGCCCAGCAGCACGGCCACCGGCCGCAGCAGCACCAGGCTCACGCCGGTCATGCCCACCCCGGCGGCCAGCACGCTGAAAATGATGAGCGAAAAAATGCGGTTGGCCCGGTCGGGCTGTCCTTCGCCCAACGTTTTGCCCACAATGGCGGCGCCGCCCGTGCCCAGCATAAAGCCCACCGCGCCCAGCAAAATCAGCACGGGCATCATCAAATTCACGGCGGCAAAGGCGGTTTTGCCCACGTAGTTCGATACAAAAAAGCCGTCCACCACCGAATACACGGAGGTGAAAACCATCATGCCCACCGACGGCAGCACAAACCGCAGCAGTTTGCCGTAGGTAAAATGAGAGGAAAGGGGAATGCGCATAACCGGCTCCTTTGCTTCAAAAAAGAATCAAGCCACTCTATCCTATAATAGAGCGGCTTGTTTGTCAAGAGGGCAGATCTATTGCAGGTCGTACAAGCGGGTAAATTTGCTTTCCAGATAGTCTAAATAGTAGTTTACGTTCAGCCCTTCGCCGGTAACGGCCTTGATCCATTCGTCCGGCGTGGAAAGGGAGGCGATGGCGAACACCCGCTCGGTCAGCCAGTTGCCAATGGGGCGCAGATCGCCCGCTTCCACCGCGCCGAACACGTCCATTTCCTGCTGCATGGTGTGCAGGATCTGGGCGCCGTAGGCATTGCCCAGGGCGTAGGAGGGGAAGTAGCCGTAAGAGCCGGTCCAATGCACGTCCTGCAAACAGCCCCGGGCGTCGTCGGGCACGTCCAGCCCCAAATATTCCTTGTATTTTTCGTTCCACAGGGCGGGGATCTCGTCCACCGTGATGTGGCCGTTCACAAAGGCTTTTTCCAGCTCGTACCGCACCAGGATGTGCAGGGGATAGGTCAGTTCGTCCGCGTCCATGCGGATCAGCCCCGGTTCGGCCACGTTCACCGCTTCAAACAGCTCCCGTTCGCTCACGTCGGCAAAGGTATCGCCGCTCAATTCCCGCAGTTTGGGGGCAACAAAGCGAATAAAGGCCTCGCTGCGCCCCACGATGTTTTCATAAAAGCGGGAAATGCATTCGTGCATGGCGCTGGTCATGCGGTCGGCGGCAAAGTTTTCATACAAAACCGCCGGTTCGTTTTGCATAAACAGGGCGTGGCCCCCTTCGTGCAGGGTGGAAAAAATGTTGGAAATAAAGTTTTCTTCGTAATAATGGGTGGTCACCCGCACGTCGTGGGGCCCAAAGTGGGTGGTGAAGGGATGTTCGGTGGTCATCAGCACCGTGGCGGAGGGGCGCAGGCCCTCTAATGCCAGCAAATAGCGGGAAAAAGCCTCTTGCCTGGCAATGGGCACCGGCCGGGTGAGAAAATCCGTGCGAATGGGCTTGCCTTCGGCCTGAATGCGGCGCACCAGCGGGATCACCCGGGCTTTCACCGCGTCAAAAAAAGCGTCCAGACCGGCGATAGAGCCGCCTTTTTCGTAATCATCCAGCAGGGTGTCATACACCGTGGCGGCCTGCTTGTCCCGCAGGGCAACGCTCCGGCGGGTGTAATCGATCACCGCGGCGAAGGAATCCCGGAACAGGGAAAAATCCTTTTGCTGTTTGGCCTTCAGCCAGTCGCCGTAGGCCCGGTTAAAGGCCAGGTCCATTTCATAAGAAAATTCGGCGGTAAAATTCTTGGTGCGGGCGTAATCGTCGTATAAATGTTCCACCGCTTTTTGCTGCACCGGCGTTAGCCCTGCGCCGTTTTCGTGCAGTTCCACCACCAGCGCCTGATAGGCGGGGTCGTGGGTGAGCTCATACAGCCGCTTGCCCAAAACGGCCATATCGTCGCCGGCGGGGGCAATGCCTTCTGCCGGCGCGCAGCATTCCATATCGTAATTCACTTTGCCCAGGCACCGTTCATACACGTGTATTTCGTTCAGGCGGCCGGCCAGTTGGTTCCATTTTTCGGTGTTGGTCATGGCGGTTTTCTCCTTTATTGCAGCGTAATAGCGCCCCGTTTGCACACGGCGGCGCAGGCGCCGCACCCGATGCAGCGGGCCGGGTCGATCACAGCGCAAAAATCGGTTACCGTAACGGCGCCGCGTTCGCAGGCTTTCACACACATGCCGCAGCCGATGCAGCTGGCTTTGCACACTTTTACCGCGGCGGCGCCTTTTTGTGTGTTGCGGCACCGCACGGTGTAAACGTCGGCCAGGGTCTCCAGCGAAATAAGCCCCTTGGGGCAGGAAGCCACGCACACGCCGCAGCCCTTGCACACGTCTTTATGCACCAGGGGAAAGCCGTTTTGCATGGTAATGGCGCCGTAGGGGCAGAATTTTCGGCAGTCGCCCAGGCCGATGCAGCCGTAGGGGCAGGCGTTATCGCCGCCGTACAACTGCTTGGCGGTGCGGCAGCTTTTGGTGCCGTGGTAGTTCATTTTGGTTTCGGCCAGGCTCCGGTCGCCCCGGCAGTGGATCACCGCCACCTTGCGCACGGCGGCGGTGGCTTCCACCCCCAATGCGGCGGCCACTTTTTGGGCCACGTCGTCGCCGCCGGGGGCGCACAGGCCGGTTTTTTCGGTTTGGCCGGACGAAAGGGCTTTGGCGTAGCCGTCGCAGCCCGAATAGCCGCAGGCGCCGCAGTTGGCGCCGGGCAGGCATTCCCGCACCCGGTCAAAGGTCTCGTCGGTGGGCACGGCCATTAAAACCGACGCCACCGAAAGACCCACGCCGGCCACCAGGCCGATGCCGGCCACGATCAATACGGGGATCAGGATCGATGTCATACGCGTCGCCTCCTAACCCAGCAGGGCGTTGGCAATGCCCGAAAAGCCCATGAAGGACAACGATACCAGCGCCGCGGCGATGAGGGTGATGGGCAAGCCCTTGAGAAAGTCGGGAATGTCGCAGGATTCCATGCGTTCCCGCACGCCGGCAAACAGCACCATGGCCACCAAAAAGCCCACGCCGGAGCCCAGCGCGTTCACCAGCGCCTGGCCGTAGGTGTAGCCCTTGGTGAAGTGCAGAATGGTAACGCCCAGCACGGCGCAGTTGGTGGTGATAAGGGGCAAATAAATGCCCAGGGCGTTATACAAAGAGGGAATGTACTTTTTGAGTACGATCTCCACCAGCTGCACCAGCGCCGCAATAATAAGAATAAAGGCGATGGTTTGCAAATAGCCCATGCCGTTGGGTTCCAGCACCCAGGCGTAAAGGGGATAGGTCACGGCGGTGGCCAGCACCATAACAAAAATAACGGCCACGCTCATGCCCACGGCGGTGTTCAGCTTTTTGGAAACGCCCAAAAAGGGGCAAATGCCCAAAAACTGGGCCAGCACAAAGTTTTCGGCAAAAATGGAAAGCACCAAAATGCCCAGCAGCTTGCTCATACCGCGTCACCTCCCGCTTGTTCGCACCCGTTGCAGGCGCCCGCCGCGGGACAGCCCGCACAGCCGGCTTTTTGCGCCGGTTTGCGCCCCAGCCGTTTGGCCACGGCGTTGGCGGCGGCGATGAGCATGCCGAACACAAAAAAGCCGCCCGGCGCCATAATAAAGATCAGCATAGGCCGGTCCAGCAGTTGTATGCCCAAAAAGGTGCCGGCGCCCAGAATTTCACGAATGGCGCCCATCACGGCCAGAGCCATGGTAAAGCCCAGGCCCATGCCCACGCCGTCTACCGCCGAAAGCAGCACCGGGTTTTTGGAAGCAAAGGCTTCCGCCCGGCCCAGAATAATGCAGTTCACCACGATCAGGGGCAAATAAATGCCCAGCGCGTCGTTAATGGCGGGCAAATAGGCCTGCACGATCATTTGCACAATGGTAACAAACCCGGCGATGATGGTGATGTAAGCCGGGATGCGCACCTTTTGGGGAATGACCTTGCGCAGCAGAGAAATGACCACGTTGGAGCAGATGAGCACCACCGTGGCGGCCAGGCCCATGCCCACGCCCGCCAGCACCGACGTGGTGATGGCCAGGGTGGGGCAGGTGCCCAGGCACAGCCGCAGCACCGGGTTTTCCCGCAAAAAGCCTTTGGTGAGTTCTTTGCCGTAGGCTCGTTTCATGATGCGTCACCCCCTGCAACAGATGCAAACCGTTCCAGCGCCGTGTTCACGGCGTCGCACACGGCTTTGGAAGAATAGGTGGCGCCGGTAATGGCGTCCACCGCGTCCGACGGCTCCCGCCGGCCGGCAAACTGGTCGGTAAAAGCGGGGGTCGTGCCCACTTTCTGGCCAATGCCGGGGCTTTCGTCGGTGCAGTCCAGCACGTGCACGCCCGTCACCGTGCCGGCGGCGTCCAGGGCGGTCATCACCTGCACGCTGCTTTTATAGCCCATGGCTTCGGTAATAAAAATATAGCCGGCGGTTTGCCCCGCCCGGCGGGCGGCATACGCGTCCGCCTCTTCGTTCAGGGGCTCATATTCACACCCGGGCAGCAATCCGGCCATGGCTTCGGCCACCGCCTGTTCCTTGGCGGCGGCAATGGCGTCTTTGGTCAAATAATTGGTCACGCTCAAAGCGGCGGTCACCAGCAGGCACACCAAAAACAGGGTGAGTGTCGGCTTGCCGACGGATTTCCAGTTCATTGCGCCGCCCCCTTTTCTTTTTTAGGCTTCACATACCCAAAGGGTTTGGGGGTGGTGATGCGCTCGATGTGGGGCACCAGTATGTTCATCAGCACAATGGCCACCGAAACCCCTTCCGGCATGTTGCCGAACAGGCGGATGAGCGCCGTGAGCAGGCCGCAGCCGAAGGCGTACAGGATCTTGCCCTTAAAATTGATGGGGCAGGTGGTGTAGTCGGTGGCCATAAAAATGGCGCCCAGCATCAGCCCGCCGGCCAGCAGATGGAACAGGGGGTTTTGCCCGCAGGCCCAGGTAACGGCCGCCGTGGTGCCCATAAACACCAGGGGGATCACCGGCGAGATCGTTCGCCGAATGCACAAATACAGCCCGCCCAGCAGCAGGGCCGCCGCGCAGGTTTCGCCCAGCGAGCCGGGCCGCAGACCCAACAGCATGGAAAGGGGATCATAGGCGGTGGCGGTGGTGAACATTTCCTGCAAAGAGGGGGCGGTGCCGTTGGCCAGCGCCGCCAGGGGAGAAGCCGCCGTAACGGTATCTACCCCCGCAATGTAGGGCAGGGGCAGGGGCCATTCGGCCGGGGCCATGGCGTCGGGAAAAGAAACCAGCAGCACAATGCGGCCCACCAGCGCGGGATTCACAAAATTCTGGCCGATGCCGCCGAAAAACTGTTTTACGATCACAATGGCTACAAAGGCGCCGATAACGGGCATCCACCAGGGCAGGTTGGCGGGCAGGTTAAAGGCCAGCAGCAGCCCGGTGACCACCGCCGAAAGATCGCCCAGGGAATTGGGCCGCCCCAGCACCCGGCGGGCGCCGTATTCAAAACCGACGCAGGCGGCAACCGAAATGGCCATCAACAGCAAGCACCGCCAGCCGAACAAAATCACCGACATAACGGCGGCCGGCGCCAGCGCCAGCAACACGTCCAGCATCAGCGTGCGGGTGTTTTCGCCGCAGTGCAAATGGGGAGAGGCCGAAACGGTCAGCTTCTTGGGTATTTCCATTCTATCCGCGCCCCTTTCGTTCGATTTCTTTTGCCAGTCTCATATATTGTACCAGCGGCCGGTGAGCGGGGCAGTTGTAAGCGCAGCTGCCGCATTCCATGCAAATGCCCACGCCCACGCGGCGCAAATTTTCCACGTCGTTTATTTTGGCAAACCGCTCGATCAGCGTGGGCATAAGCGACATGGGACAGGCCGACGCGCACCGCCCGCAGCGGATGCAGGGGGCCTGCTGTTTGTCGGAAAGATCGTGGGCGGCGTCAAACGCCAGAATGGCGTTGTTTTGTTTGAGCACCGGCATATCCGGCGAAAGCTGGGCAATGCCCATCATGGGCCCGCCCATTAAAATTTTGGTGGGCGGGGCGATCAGTTCCACCTGGTTTAGCACGTGGCGAATGGAAACGCCCACCGGCACCCACAGGTTTTGGGGGTCGGCCACGGCGGGGCCGTCTACCGTTAACCGGCGGCGGGTAAGGGGCATGCCCGTGTTCAGGTAATGCTGCAGCACCGCCACACCCGTAATGTTCATAACGGCGCAGCCCACGCTGGCGGGCAGTTTGCCCATGGGCACCCGGCGGCCGGTGGTGGCCAGCACCAAAATCTTTTCCGCTCCGTGGGGATAGTGAGAGGGCAGTTTCATCACCTGCACCCGGTTTTGCAGATCCTGTTCATCCGCGGCAATGCGCAGCAGGGCTTCTATGGCTTTGGGCTTGTTGTCTTCCACCCCTATGATCACCCGCTGCACCCCCAAACACCGCAGCAGGGTATAAACGCCTTGCAAAATCAGGGGCGCTTCTTCCATAATGGCCCGGTAATCGGAGGTGATGTAGGGCTCGCATTCGGCGGCGTTGATAATGAGCGTGTCAATGGGCTGGCTTTGGGTGGGGGTCAGTTTAATGTGCGTGGGAAAGCCGGCGCCGCCCAACCCCACCAGGCCGCAGTCCCGGGCGGCTTGCACCAGTTCTTCGGCGGTGTTCACCGTAACCGGCCGCAGATCGGGGCAGTCGGTTTGCAAACCGTCGGGGGCGATCACCACCGTGTCGGTCATGGCGCCGCTGTAAGAGGGGCGGGGCTCCACGGCCACCACTTCGCCCGAAACGCCGGCGTGAATGGGGGCGCACACGGGTGCGTCCGCGTCGCCTATACGCTGGCCCACGGTCACCTTGTCGCCGGGTTTAACCAACGGCAGGCAGGGGGCGCCGATGTGCTGGCGCATGGGGACCGCCACCGTTTCGGGCAGAGGAATGTGCCGGGTGGGGCTTTCGGCGGCGTTTTTATTGTGGGGCACCCGGGCGCCGCCGCGGGAGCGGCAGGCGGGCTTTAACAAACGTTCGGTTTTGGCATGCAACGCGCGTCATCTCTTTTCTTTGGGGCCGAGCAAACGGTCGGCCAGGGTAGTAAGGGGCGGCCAAACGGCCTTTAACAGCAGGCCGGTAACGGTGCCGGCCGCCACGGCAAACAGCATAAGCGCCGGCAGGTAATACACCAGCCCCGGCGTTTGGGTCATGGCGATGGCCACGCCCAGTTGGGCCAGGTTGTGGGTCATGGCGCCGGCAACGCCGGTGATGAGCAGGGAACAGCGCCCTTTCAGGCACAGCCACATGACCAGGGTGGAAAGCACCCCCCCGCACAAGCTCATGGCGCCGGCGGTGGCGCCGCGGGTAACCAGCACAAAGCCCGATTTTAGCACCGCCACGGTAAGCGCGGGCAGCGGCCCCCAAAACCCGGCGGCAAACATGGTAACAATGTTGGAAAAACCCGCCTTGGCGCCGGGGGGCAAAAAGGGCAGCACCGGCAGCAGGCTTTCTAAAAACGAAAGGGCCACCGCGGCGGCGGTCAGCATACCCAACAGGGCGGTTTTGCGGCTGGCGTTCATGGGCGCTCTCCTTTAATAGGCCACCCCGTCGGGGGCGGCGGCGCCGGTCACGGTCACGCTCACGCCGGCGGGCAGGCACACAATGCTCTGGCCCGGCCGGGCGGCGGGACCCATGCCTTCACACAGCCGGTCGGGGCAGTCGGCGTTCACCCACACTTGCCCGTCAGCCACATGCACCGTTAGGTGATGGCCGTTATGCTCTACCGGCAAGGTGGCGTTTTGGGTCAGGGGCAGCCGGGCCACGGCCCGGCCTTCCACCCGCACTTCGGCCGCGGCGCCGGGAATACCGGCAAAGCCGCCCGCCAGGGCAAACGCCGCCACCGCCGCCGCCAGCACCAGGCACAGGGCAAGCCAATCCCACCGGCGGCAAAAAACCGGCGAGACGGGTCGCGTTTTGTCGGTGGCGGCTGAGAACATAAGCGGGCCTTCTTTTCAGCGAATAATTATTTTTTATTATAGTATAAAAGGGCGTTTATTGTCAAGAGACGGACCGGATTCCCGGCGGAAAAGGGGGTAGAACGTCGAGAGATTGGACAGATTCCCGTGTTGTTGCCGGAAAAGGTTGGGCAACTTTCACAAATTTTGAGAGTTTCTTTAAGCATATTGACAAATCTCTATCAATCCTTTATACTATAATATGAATACGCACGCGCGAAAACATGCGTTTTTTCAACGAATTTTTTGCCGCATTTTCGGCAATCAAGCAGAAAGGTCGGTTACTATGAGTAAGGTCACCATCATCGGCACGGGCAGCGTGGGTTCCACCATTGCCTACACCATGGCTGTGTGCGGCATCGCCACGGAAATCGTTATGATCGACGTGAACCAGGAAAAATCCCTGGGCGAGGCGCTGGACATCCGGCAGGGCACGCCTTTTTGCCCGCCGGTCTCCATTTACGCCGGCAGTTACCGGGACGCCAAGGATTCCGACATTGTGGTCATCACCTCCGGCATTGCCCGCAAACCGGGTCAGTCCCGGCTGGACCTGGCCCAAACCAACGTGAACATTACCAAATCCATCATTCCCGAAATCGTAAAACACGCCCCCGACGCCATCTATATCATCGTGAGCAACCCGGTGGACATTCTGACCTACGTGTTCCACAAGCGGTCGGGACTTAAGCCCAACCAGATCATCGGTTCCGGCACCATACTGGACACCGCCCGGCTGCGCTCCCGCATTTCGGAATATTACCAGATCAACCAGCTGAGCGTGCACGCTTACGTGTTCGGCGAACACGGGGACACCTCTTTTGTGCCCTGGTCCATCGCCAACATCGCCAATATCGATATCGACCATTACCAGGAATTTATTTCCGATACCACCAGCGGTCCCTTCCCGGTGCTGGACCACGGCCAGATCGAAAAATACATCCGGGAATCGGGCGGGCGCATTATTGAACGCAAAGGCGCCACCTTTTACGCGGTAGCCGTTTCGGTGTGTTACATTTGCAAGTGCATTTTCGGCGGCATCGATACCACCATGACCGTTTCTTCCATGATGCACGGGGAATACGGGGTGGACGACGTGTGCCTGAGCGTGCTGAACATGGTGGGCCGCACCGGCCTTACCGGGCGGCTGAGCATTCCCCTCACCCCCGAAGAGGAAGGCCTGCTGCGCCACAGCGCCGACAGCCTGAAAGCCGTTATTAAGCAGTTGGATATTTAAGAAAAGAGGGATTGTTGATGGACTATCGTGTGGAACACGATTCCATGGGCGAAGTGCGGGTGCCGGCCGACAAATACTGGGCGGCCCAAACCCAGCGCAGCCACCAGAATTTTAAAATCGGGGTGGGCATTGAAACCATGCCCCGGGAAATCACCCACGCCTTCGGCATTTTGAAAAAAGCGGCGGCTATGGCCAACCATCAGCTAAAGCCCGAAAAAATGACCGACGAAAAATGGGCGGCCATTGCGGCGGCCTGTGACGAAGTGATCAGCGGCGCGCTGAACGAACACTTTCCCCTGGTGGTGTGGCAAACGGGCAGCGGTACCCAGTCGAATATGAACGCCAACGAGGTCATTGCCAACCGGGGCAACGAGATCGCCGGGCAAAAGCTGCTGCATCCCAACGACGATATCAACATGAGCCAGTCTTCCAACGATACCTTCCCCACCGCCATGCACATTGCGGCGGTGCTGGCCATTGAAGACCGGGTGCTGCCCGCCATCGACCGGCTGACAGCCACCTTCCGCCGGCTGGAAGAAGAAAACGCAGGCGTGGTAAAAAGCGGCCGCACCCATTTGCAGGACGCCACCCCCATCACCTTTTCGCAAGAGATCAGCGGCTGGCGCACCAGCCTGGAAAAAGACCGGCATTTGCTGGAGATCGCTTTGCCCCCGCTCAAAGAGCTGGCGCTGGGCGGCACGGCGGTGGGCACCGGCCTTAACACCCCCAAGGGGTTCGACCGGGCGGTGGCCGCGGCGGTGGCCGAGCTCACCGGCAAAGATTTTATTACCGCCCCCAACAAATTCCACGCCCTCACTTCCAAAGACGAACTGGTGTTTGCTCACGGCGCCTTAAAGGCGCTGGCGGCCGACCTGATGAAGATCGCCAACGACGTGCGCTGGCTGGCTTCCGGCCCGCGGGACGGCCTGGGCGAGATCCGCATTCCCGAAAACGAGCCCGGCTCTTCCATCATGCCAGGCAAAGTCAATCCCACCCAGTGCGAAGCGGTCACCATGGTGGCGGTGCAGGTGATGGGTAACGACGTGGCGGTGGGCATGGCCGCCAGCCAGGGCAATTTTGAACTGAACGTGTTTATGCCCGTTTGCATTTATAACTTTTTGCAGTCGGCCCGGCTGCTGGGCGAGGTCATGATCTCGTTTAACGACAACTGCGCCGTGGGCATTACCGCCGACCGGGAAAAAATGCACCACAACCTGCACAATTCCCTTATGCTGGTTACGGCGCTCAACCCCTACATCGGCTATGAAAACGCCGCCAAGACAGCCAAAAAAGCGTTTCAAGACAACATCTCGTTAAAAGAAGCCTGCGTGCAGTTGGGTTTTCTCACCGCCGAACGGTTTGACGAGGTGTTCCACCCCGAGGAAATGGTATAAGGAGGCCTTTTGCTGTGACCTACAGTTATTATCCCGGCTGCACGTTAAAAAATAAAGCGCGGGAGCTGGACGATTACGCCCGCCGCGCGGCGGCCAAGCTGGGCGTGACCATGGAAGAACTGCCCGAATGGCAGTGCTGCGGCGGGGTGTATCCCATCGCTAAGGACGAGATCGCCACCAAACTTTCATCGGTGCGGGCGCTCATGGCCGCCCGGGACGCGGGGCAGGATCTGCTCACCCTGTGTTCGGCCTGCCACCACGTGTTAAAGCGGGTGAATCACGACCTGCAAACCGACGAAGCCGTGCAAACCAAAGTGAACAACTACCTTGCGCCGGAACAGCCCTACACCGGCGAAACCAAGGTGATCCATTATCTGGAAATGCTGCGGGACGTAGTGGGTTTTGAAAACCTGAAAAAACAGGTGGTCAACCCCTTAAAGGGCATGAAGATCGCTCCCTATTACGGCTGCTTGCTGCTGCGGCCTTCGGCTGTGCTGGCTATGGACGATCCCGAAAACCCCGCCATTATGGAAGATTTTATCAAAGCCATCGGCGCCACCCCCGTGGCCTATCCCTACCGCAACGAATGCTGCGGCGGCTACGTGGCCATGGAAGCGCCGGAATACGCCTGCAAGCGGTGCAACGCCATAAACGCTTCGGCCGCCTCTTTCGGGGCCGAAGCCATCATCACCGCCTGCCCGCTGTGCATGTATAACCTGCGGCAAAACGCCGCCGACCCCCTGCCGGTATATTATTTTACCCAACTGCTGGCCCGGGCCCTGGGTGTGGAGGAGGATGAGGCATGAGCGATACAAAACGGCTGAAAGAACAGATCCTGGCCATATCCGGCGTGAATCCCCGCAAGTGTATGAAGTGCGGCAAGTGCTCCGGCGCCTGCCCGGCCTATGATGAAATGGAATACCATCCCCATCAGTTTGTGGCCATGGTGGAAGACGGCCGCATCGATCAGCTGCTGGCCTCCGATTCGCTGTGGATGTGCCTGAGTTGTTTTGCCTGCGTGGAGCGCTGTCCCCGCCAGGTGGAACCGGCCCATCTGATCGAAGGGGTGCGCCTGGCGCTCATTCGCCAGCAAAACCAAAATCATCTGCACGCGGAGGATATCCCTCCCAAACTCAACGACGCTTTGCCGCAGCAGGCCATTGTGAGCGCCTATCGCAAATACAGTAAGTGAGGATGTGAACAACGTTGCAAAGAATCGGCGTATTCGTTTGTTGGTGCGGTTCCAACATCGCCGCCACGGTGGACGTGAAACAGGTTGCCGAAACCCTTAAGTCCGAACCGGGCGTGGTGTTTGCCGCCGACTATCAATATATGTGTTCCGAAGCAGGCCAGAATCTGATCAAAGACGCCATTCGGGACCACAAGCTCACCGGTGTGGTCATCTGCTCCTGCTCGCCCCGTATGCACGAAGCCACCTTCCGCAAAACGGCGGCGGCGGCCGGGCTCAACCCCTATATGGTGGAGATCGCCAACATCCGCGAGCAATGCTCCTGGATCCATAAGGACAAGGCCGTTGCCACCGAAAAGGCCATTATTTTGGGGCGGGCCGCCATTGCCAAGGTGCATCTCAACGCCCCCCTCACCCCCGGCGAAAGCCCCGTTACCAAGCGGGCGCTGGTCATCGGCGGCGGCATTGCGGGCATTCAAACCGCCCTGGACATTGCCGAAGCCGGCTTTCCGGTGGATATTGTGGAAAAACAGCCCACCATCGGCGGCAAAATGGCCCAGTTAGATAAAACCTTCCCCACGCTGGACTGCGCGGCCTGCATCCTCACCCCCAAAATGGTAGACGCCGCCCAGCATGAAAACATCCATATTTACGCCTACAGCGAAGTGGAAGAGGTCAAGGGCTTTGTGGGCAATTTTTCGGTTACCATCCGCAAAAAAGCCCGCATGGTCGATCCGGTAAAATGCACCGGCTGCGGCCTGTGCACCGAAAAATGCCCCATGAAAAAAGTGCCCAACGAATTTAACCTGGGCATGAACAACCGCTCGGCCATTTACATTCCCTTCGCCCAGGCGGTGCCCAAGGTGGCCACCATCGATCCCGCGTATTGCATTAAAATGAAAACCGGCAAGTGCGGCCTGTGCTCCACCGTGTGCGAGGCCGGCGCCATCGATTACACCCAGCAGGATGAACTGGTAGAAGAACAATACGGCGCCATTGTGGTGGCCACGGGCTACAATCCCATCAAGTTAGATCAGTTTGACGAATTTGCCTACGCCCAAAGCCCCGACGTGATCACCTCGCTGGAATTTGAGCGGCTCACCAACGCCGCCGGCCCCACCGCCGGCACCCTGCTGCGCCCCTCCGACGGCAAGCACCCCCACACCATTGTGTTTGTGCAGTGCGTGGGCTCCCGGTGCGACGGGGGCAAGGGCAAATCTTACTGCTCTAAAATTTGCTGTATGTACACCGCCAAACACGCCATGCTCACCCGGGAAAAATATCCCGATACCGACGTGTATGTGTTTTATATCGACGTGCGCACCCCCGGCAAAAACTTTGATGAATTCTATCGCCGGGCGGTGGAGGAATACGGCGTGCATTACATAAAAGGTATGGTGGGCAAGGTGGCGCCCCAGGCCGACGGCACCCTGCTGGTGCAGGGGTCGGACCTGATCGAAAACCGCCAGCTGCGGCTGAACGCCGACCTGGTGGTGCTGGCCGCCGCCATTGAACCGGATGCTTCCGCCCGGCCGCTGGCCACCAAACTCACCGCCAGCATGGATACCAACGATTTCTTCACCGAGGCCCACCCCAAACTGCGCCCGGTAGAAAGCCCCACTGCCGGCATTTTCCTTTCCGGCGCCTGCCAGGGGCCCAAGGATATTCCCGAAACGGTGTCGCAAGCCAGCGCCGCCGCGGCCAAGGTCATCGGCCTGCTGGTGAAAGATAAACTCAAGGGCAACCCCTGCGTGGCCCATTCAAACGAAATGATGTGCAACGGCTGTTCGTCTTGCGAAAAGGTGTGCCCCTACGGCGCCATTACCTATGTGGATAAGGAATTCCGCATGCCCGACCGCACCACCGCCATCCGGCGGGTGGCCAGCGTGAATCCGGCGGTTTGCCAGGGCTGCGGCGCCTGCACGGTGGCCTGTCCCTCGGGCGCAATGGACCTGAACGGATTTTCCAACAGCCAGATCATGGCGGAGGTGGATGCCATATGCAAGTAAACGAAAAAGAATTCAAGCCCCTCATCGTGGCCTTTTGCTGCAACTGGTGCTCCTACGCCGGCGCCGACCTTTCGGGCACCAACCGGCTGAATTATCCCGCCAACGTTAAAATCATCCGTGTGCCCTGCTCCTGCCGGGTAAACCCCATGTTTGTGCTGCGGGCCTTCCAGCGGGGGGCCGACGGGGTGATCTTGTGCGGGTGCCATCCGGGTGACTGCCATTACACCACCGGCAATTACTATACCCGCCGCCGCATGACCCTGCTGTTCAGCATGCTGGACTATTTGGGCATTGAGCGGGACCGCACCCGGGTAGAATGGGTTTCGGCCGCCGAAGGCGCCAAGTTTGCCGCCACCATGAACGATTTTGTGGCCACCGTTACCCGTTTGGGCGAAAACAAGCGATTGGAGGATTTGCGATGCAAGAAGCAATGATCCGCCGGGCCAAAGAACTGCTGGCCGACGGCACGGTAAACCGCGTGCTGGGCTGGCAGCGGGGCGAATTTGTTTACGACGTG
The DNA here is from genome assembly GCA_902796075.1 of Oscillospiraceae bacterium. Lineage (GTDB taxonomy): Bacteria > Bacillota > Clostridia > Oscillospirales > Acutalibacteraceae > UMGS1484. The sequence continues at coordinate 10,796 of CADBNN010000066.1, read as the reverse complement.
ACCCCCGCCGTGTTCGCTTCGCCGGACGAACTGGACGCCTCCTTCGTATACAACGATTTTTGCGGGGCCAACCTGTCCAAGTATCTGGTGGCCGAAAGCCGCAAAGAAGGCAAGGTGCTGGCGTTTTTAAAGCCGTGCGATACCTATAGCCTCAACCAGCTCACCGCCGAACACCGGGTGGTGCGCGAAAATATTTATGCCATCGGCCTGCCCTGCGAAGGCAAAGCCGACGTGGAAGCCCTTAAGGCCGCCGGCGCGGCCGGCATTACCGGCATTGCCGACGGGGGCGATACCTTTACGGTGCATACCCTCTACGGCGACCAAACCGTGGCCAAGGCCGACGCGCTGGCCGAACGGTGCGCCAACTGCAAAAGCAAGCAGTGCGTTACCTACGACGAACTGCTGGGCGAAAACGGCGCCGTGCAAAACAGCCACCGCTTCGATATGGTGGAACAGCTGGAAAATATGACCGCCGACGAGCGCTACGCGTTCTGGCAGGGGGAACTGTCCCGCTGCATTCGCTGCAACGCCTGCCGCAACGCCTGCCCGGCCTGCACCTGCGAAAAATGCGTGTTCGACAATCCTCAGTCGGGCATTGCCAACACCGCCCCGGCCGACAGTTTTGAAGAAAAACTGTTCCACATCATCCGCGCTTTCCACGTGGCCGGCCGGTGTACCGATTGCGGCGAATGCTCCCGGGTGTGCCCCCAACACATTCCGCTGCATTTGCTCAACCGCAAGTTTATTAAAGATATCAACGAGTTATACGGCCCCTACCAGGCGGGCGCAGACGTGGCCGCCCGGGGCCCGTTGACCGACTTTACCTTTGAGGACTGCGAGCCCTCGGTGGTGCATGAAAGGGGCGTGAACTGACCGTGAAAAGCCTGTTGCTGAAGGATATGGACCGCCTGCTGGCGGCCCTGGCCGAAAACCGCACCCTGTATGTGCCGACCGACGGCGCCGGCGGGGCGGAATACCGGCTGTATCAGCCCGGCACGCCCCTGAGCGAAGCCCTTAACACCAACCGCAGCGCCAAAGACTTTTTCTTCCCCCAAACCGAAAACATGATGCGTTTTCAGATGCGGGGCAAAGAGATCCGCATTGAAGAGCCCACCCGGCCGGACGAAGACTTTGTGGTGTTTGGCGTGCGGGCTTGCGACGCCAGAAGCTTTGAACTGCTGGATAAAGTGTTTTTAAGCGAACCGGTAGACAGTTACTATCAGAACCGCCGCGCCCACGGGGTGATCGTGACCCGCTGCTGCGGCCGGCCGGAAGAAACCTGTTTTTGCACCGCGTTCGGCATTGATCCCACCGCCCCCGGCGGCGACGTGAGCACCTGGCAGGACGACCAGCGGCTGTATTTGGCCGCCAACACCCCCGCGGGGCAGGCCCTGCTGAACGGGGTGGCCCACCTGCTGACCGACGCCCCCGAAACGGCGGCCGACGACGCCAAAGCCAAAACCCGGGCGGCGCTGGCCAACCTGCCCATTCAAAACCTGCCCCTGGACGGATTTGGGGAAGAAAATTTGCTGGCCATATTCAACGATCCCCGCTGGGCGGAGCTTTCCCGGGCCTGCCTGGGCTGCGGCACCTGCACCTTTGTGTGCCCCACCTGCCAGTGTTACGATATTAAGGATTTTGACACCGGCCACGGCATTCAACGCTTCCGCTGCTGGGATTCCTGCATGTATTCGGAATTTACCCGCTGTGCCCACGGCAACCCCCGTGTTTCGCAGGTGGAACGCTTCCGCCAGCGGTTTATGCACAAGCTGGTGTATTTCCCCGCCAACAATCAGGGCGATTTTTCCTGCGTGGGCTGCGGCCGGTGCCTGCAAAAGTGCCCCGTTTCGCTTAACATCGTCAAAGTCATCAAAGCGTTAGGAGGCGAAAAGGCGTGAGTGTGAACGAAACGTTGATCCCCAAACTGGGCGTGGTCACCGATATCCGCATCGACACGCCCGACGTAAAAACCTTTCGGGTAAACGCCCTGGGCGGCGGCAAAGTGTTTGAACACATCCCCGGCCAGTGCGCCATGCTGTCTATCCCCGGGGTGGGAGAGGCCATGTTTTCCATCACCTCTTCGCCCACCAACAAGGACTACATGGAATTTTCCATTAAAAAATGCGGCTGTCTTACCGACTGGCTGCACCAAATGGAACCGGGCCAGCAAATCACCATTCGCGGGCCCTACGGCAACGGCTTTCCGGTAGATACGGCCTTTAAGGGCAAAAATCTGCTGTTCATCGCCGGCGGTATCGGGCTGGCGCCCCTGCGGTCGGTCATCAACTACGTGCGGGCCAACCGGGCCGACTACGGCACCATCGATATCGTGTACGGCTCCCGCAGTAAGGACGATCTGGTGGACTACCGGGAGATTTTGGACGAATGGTGCGCCGAAGAAGGCGTCAACGTCCACCTCACCATCGACCGGGAACAGGAAGGCTGGGACGGCCACGTGGGCTTTGTGCCCAATTACGTGAAGGAACTGGGTTTCGATACCAACAAAACCGCCATCATCTGCGGGCCGCCGATCATGATCAAATTCACCCTGGCGGGCCTGGTGGAACTGGGGTTTGATAAAACCCAGGTTTACACCACCATGGAACTGAAAATGAAATGCGGCGTGGGCAAGTGCGGCCGGTGCAACATCGGCGCCAAATACGTGTGCAAGGACGGGCCGGTGTTCCGGTGCGACCAGTTGGACGAAATGCCCAACGAGTATTGATGAGAAAGGAAGAAGAACCGTGTCTGAAATGGTCAATGTATACTTGATGGGCAAACAATATCAGGTCCCGTCTGATCTAACCATTATGAAAGCGATGGAATACGCCGGCTACCAGCTGGTGCGGGGCTGCGGCTGCCGCAACGGCTTTTGCGGGGCCTGCGCCACCATTTATCGCATTAAAGGGCAGCAGCAGCTCAACGCCTGTCTGGCCTGCCAAACCAAGGTGGAAAACGATATGTATGTGGCCACCTTGCCTTTTTTCCCGCTGGTTAAGCAGGTGTACGATATCAACAAAGTCAGCCCCACCCAGCAGATCATGATGCAGCTGTATCCCGAAATTTACAGCTGTATCGGCTGCAACGCCTGCACCAAAAGCTGCACCCAGGGGCTTAACGTGATGCAGTACATCGCCTATGCCCAGCGGGGCGATTTTGAAAAATGCGCCGAAGAATCCTTCGACTGCGTAATGTGCGGCGTGTGTTCGGCCCGCTGCCCCGCCGGCATTTCCCACCCTCAGGTGGCCCTGCTGGCAAGGCGCATCAATGGCAAATATCTGGCGCCCAAGAGCCAACACCTGGCCGACCGGGTGCAGGAGATCCGAAACGGCGACTTTAAGGAATTGATCGAAGGCCTTATGAATAAGCCGCTGGACGAGATCAAGGAACTGTACAACACCCGCGAGATCGAGCAATAGGGAGGCAAACGACCATGTATACCGAGGAAATGCTGGCTTCCATGAAAAAGGTGGAAGCCGCCCGCGAACGCAATACCGATCTGGAACCCCGCCGCATGACGGCCGAAGAAAAAGAAACCCTGCTGGCCACCTATCACCCCGATTATAAGCAGGGGGAATTTGCCGTGCTGCAGGTGGGTCCCAACAAGGGCGAAAAAGTGCCCACCGAACTGGCGGCCCTGCTGCAGGGCAAAAGCCGTGTGGCCGACCTGACCGTGGATCTGACCCACCCTGCCTATGACGTGGACGTGCTGGTCATCGGCGGCGGCGGCGCAGGCGCTTCGGCCGCTATCGAAGCCCACAATGCCGGCGCCAACGTGATGGTGGTAACCAAGCTGCGCATGGGCGACGCCAATACCATGATGGCCGAAGGCGGCATTCAGGCGGCGGATAAGCCCAACGATTCCCCCGCCCAGCACTTTTTAGACGCCTACGGCGGCGGCCATTTTGCCGCCAAAAAGGAACTGCTGTATAAACTGGTTACCGAAGCGCCCGAAGCCATTTTGTGGCTCAACGAACTGGGCGTGGAATTTGACAAAGCGCCCGACGGCACCATGATCACCACCCACGGTGGCGGCACCTCCCGCAAGCGGATGCACGCCGCCAAGGACTATTCCGGCGCCGAGATCATGCGCACCCTGCGGGACGAAGTGCTCAACCTGCAGATCCCGGTGGTGGACTTTACCGCCGCCATTGAACTGGTTTTGGACGATAAGGGCCACGCCGCCGGCGCCGTGCTGCAAAACATGGAAACGGGCGAAATTTTAGTGGCCAAAGCCAAAACGGTCATCATTGCCACCGGCGGTGCCGGCCGGCTGCACTATCAGGGCTTTCCCACTTCTAACCATTACGGCGCCACCGCCGACGGTCTGGTGCTGGGCTACCGGGCGGGGGCCAAGCTGCTGTATGCCGACACCCTGCAATATCACCCCACCGGCGCGGCTTATCCCCAACAGATCTTCGGCGCGCTGGTGACCGAAAAGGTGCGTTCTTTGGGCGCCAAGCTCATCAATGCCGAAGGCGAAGCCTTTATGCACCCGCTGGAGACCCGCGACGTTTCGGCCGCTTCCATCATTCGGGAATGCGGCGACCGGGGCAAGGGCGTTAAAACCCCCGAAGGAGTAGGCGTGTGGCTGGATACCCCCATGATCGAACGCAAAAACGGAGCCGGCACCATTGAAAAGCGCATTCCCGCCATGCTGCGCATGTTCGGCAAATACGGTATCGACATTCGCAAAGAACCCATTTTGGTCTATCCCACCCTGCACTATCAAAACGGCGGGCTGGACATTGATACCGACGGCCAGAGCGGGGTGGAAAACCTGTTTGTGGCCGGCGAAGCGGTGGGGGGCATTCACGACCGCAACCGGCTGATGGGCAACTCTCTGCTGGATATCATCGTGTTTGGCCGCAACGCGGGGCAGCATGCCGCCGCCAAAGCCAAACAGGTCACGGTGGGCCGGCTTTCGCTGGACCATGTGCAGGCCTTTGCCGCCGCTTGCCGGCAGGCGGGGATCGAATCGGACGTTGTTTCTCCCAAACTGCTGCCCAATTACGCTCGCAAAGCCCGGTAACGCCGCGGCAGAAAGGGAATAGAATGGATTATTTAGGAACTGTTGTTGCCGCTATGCTGGCTACCGTTGGCGTGGTGTTTGCCATTGCCGCGCTGGGCTACATGCTGGGCGGTATTGAAATCAAAGGGGTTTCGCTGGGCACCGCCGGGGTGCTGATCGTGGCGCTGGCCTACGGCATTTTGGCCCACTATGTGCCTTCTTTCACCATCGGCGGGCACGAAATCGTGCTGTTCAGCGATACGGTAAAAGCCCAATACAGTATTGTGTCCAACATCGGCACCGCCACCTTTGTTACGGCGGTGGGGCTGATCGCCGGGCCCAAATTCTTCCGCACCTTCAATAAAAAGTCCGTCGCCTACATCGTCATGGGCGTGGTCATCATCGCCATTGCCGCCCTGGTGGCTGTGGGCATCATTTTGCTCACCGGCACCGACGCTTCGCTCATTGTGGGCATCATGACCGGCGCGCTCACCTCCACCCCCGGCCTTTCGGCGGGCAAAGAGGTGGCCGCCAATGCCGAAGGGCTGGTGGCGGGCTACGGCATCGCCTATTTATACGGGGTGCTGGGCGTGGTGCTGTTTGTGCAGCTTATGCCCAAATTGCTCAAAATCGACGTGGCGCGCGAGCGGGAAACCTTTACCGCCGCCAACGCCGTTACCATCAAACCCATCACCCGCAAGCTGAAAAATTTTGAACCCATGGGCCTGTTCCCCTTCTTTTTGTCTATCGCCTTCGGGTATATCATCGGCTCCATTCGCATTCCCGGCATCAATTTTTCGCTGGGGGCTTCGGGCGGCACGCTGGTGGCGGGGCTCATCATCGGCCACTTCGGCCACATCGGGCCCATCAACTGCGTTATTCCCAAGCAGACGCTTAACTTTTTCCGCGAACTGGGGCTGGTGCTGTTCCTCATCGGCGCGGGCGTGCCCGGCGGGGTCAACTTTATTTCCAACATCAAGCCGGCCTATTTTGCCTACGGCATCATTTTAACCACCGTGCCCATGGTGGCGGGCTTTTTGCTGGCCAAATATGTGTTCAAGCTTTCCATATTCAACAATCTGGGTTCCATCACCGGCGGCATGACCTCCACCCCGGCGCTGGGGGCGCTGATCTCCACCGCCGGTACCGACGAGGTTTCCTCCGCCTACGCCGCCACCTATCCCATTGCGCTGGTGTGCGTGGTGCTGGCCGCCAAACTGATTATTATGTTCTTTTAATAAAGGAGAATGGCTATGAAAGTAACGGTGTGCATCGGCAGTTCCTGCCACTTAAAAGGGTCCCGCCAGGTGGTGGAACGGCTCAAAGAACTCATCGCCCAGCATCAGCTGGAAGACCGGGTGGAACTGTCCGCTTCCTTTTGCATGGGCAACTGCCAAAAAGACGTGTGCGTTACGGTGAACGATAACGTGTTTTCCATTGTGCCGGAAGACGTAGACGCGTTTTTCCAAACCGAAGTGATCGAAAAGCTGGCCTGAGCGCCGGCGGCAGGGAAGGACGATCGGTATGTCACAGCATTTGAAACTGCGGCAAAAAAACTGCCATAGCTGCCACAAGTGCATTCGCCATTGCCCGTTAAAAGCCATTCGCTTTTCGGGCAATCACGCCCGCATTGTGCCGGACGACTGCATTTGGTGCGGCTTGTGTTACGCCGCCTGTCCCCAGGATAATAAAGAGATCTTTTCCGAGCGGTACGCGGTAGAGGGCATGCTGCACAGCGGCGCCCGGGTGGTGGCCAGCCTGGCTCCCTCCTTCACTGCCCAATACCCCGGCGCCGGCCTGGCCGACGTGCAGCGGGCGTTGGCAAAACTGGGCTTTGCGGCGGCCGAAGAAACCGCCGTGGGCGCCACCGCGGTAAAGGACGAATACAACCGCCTGCTGGCGGAAGGGCGCGACGTGCTGATCTCTTCCTGCTGCCACGCGGTCAACCTGCTCGTTCAAAAGTATTTTCCCGATCTGCTGCCCCATCTGGCGCCGGTGCTTTCGCCCATGCAGGCCCACGCCCGGGATATTAAAACCCGCGACCCCGAAGCCCGGGTGGTGTTTATCGGGCCCTGCATCGCCAAAAAAGACGAAGCCGAATTGGACGACGCCGGCGCCGACGCGGTGCTGACCTTTGACCAGTTAGACGCCTGGCTGGCGGAAGCCGGCGTGACCATTGAACCCACCGGCGAGGGCCACCGGGGGGGCATAGCCTCCTCGTTCCCGCTGGCGGGGGGCATCATTCGGGCCATGGGCCGGCCGCAGGCCGGTTACACCTATGTTTCGGTAAGCGGTGTTAAGCAGTGCATGGACGCCCTGCGGGAGATCCGCGCCGGCGGCATGCACCGGTGTTTTATTGAAATGTCTGCCTGCGAAGGGGGCTGCATCGGCGGCCCCGGGCGGCACACCAACCCCGTGCAGGACGCCTCCCGCGTGGAGCGAGCCATCGGCCCGCAAGACTATCCCGTGGCTTATGCCGGTTCCATGGCCAAGCAACTGCTGCCGGTGGAACGGCAGGAGGACTGGCCAAGCGAAGACGTCATCCGCGAGATCCTCAACCGCATGGGCAAAACCACCAAGGAAGACGAACTCAACTGCGGCGGCTGCGGCTACAGCACCTGCCGCGACAAAGCCGTGGCGGTCTACCGGGGCAAGGCCAACATTTCCATGTGCCTGCCCTACTTAAAGCAAAAGGCCGAAACTTTTTCGGATACCATCATCAGCAACACGCCCAACGGGGTCATTGTGCTCAACCAAGCGCTGGAAGTGCAGCAGATCAACCGGTCGGCCATGGCCATGCTGGGGGTGGAACACCGCATCGATATTATGGGCGAATCGGTGGCCGAACTGATGGACCCCTCCATTTTTGCCGAGCCCCTGCAGCAAAAGCAGCGGGTGAGCGTGCGGCGGCTGCATTTGGAAAAAACCAATACTTACGTGGAACTCACCATCATTTTAGACCAGACCTATCAAATCATGATGGGCGTGCTGCGCAATATTACCGACGAGACTCTCGAGCGGGAAAAGAAGGAATCCATCACCGCCCAAACGGTAGACATTGCCGACAAAGTGGTGGAAAAACAAATGCGCATTGTGCAGGAGATCGCTTCGCTGTTGGGCGAAACGGCGGCCGAGACCAAAATTGCGCTCAGCAAGCTGAAGGAGTCGATCACCCATGAGTGAGCTGCGGGCGGACATCGGCATTCAAAGCATGATCAAATACGGCGAAGAGCTCTGCGGCGACCATGTGGACCTGCAGGAGCAGGAAGACGGCTCGGCCCTGGTGGTGCTGGCCGACGGCCTGGGCAGCGGCGTAAAAGCCAACATTTTGTCCACCCTCACCGCCAAGATCATTTCCACCATGATGGCGGCCGGCCTTTCCATGGAAGAATGCGTTAAAACCATTGCCGACACCCTGCCGGTAGACTCCGCGCGGGGGGTGGCTTATTCCACCTTCACCATCATCCGGCTGCTGCAAAACCGGCAGGCCGAACTGTTTGAATACGATAATCCCTACATGATTTTGCTGCGGGACGGTAAAAATTACCCCCTGGAGCGGTCGGAAATGACCGTGAGCGGCAAAACCATCGTGCGTTCCAAAGTCACCTTGCAGGAAAACGACCTGTTCATCGCCATGAGCGACGGCTGCACCCACGCCGGCATCGGGCTGGATAAAAAATTCGGCTGGGAGCGGGACGATATCATCGCCTATCTGGAATCCCTGTACGATCCTTCTTTTTCGGCCAAAACCTGGGCCACCATTTTGCTGGAGGAATGCAGCAATCTGTATAAATTCAAACCCGGGGATGATACCACCATTTGCGCCATTCGCATGCAGCGGCAGGAAACGCTCAACGTTATGTTCGGCCCGCCCGCCGTGCACGACGACAGCGAGCGCATGGTTTCGCAGTTTTTGGCGTCCGCCGGCAAGCACGTGGTGTGCGGCGGCACCACCTCCCAACTGGTGGCGGACTATCTGCACAAAGAACTGCGGCCCAGCCTGCATTATGCCGACCCGGACATTCCCCCCATCGCCTATCTGGACGGGATAGACCTGGTGACCGAAGGGGTCATCACCGTTAACCGGGTGCTGGAATACGCCCGGGACTTTTTAGAGGATAACCAGTCCTACGTCAAGTGGGGCTATAAAGACGACGGGGCTTCTCAAATTTGCCGCATGATGCTGGAGGAAGCCACCGACGTAAACTTTTTCATCGGGCGGGCCATCAACCCGGCCCATCAAAACCCCAATTTGCCCATCAATTTCAGCATTAAAATGCAGTTGATCATTGAACTGACCGCCTGCCTGAAAAAAATGGGCAAGCGGGTGCAGGTAACCTATTTTTAGAAAGAGGATGAGCAGTATGAAACCCTACGCGGAACTTTCGGTGCAGGAACTCACCGACCTGCGCGCGCAGCTGAAGGCGCAGTATAAAGAATACCAAAGCCGCGATTTGGAACTGAATATGGCCCGGGGCAAGCCCTGCGTGGAACAGCTGGACCTTTCCATGGGCATGATGGACGTGCTGGCCAGCGATTCCGACCTGACCTGTGAAGACGGCACCGACTGCCGCAATTACGGGGTGTTGGGCGGCATTGCCGAAGCCCGCCAACTGCTGGGCGACATGATCGAAGTGCCGGCGGACAATATTATTATTTACGGCAACTCCAGCCTCAACGTGATGTACGATACCATTGCCCGGGCCATGACCCACGGCATTATGGGCAGCACCCCCTGGTGCAAGCTGAACAACGTAAAGTTTTTGTGCCCCGTGCCGGGGTATGACCGGCATTTTGCCATCACCGAGTATTTCGGCATCGAAATGATCAACGTGCCCCTTAACGCCGACGGCCCCGATATGGACATGGTGGAAAAACTGGTGGCGGAAGACGACGCCATCAAAGGCATTTGGTGCGTGCCCAAATATTCCAACCCCACCGGCAATTCCTATTCCGACGAAGTGGTGCGCCGGTTTGCCCGGTTAAAGCCCGCCGCCCGCGACTTCCGCATTTTTTGGGACAACGCCTACAGCGTGCATCATTTGTATGAAAACGATCACGATGAACTCATCGAGATTTTGGCCGAATGCAAGCGGGCCGGCAACCCGGACCTGGTGTATAAATTCGCTTCCACCTCCAAAATCAGTTTCCCCGGGTCGGGCATTGCCGCCATCGCCACCTCTTCCAATAATATGGAAGACATCAAAAAGCAGCTGTGCATTCAAACCATCGGCCACGATAAGGTGAACCAGCTGCGGCACGTGCGGTTTTTCGGCGACATCCGCGGCATGAAGGCCCATATGAAAAAGCACGCCGCCATTTTGCGCCCCAAGTTTGAAACGGTGGAACGGGTGCTGCATGAGGAACTGGACGGCCTGAACGTGGCCGAATGGACCGAGCCCAAGGGCGGCTATTTCATCTCGTTCAATTCGCTGCCCGGCTGCGCCAAAGCCATTGTAAAGCGGTGCAAAAAAGCGGGCGTGGTGCTCACTCCCGCCGGCGCCACCTATCCCTACGGCCACGACCCCCACGACCGCAACATCCGCATCGCCCCGTCCTATCCGCCTCTGGCCGATCTGGAGATCGCCGCCCGGCTGTTCAGCCTGTGCGTCAAGATCGCCAGCATCGACCACTACCTGGAAGAAAAAGGCGTTGTGAAAGAAAAATAAAGCATAAAAAACGACCCCGGCCGCCCCCACGCCGAGTGTTCTTAAGGACACTCGGCGAACGATGTGTTCCGCTGACAGCGGAACGTGATGTACGGCTGCGCCGAATGATGCGCCCT
>CADBNN010000065.1 GCA_902796075.1 Oscillospiraceae bacterium | reverse complement strand
CTTAAGCACAAAATCGAAAATTTGTCAAGCATTTTGGGCAAAAAAGTGACTCTACTCTTTTTTGTTCACAGTTTGTTCACATTTGGTCCGGCATATTGCACAAAAATCGGGGTGAATTTTTGGCACATAAAATTTTTCGCCCTGCCGGAGGAGGCAGAGCGAAAACAGAAAAACGTGGGGCTACAGCAGGGTGCCGCGGCAAAAATCCTCTTCGGCGGCGGTGATGAGCACCGGCAGGATCTGCCCGGCCGGCGAGCCGGCGGCGGCGACCCGCACGGGCACGTAATGGTCGGTGTGGCCCTCCCAACTGCCGTCGGGCCGGCGGCGTTCCAGCAGTACGGGGCGGGCGGACCCCACCTGGGCCTGCAAAAACGCCTGCTGCAGCCGGTCGGCGGCGGCGCACAAGGCCGCCATGCGCGCATTCTTCACCGGGGCGGGCAGCTGTTCCATGCGGGCGGCCGGCGTGCCCTCCCGGGGGGAATACAAAAACGCGTGCACCCGGGCAAAGCCGACGGTTTCCATAAACGCCAGGGTGGCGGCAAAATCTTCGTCGGTTTCACCGGGAAAACCGCACATCACGTCGGTGGTGACGGCGCAGCCCGACCACCGCTCGCGCAGGCGGGCCACCAGGTCGGCATAAAAGGCGGTGTCATAATGGCGGTTCATGGCCTTGAGCACGGCGTCGCTGCCCGATTGCAGGGACAAATGAAACTGGGGGCACAGTTTATTGCAGGCCTGCAGGCGATCCAACAGCGGGTCGGGCAGTTGGTCGGGCTCCATCGAGCCCAGCCGCACCCGGGCGATGCCTGGGATCTGCTGGGCGGCTTCCACCGCGTCGGCCAATGTAAGGCCCAGGTCGGCGCCGTAGGCGGTGAGATCGATGCCCGCCAGCACCACTTCCCGGTAGCCGTTGGCCGCCAGCGCCGCCAGTTCCGCCTGCACCGCCGCCAGCGGTTTGGACCGCACCCGGCCCCGGGCATAGGGAATAAGGCAATAACTGCAAAACCGGTTGCAGCCGTCTTCTATTTTAACAAAGGCGCGGGTGCGCCCTTCAAAATTATCAGAGGAAAGTGCGTCAAAAGCCGGCTGGTCCCGGTGGGCCGACACCTGCACGATACGCTCCCCCGTTTGGCGATACCGTTCCACCAGTTCGGGCAGGCGGGGGTTGAGGGCGTTGCCGATGACCACGTGAGCTTCGGCCAGGGCGTCGGCTTTTTCGGCCCGGGCCTGGGGCATACAGCCGGTAACGCACACCACCGCGTCAGGATAGCGCCGGGCATACCGCCGCACCGCCTGGCGGCCTTTGCGGTCGCTTTCGGCCGTAACGGTGCAGGTGTTCACCACCACCACGTCGGGCGTCTGCCCCGGCGGGCACAAGGCGTATCCCCGGCGGATAAACAGTTCCTTCAGGGTTTGGGTATCGTATTGATTGACCTTACAGCCAAGGGTATAAAACAAAACGGTCACACGCATCGGTCCTTTCGCCTTCATTATAGCCCACGGGCCGCCAAAATGCAAGGCAATTCCCTGCCGGCGCGACTATTTTGCCCGGCGGGCGCATACTATGGGAACACATACTGTTTGAATGAGGTGGATTCTATGAAAATGCGCCGATGGACGTGCGCCTGGCTGGCCGTGTGCCTGCTGGCCCTGCCCTGCGCCGCCGACCAGGACGAAAGTGCGCCCCTGCCGGTGGCGAGCGAATATGTGAGCGACGGCATGATGAACGATTTTGAAGACTACGCCGCCGCCATGCCCGTTGCCGCTTCGGCCGAGGGGCTGAACGTGAGCGCCACCGCCGCCCTGCTGATGGAACGCACCAGCGGCACGGTGCTGTTTGAAAAAAACGCGGACGCCCGCCGGGCGCCGGCTTCCATTACCAAGATCATGACCCTGCTGTTGACCATGGAAGCCGTGGACGGCGGCAAGCTGGCCCTGACCGACCGGGTGACGGCTTCGGCCCACGCCGCGAGCATGGGCGGCTCCCAGATTTGGCTGAAAGAGGGAGAAAGCATGACGGTGGACGAACTGCTCAAAGCCGTGTGCGTGGCGTCGGCCAACGACGCGGCGGTGGCGCTGGCCGAACATTTGGCCGGCAGCGAGGAAGCCTTTGTGGCCGACATGAACCGCCGGGCGGCCGAACTGGGCATGAACAACACCCGGTTTGTGAACTGCTGCGGGCTGGACGCCGACGGCCACGAAACCACCGCCCGGGACATTGCCCTGATGGCGCGGGCGCTGCTGGATCATCCGCTGATCACCCAATACACCACCATTTGGATGGATACCTTGCGCAACGGCGCCACCCAACTGGTGAACACCAACAAACTGGTGCGGTTTTATCAGGGCGCCACCGGGCTGAAAACCGGCACCACCGATAAGGCGGGCTATTGCGTGGCGGCCAGCGCTGCCCAAAACGATATGGAACTGATCGCCGTGGTGCTGGACGGCGCCACCAGCGACAAACGGTTTGCCGACGCCAAGGCGCTGCTGAACTTCGGCTTTGCCCATTACGAGATCGCCCGGCTGCATCCGGAAGAACTGACGCTGGACCCGGTGCCGGTGCGCCACGGCACGGCGCCGGCGGTGGAGGTAACGGGCGAAGCCATGGCGCCCCTGCTGGTGGAAAAAGGCGCCGCCGGACAAATAGAAAGCAAGCTGGCGCTTTCGGCCGAACTGGAAGCCCCGGTGGAAAAAGGCCAACCGGTGGGCACCGTGACCTATTGGCTGGGCGACAAGCCGGTGGGCGAAGCCCGGGTGGTGGCCGCACAAGGGGTGGAACGACTCACCTTCGGCCGGGCGCTGCAGCGGCTGCTGGCGGTGTGGGCGCAGGCGTAAATTTTTACGCAAAAAGGGAAAATGGCGGTTGAAATGCGGGCATAAATACGGTATAATAAACCCGGGAGGGATGCTCCATGCATTTACAGTTCTCTCATCAATACGCCGGCGGCTTTGTAAGCGACCGGGAATTGGCGCAGCTGCAGCCGTTGGTAACGGCCGCACACCGGCAACTGCACGGCAGAACCGGGGCCGGCGCCGATTTTACCGGCTGGCTGGATTGGCCCGTGGCGTACGATAAAGAGGAATTTGCCCGCGTGCTGCAGGCGGCCGACCGCATTCGCAGCAACAGCGACGTGCTGATCGTGATCGGCATCGGAGGCTCCTATTTAGGCGCCAGGGCGGCGATCGAATTTGTGCATTCGCCGCTGTATAACAACCTGAAAAAAGACACGCCCGACATTTACTTTGCCGGCAACAGCATAAGCGGCAGCGCGCTGCAGGAGCTGTTGACTTTGTGCGACGGGCGGGACGTTTCGGTGAACGTGATCTCCAAATCGGGCACCACCACCGAACCGGCCATTGCTTTTCGGGTGTTCCGGGCCTATCTGGAAGAACGCTACGGCGTGGAAGAAGCCCGCAAACGCATTTATTGCACCACCGACAAAGCCCGCGGCACCCTGAAAAAACTGGCCGACGAGCAGGGGTATGAATCCTTTGTGGTGCCGGACGATATCGGCGGACGATATTCGGTGCTCACCCCGGTGGGCCTGCTGCCCATTGCGGTTTCGGGCGCGGATATTACCGCCATGATGCAGGGCGCGGCCGACGCGCGGGACGCTTACGCCGGCCCCGACATGAACGGCAACGACGCTTACCGCTATGCCGCGCTGCGCAACATTTTGCTGCGCAAGGGCCGCACGGTGGAAATGCTCACCGCCTATGAGCCCCGCATGACCATGATGGCCGAATGGTATAAACAGTTGTTCGGCGAAAGCGAAGGCAAAGACGGCAAGGGTCTGTTCCCCGCCGCGGCCGTGTTTTCCACCGATCTGCATTCCATAGGCCAATATATTCAGGACGGTATGCGTCAACTGTTTGAAACGGTGGTGTGGATCGACAACGCCGGGCAGGACGTGACCCTGACCGCCCAGGCGGACGACGGGGACGGGCTGAACTTTTTGGCCGGCCGCAGCATGGCCTATGTGAACCGCAAAGCCTTTGAAGGCACCGTTTTGGCGCATAACGACGGGGGCGTGCCCAACCTGGTGATCACCCTGCCGGACGCGAGCGCTTACACCTTTGGGTGGCTGGTCTATTTCTTTGAAAAGGCCTGCGCCCTTTCCGGCTATTTGCTGGGGGTCAACCCCTTCGATCAGCCGGGGGTGGAAAGCTATAAAAAGAATATGTTTGCCCTGCTGGTCAAGCCCGGATATGAAAATCAAAAGGCTGCGCTGGAAGCCCGGCTGGCCGCTGACCGATAGAACGGAGGAAAAACTATGGTATCATTGATTATCGGACACAAAGGATCTGGCAAAACCAAAAAGCTGATCGATCACATCAACGCGCGGGTGGAAGAAAGTCACGGCAACGTGGTGTGCATTGAAAAAGGCCAAAAGCTGACCTACGACCTGACCTACCGGGTCCGTCTGGTGGACAGCGACCGGTTTTCTATCGGCAGTTATGACGAACTGTTCGGCTTTATCAGCGGCATTTGCGCCGGCAACTACGACGTGACGGATATTTTTGTGGACGGCACGCTGAAGATCGGCGGCCAGGACAAAGAAGCGCTGATGCGCTTTTTGGAACGCATCGCCCAACTGTCCGACCTGTCGAAAGCCCACATCATGTTCACCATTTCCTGCGATCTGGAAGAACTGCCCGCAGGCATTCAGGATTTTGAGATCGTAAAATAATCGGCGTTTATACCAACCGCCCGACGAAGGATGTTTCCCCTCGTCGGGCGGTTTTTGTGTGCAGAAAAAAGGGGCGGCGGGCGGCGCTTTCGGGGACCCCGGTTTTACACGGGGAGGGCAACCGCAAGCCCGTTATAAGCCGTACGCCTCCCCTGTGCAAGGGGAGGTGGGTTGGGGGCTTTAGCCGCCAAGCCGGAGGGGTTGTTGCAGATGAGATTTCTCCACTCCTGCGCCTCGGCGATCTCCGCTCATCGCCCTGCCGTGGCCGGCAGGTCTCACCGCTCCGATGCCTCGGCT
>CADBNN010000064.1 GCA_902796075.1 Oscillospiraceae bacterium | reverse complement strand
GATCCTTGTGTTTTTCGACCGTGGCGCCAACCCTTGCTCGCTGCATCCGCCACCGGCGGCGCTCGCAAGCGTTGCATTTCGAGTCCACTTATTGCCAAAACAAAAGCACCCCCGGTGGGGGTGAAGAAAAGCCCGCTATTGCGGCCGTCGAGGCCGCAAGCGGGCAGGGACTCTCCTCTCGCTAACGCAACATGCCCCCGGCATGTTGCTCCCAAGCCGCGCGGAGCGCGGGGGGTGAAGAAAAGCCCGCTTATGCGGCCGTCGAGGCCGCAAGCGGGCAGGGACTCTCTTCTCGCTAACGCAACATGCCCCCGGCATGTTGCTCCCGACTCCCGCTTCGCGTGAGCCGGAGCTCGTTTCGAGTCCATTTTAGCCAAAACAAAAGCACCCCCGGTGGGGGTGCTTTTGTTTTGGCGGAGAAGGAGGGACTCGAACCCTCGCGCCGGTTACCCGACCTACGCCCTTAGCAGGGGCGCCTCGTCACCAACTTGAGTACTTCTCCATTGGTAAGCGGTCTGCGCCTATTCGGTTGGCAGAACAAGTCTGCCTATGTATTATACTGATTATGGGCGGGAATGTCAACACTTTTTTAGCAAAATCTTTTGCAGAACAGGCACACCCGCCGCCCGGCGGCATACCATAACAAAAGGAAGGGCCGGCAGGGCCGTTCCTTTTACCATACCGGTTGGCGGGCGCGGCTTGCCGACCGGGTTTTTGTGAAAAATAGCGGCAATATCTTGACTTTTTCCCTTAAATTGGGTATGATAAAGACGTACCAAATTTCCGTTAAGGAGGAAACGATCATGGAAGAAAAAAAGATTTTTTGGATCATTGCGGTTGTGGCGGCTTTGGCGGCTATTGCCGGCGCGGTAGCCTATTTTGTGACCCGCTATCTGGGCGCGCGCGAAGCGGAAGATATGCTGGACGAATATTGCGATTGCGATTATGACGATTGCGACTGCTGCTCCGACGAGGAAGAAGAAGCCGCTCCGGCCGAAGAAAAAGAAGAACCCCAGGAATGATCCCGTTTTTCCCTTGCCCGAAGGAATTCCTTCGGGCTTTTTTGTTTTGTTATGCATAATCGGGCGGTTTGGTCCATACCATCCCAATATACCCCCTTGATTTTTATGGGAATAAATGCTATAATGCAACCGGGATTTCTCCCTGCAAATTATGTGTTACAAGGAGCGATGAAGTATGGCAAACGCGACGCTTGTTATTATGGCCGGCGGCATGGGCAGCCGTTACGGCGGGCTCAAACAGCTGGAAAAAATCGGCCCCAACGGAGAAAAATTGATCGACTACAGCATGTATGACGCCCGCAAAGCCGGGTTTGATCATGTGGTTTTTTTGATCAAAGAAGAAAATTTGGCCCTGTTTAAGCATGAGGTGGGCGACGCGGTGGCCGCGCACATGGCGGTGGACTACGCCTTTCAGTCGGTAGACGATCTGCCGGCAGGCTGCCGGCCGCTGCCCGGACGCACCAAGCCCTGGGGCACCGGCCACGCCATTTGGTGCTGCCGCAACGTGGTAAAGGGGCCCTTTGCCGTGATCAATGCGGACGATTACTACGGCCCCAAAGCCTTCCAAATGATTTACGACTTTTTGAAAGCGCCCCACAGCGGGGTGGAATACGCCATGGCGGGGTATATTTTGAAAAACACCCTCACCGACAACGGCAGTGTGTCCCGCGGGGTGTGCCGGGTGGAAAACGGCCGCCTGGTTTCGATTGCCGAAAACAAAAAAATTGAAAAAGGCGCCGCCTTCGCGCTGTCTTACGGGCCGGACGACAGTGTGACCGAACTGCCGCTGGAATCGGTGGTTTCCATGAACTTCTGGGGCTTCGGCACCGATATTTTCCAAAAGCTGGAAGAAGGCATGGTGCGGTTTATGGCCCAAAACGATGGGGATCCCATGAAGCGGGAATACCTGCTGCCCGACGAGGTGGAAAACCTGCTGCAAGCGGGCTACTGCACGGTGGACGTTTTGCCCACAGACGACCGCTGGTACGGCGTGACCTATCCGGAAGACCGGGAACCGGTGGCCAACGCCATTCGCAACCTGGTAAAGGCCGGGCACTATCCCTTGTCGCTGTGGGATTGACCCCATATCAATAACAAAAGCCAAGAACGGCGCGTTTAACCGTTCTTGGCTTTTTTTATTATGCTTGCGCGGGAGAGCCAAGCCGCTTTATGCTTCCACCGGGAACTTATCGATCTTGTTCACGGCTTTTTTCAAAATCAGCAAGGCGTCTTTGGCGTTAATGGCGCCGTCGCCGTCCACGTTGGCCAGCACCCGTTGTTCATTGGTCAAGGTGGCTTTGCCAACGGCCGCTTTCAGCACCAGCAGGGCGTCTTTGGCATCCACCGTGCCGTCTTGATTCACGTCGCCGTACATCAGCATACCTTTCGGCGCCCAGCGCGGGAACAGTTCCAGATCTTCCGTGACGGGCACCGTGGGATCAAAGGGTACGGTGAGCGCGCGGTCGGTGTACCAGCCGGCAAAGTCCGCGTCGTCCCGCACAGGCGTGGGCGGGCCGCTGTATAACGATCCTTTGGGTACTTCTATGCCGGCGGTGGGTTCGGCGCTCGACGCGTCGAGATACCAGTAAACGTCGCACATTTCCTCCTGCGGCACGGTGAAGGTGCAAATGACGTATACTCTTGAAACCAGCGGCGTCGGCATGGCCTGCGCCCCGTTTACCGTGGCGGTGAAGTGACCCTGGTTGGCAAATACGCTCGCATTGGGATCGGCGGGTACCAGCGTAACGATCACGCTGTAGGTTTCACCGGCCTGGAACGCCGGCAGATCGTCGTTGCGTATCGCATTCGAACTGTTTTCATCGCCGTAATTCCACGCCACGCCGTGCAGGAAGTATTCATTGTTATAATCATCGATTTTGTACGCCGCGCCTTCGGGAACGGCGGCGGTGAAGCTCGGCACGTCGCCCGCGACCGGCTCGTTTACCGTGATTTCCACAAAGGAGATCCGGTTGATGACCTCGCTGAAGCCCTCCACCGTCACCGTGCAGGTGCCGGAAGCGCCGCCGGGGGCTGTGGCAGTAACGGTGGCCGTGCCGTTTTTGCGTCCGCTGATCGTCGCGGTCCAGTTGCCGTCTTTGGTAACGGTAACGACACTTTCATCCGACGATTCCCACGTCAAGTCGTTATAGAAAGCGGGCGCGGTGGGCGGCAAAAGGACCGCCGTGACCCGTTTGCTGTTCACTTCCGGCGTCAGCGTAAAGTCCGACGGGCTGATCGATACGCCCGTTGCGTAAACCGTTTTGCCTTTTATGGAGACATAACGGCATTCGCCTTCACCCACGCCGCCCGTCATGTTAAAGCCGACCG
>CADBNN010000063.1 GCA_902796075.1 Oscillospiraceae bacterium | reverse complement strand
CGGCATCCCGCTGCTGGCAGTGGAGGTCGACCAGCAGATGGTCAGTTACGAACAGGCGCGCAGCGCCGTTGAGGCATTTGCCGAAATGCTGAGAGCGTGAAGAGCAAACGGACGGTCAGGAGGATTCCTGACCGTCCGTTTTTCAGTCTGTCTCTTCTGATCAGAGTGCCGGAAAAAGAAAAACCCGGAAACCTCTGTTTATAAGGTTTCCGGGTGGAGCTGCTAGGCAGATTCGAACTGCCGACCTCATCCTTACCAAGGATGCGCTCTACCGCCTGAGCCATAGCAGCAAATGTGGCGACCTGGATGGGGCTCGAACCCACGACCTCTAGCGTGACAGGCTAGCGTTCTAACCAGCTGAACTACCAGGCCGCATTTAGATGCTTGATTATTATACCGAGGCGACCGGCGTTTGTCAAGGGGTATTTTTCATTTTTCGCCAAAAATCTTTCGCCCGTCCGGCGCCGGTCTATCCCTGCAAAAGAATACACTTGCTTTTTGTGCATAATAGAGGTATAATAGTAGTACTTGTATTAGGGGGAGTGTGCCGTGAAGCGAGCCGCGTGGCTGAAAACCAAATGGGTTTGCGTGCCGGCGCTCCTGTGTGCGTTGGCGCTGCTGGCCGGCTGCGAACCTGCCGGCCCGGTGGTCACGTCGGGCGACGCGCCTTCGGCCGTTTCCGGCCCGGCCGACCAGCAGGCCGGCGGTGTGCTCACCCTGGCCTACACCGCCACCGATTCGCTGGACCCTTACAAAGCCCAAACCAAAACCAATCAGGAACTCAGCCGCCTGCTGTATGACGGGCTGGTAGTGCTGGGGGCCGATATGCAGCCGGAATACGCCCTGGCGCGGGAGATCGAAATGGACGGTAAAACCGTCACCATCACCCTGCGGGACGCGCTTTTTTCCGACGGTACGCCCGTTACGGCTGAAGACGTGCTGTTTTCTTTCAACGCCGCTATGGAAGCCGAAACCATGTCGTACAAACAGGATTTTGCCAACGTGGCCCAAAAAGCCGTGACCGAAAGCGGCCGGCTTACGCTGGTGCTGAATCACGAAGACCCCTATTTTGTGAATTTTCTGGATTTTCCCGTGGTAAAGGCCGGCAGCGATAACCGGCAAAACCGCGATAATAAATCTTTGCCTCCCACCGGCAGCGGCCGGTATGTGTATCATGAAGAAGCCGGCGAATACTGGCTTACCGCCCGCACCAACTGGTTTGGGGGCGTGCTGCCCATCCGCCGCATCCGGCTGCTCAATCTGCCGGATCAGGACGCGATCGACCACGCGGTGCACGTGGGTATGGTAGACTGGTATTATTCCGATTTAAGCGCCAACACTTTTCCCAGTATGAACGGCGTTTCCCAAATGGTCCCGCTGCCCAACCTGGTGTATTTGGGGGCCAATATGTATAACGGCATCACCGCGGCGTTCAACGTGCGGCAGGGCATTTCCGCCGCCCTTGACCGGGAGGAGCTGGTAAACAACGCCTATTTCGGCGTGGCCCAGCCCGCCGCCGGGCCGTTTCCCGCCCAGGTGCAGGCGGCCGGCGGCTTGCAAACCATTGCCGCCCGCCGCAACAGCGAAGAAGCCCGCGCCTGCTTTGAGGCGGCCGGTTTCACCGCTCAGGAAGAAGACGGCACCCTCACCACCGGCCAAACGGCGCTGGAACTGCTGCTTGTTTATAATGCCGAAAACGAAACCCGCAAAAGCGTGGCCCGGCAGGTGAGCGCCCAGTTAACGGCGGCCGGCTGCCGCGTTACCCTTTCGGGGCTGGACTGGGCGGCCTACAAAAACGCCCTGCAAAAAGGGCAATACGATCTTTACGTAGCCGAAATGCGCATTCCCGATAATTTGGATCTATACCCGCTGCTCACCGCCGGCGGCTGGCTCACGCTGGACCTGTCTGCCGACGAGCCCGCCGTTCAAACGGGCGACGCGCCCCCCGGCGACGCCGACGACGTGGTGGGCGAAACCGAAGCCGGCAACCTGTCCGCCGCCCGGGCGGCCTACCGTTATCACACGGGCCGCGGCAGTTTAACCGAAATGCTTTCCTGCATGAACGAACAGTTACCCGTCATTCCCTTGTGCCATCGCGCGGGAATGTTGATATACGCAAGCACTATCCTGGGTCAACCCACCCCGGTGGCGGGCGACCCCTATCACGGCATAGAGCATTGCAGTGTAAAACCATAATCGGCAAGGAGTGTAACAGCCATGATCAAATACGTAACGCATCTGGGCGAAATCACCATTTCCCAAAGTTACTTCGCCAAACTCATCGGCGACGCCGCGTCCTCTTGTTACGGCGTGGTCAATATGGTGCCCAAGGGCTTTCAGTGGTTCCGGTCCAAACTGTTCAGGCGCCATTTTAACGATACGGGCATCCGCGTAAGCGGCAACGACCGTTCTCTCACCGTGGACCTGCATATTTCCGTTATGTACGGTATGAATCTCGGCGCCATTTCCAAAAGCATCATCAACAAGGTCAGCTATGTGGTAGAAGACGCTACCGGCATTAAGGTGGACCGGGTGATCGTGCACGTGGATAAAATGAGCGAAGAATAAGGCGCTTGCGGGGAATAGGAGTGTTGCAGTTATGCAAAGTTGTTTGACCGGAGCAGTATTACGCGATGCGGTGATCTCCGGCGCCGCGCAAATCAGCAACCATCGCCAGGCGGTGGATGAATTAAACGTTTTCCCCGTGCCGGACGGCGATACGGGCACCAATATGTCCATGACCATCAACAACGCGGCCCGCACCCTGGCCCATTTTGAAGACGATTCGGTAGAACGGGTGGCCAAAGAAACGGCTTCCGCTCTGCTGCGGGGCGCCCGTGGCAATTCGGGCGTTATCCTTTCGCTTTTGTTCCGCGGCCTTTCCAAGGGCTTCAAAACCCTCGCCACGGCCGACGGCGTGCAGTTGGCCGCCGCTTTCCAGTTGGGGGTAGACAACGCCTATAAAGCCGTTATGAAGCCTACCGAAGGCACCATTCTCACGGTGGCCCGTCTGGCGGCGCAGGCGGCGCAAAAAACCGCCAAGGAGCATAACGACGTGACCGCCGTGCTGGAATCGGCTTACGCCGCCGGGCAGGAAGCCCTGGCCCAAACCCCCGAACTGCTGCCGGTGCTTAAAAAAGCCGGCGTGGTAGACGCGGGCGGCCGCGGCTTGCTGTACATTTTAGAAGGCATGATCTCGGTGGTGCGCGACGGCGTGATCATTTCCGGCGGCACCCAGGCCGCGCCTCAGGAGCAAGCCGAAGCCGTGCCTTTTACCTACGCCGTGTCCTGCACGGTGCTGCGTGACCCCTCCGCCCAAAAGGATCCCATTTCTCTTCGGGCTTATTTGGAAACCGTCGGCGGCGCCCTGCAAATGGACGTGCACGCCGACCGCATCACCCTGTCGCTGGAAACCGACGATCCCGTCGGCCCCCTGCAGGAAGGGCTCAAATTCGGCCAACTGGCCGACGTTTCCATTCAAAACCGTTCGGCCCAAAGCAAGCAGGAGCAGGCAGAACAGCATCCCGTGCCCGCCACCACCGAAGAAGGGGAGACCTTGACCCCCGCCGCCCCCGAAAAAACCTACGGCTTTGTGGCTGTGGCGGCCGGCGACGGCTTGTGTGATCTGTTCCGGGAACTGGGCGCCGACCATGTGGTGCAGGGCGGCCAAACCATGAATCCGTCCACCGACGATATTCTGCGTGCCATTGAAGCCACCCCCGCCAAAACCGTGTTTGTGCTGCCCAACAACAAAAACATCATTATGGCGGCCGAACAGACCGTGCCCCTGGCCAGCCGCAAAGTGTGCGTGCTGCCCACCCGCACGGTGCCTCAGGGCATTTCGGCGCTGCTGGCCTTTGATGAAGACCGCGCCACCGAAGAAAACCTGATCGATATGACCGCCGCCGCCGAACACACCGCCACCGGCCAAATCACTTATGCCGCCCGGGATTCGGTGTTTGACGGTAAAGAGATCAAGCAGGGCGAGACCCTGGGCATTCTGGAAGGCAAAGTGGCCTTTGTAGAACAGGATATCATCCGCGCCGTGGGCCGGCTCACCAAAGCCATGGTACATAAAGACGCCTGCCAGATCACCCTGATCTACGGCCAGGACGTGGATGAAGACACCGCCGCCCAGGCCGCCGCCGCGTGTGAAGCCCGTGCGGGCGACGCGGAAGTGGCCGTTATCAACGGCGGCCAGCCGGTTTATTACTTCTTGATCTCGGTAGAATAAATCCATTCAATCAATACGGGCTTTCCGTTTGCCTGGCGCAGGGAAAGTCCGTGTTCTTATCCCATAACAGAAAGGGAAGTGTGCGCCCGTGATTTGGCATAGTGCATCCTCACAGCAGGTGCTGCAGGAATTAGAAACCAATCAATATAAAGGCCTCACCCACGCCCAGGCGTCCGCTCGTCTGCGGCGGTATGGCGTAAACAAACTGCACGACCAAAAACGCCGGTCCTTTTTGCAGTTGTTCTGGACCCAGTTCAAAAGCCCCACCGTGCTCATCGTGCTGGCGGCGGCGGCCGTGTGGCTCATCACCGGCGTGCTGCTGCAAAGCACCGCTGGCTTGTTCAGTGCCGTGGCGGTGGCCGTTATTTGTTTGCTGGGGGCTCTGCTGGGCGCTGTGAAAGAACACAGTGCCGAAGCCGGGCTGGACCGGCTGCGGGTGCGGGCCCAATCTTCCGCCCGGGTGCTGCGGGCCGAACAGGTCATGATCCTGCCGGCGGCCGGTTTGGTGCCTGGGGATATTGTGTATCTGCAGGCGGGCGACTACGTTCCCGCCGACGCCAGGCTCATCCAAAGCGATCTGCTGCGGTGTGACGAAAGCTCTCTCACCGGCGAACCCGTTTCGGTGGCCAAGGACGCCGCCGCCACCCTGGCCGATATCACGCAACTCAAAGACCGTGCCAACATGGTCTTTTCGGGCTGTACGGTGACCGACGGCACCGGCGTGGCCGTGGTGACCGCCACCGGCATGGCTACTGAAAAAGCCAAGATCGCTTCGGTGGTGCAGGACGCGCTGCGCATTCAGGTCCCCCTGCAGCAGCGTTGGCGTCCCGCCGCCCACAATTTGCTGTTGGTGGCCGGTGCGGTCGGCATCTTATTATTCATTCTGGGCATGATCCTCACCCCCGGCAGTCTGATCGACCGGCTGGCGGCCACGGTGATGACCTGCGCTTCGCTGGCGGCTGCCGCGGCGCCCGAAGCCGTTGCCGGTGCTATCACGGTCGTTTTGGCGGTGGGCATGCTGCGCATGGCCCGGCACCATTTGCTGGTGCGTACTCTGCCCACGGTGGAAACCCTGGGCCGGGTATCGGTGATCTGTGCCGACAAAACCGGCACCCTCACCCAAAACCGCATGACCGTTACCGCCCTGTTTGACGGGCAGGAAAGCCTGGCCCTGCGGGAGGATACCGCACTTTCCAAACGGCAAAAGGATCTGTTGCTAATGGCCGCCATGTGCTGCGACGCCGACGTGATCGACCGGGACGGGCAGGAACAGTGGATCGGCGACCACACCGAAGCCGGCATTGTGGCCGCCGCCCGTCGGTACGGCGATACCGATAAGCAAACGGTAGACAGTTTGTATCCCCGTTTGAGCCTGGTGCCCTTTGACGCCGAACGCCAGCTTAAAACGTCTGTGAATATGATCGACGGCCATCCCGTGGCCGTGGTAAAAGGCGCGCCAGACCGGGTGCTGGCCTTGTGCGCCGGCGCCGACGAACAAACCGTATCGCAAGCGGCCCGGGTCATGGCCGAAGGCGCTTTGCGGGTTATTGGCATTGCCTATAAGCCCCTGGCCGAAGCGCCTGCCGATCCCACGGCGGAAGAACTGGAACATGATTTGATTTTTTGCGGCCTGCTGGGGCTGGCTGACCCGCCTGCCGCCGACGTCATTCGCGCTGTAGCGACTGCCCGCCGGGCTGGCATTCGCGTGGTGATGATGACCGGCGACCAGGAAGCCACCGCTGCCGCGGCTGCCAGGGAACTGGGCATTGGGGATGGTACCACCCGCCTGATGACTGGCGACGAGTTGGACGGGTTAAGCGACGAAGAACTGGCCCAACAGGTTGAAACGGTGGCTGTGTGCGTGCGCATGAACGCCCAACAAAAACAGCGCTTTATTGCCGCTTTGCAAAGCCACGGCCACGTGGTGGCCGCCACCGGCGGCAGTGTGACCGACGCCCAAATGCTCCGCACGGCCGACGTTGGCTGTGCCATCGGCACCGCCGGCAGCGACGTGGCCCGGGGCGCCGCCGAAGTGACCGTGACAGACGACCGCTTTACCACCATTCTGGGCGGCATTGAAGCCGGCCGCAGTTTGTATGAAAACATTCGCCACACCGTGTGCTACGCGGTAGGGTGTTTTGCCGCTTTGGCGCTCACTTTTCTTGTCGGCCTGGTAGTGTTTGGCCAAATGCCCTATGACGGCCCCCGCCTGCTGTGGCAAAACCTGGTGTGGACGCTGTTGCCCGCCCTGGCGCTGGGTGTGGAACGACCCGCCCCGGGCCTGATGACCCGCCCCGGTCGCCCCTTGGAACAAGGCCTGTTTGACCGTCGCTCCTTTGCGGTTGCGCTGGTGCAGGGCGCCCTGCTGGCGGCCGCCGCCTTGGTGGCTTACCGGGTGGGCCTGCAAACCAACGCCGCCACCGCCGGCACCATGGCCTATCTGGTGCTGGGCAGCGGCGCGGCGCTTTCGGCTTTTGCCCTGCGTTCAACCGAACCGCTGGTGTTTATTTTCAGCCGCCGGTTCAATTACTGGCTGCTGGCGGCGGTGCCGTTGTGCGTGATCCTGCTGTTACCGGTTTGCCAATGGAGCTTGCTGGCCGACTTGCTGGGAGCGGCGCCTTTGCCGCACAGTCTCATCGGCACGGCGGTGCTGTTGGCCTTTGCCCCGGTAGCGGCGCTGGAAGTGCTAAAATGCATTGTTCGGCTGGCGGGCAAAAAAGCTTAAACAAAAGCATAAAAAAGGACCTTTCAAAACGAAAGGTCCTTTTCTTTTGCGGCAATCAATCCAGTTCTGCCGCGCCGGTGTAAAGCTGCCAATAGCGGCCCTTTTGGGCCAGCAGATCGTCGTGGTCGCCCCGTTCTATAATTTCGCCGTGTTCCAGCACCATAATGGCGTTGGCGTTGCGCACGGTAGAAAGCCGGTGGGCGATCACAAAGGTGGTGCGGCCCTGCATCAGCCGGTCCAGCCCGTGTTCAATGTGGCGCTCGGTGCGGGTATCCACCGAACTGGTGGCTTCGTCCAGCACCAAAATGGGCGCTTTGGAAAGGGCGGCCCGGGCAATGTTCAGCAACTGCCGCTGGCCTTGTGAAAGGTTGGTGCCGTCGCCTTCTATCACCGTGTCATACCCATGCTCCAGCCGCATAATAAAGGAGTGGGCGCTGGCGGTTTTGGCGGCGGCTTCCACTTCTTCGTCGGTGGCGTCCAGCCGGCCGTAGCGAATGTTTTCCCGCACGGTGCCGGTAAACAGGTGGGTGTCCTGCAGCACCATGGCAATGTTGCGGCGCAAATCATCCCGCCGGTAATCCTGAATGTTCACGTCGTCCACCGTAATAGCGCCCTGTTCCACGTCATAAAATCGGTTAAGCAAATTGGTAATGGTGGTTTTGCCCGCGCCGGTAGAGCCCACAAACGCGATTTTTTGTCCGGGCTTGGCATACAGATCGATGTGGTGCAGCACCGTTTTGTCCGGGTCGTACCCAAAGGTCACGTCCTGCATTTTCACATAGCCCCGCATGCCGTCGGCCGGGCGGGCGTCGGGCCGGTCGGGGGCTTCGGGTTCGGCGTCCATCACGGCAAACACCCGCTCCGCCCCGGCCAGGGCGGAAAACACCACCGTCATTTGCTGGGAAAGGTTATTGATGGGCATGGAAAACTGGCGGGAATAGCCGGCAAACACGGTGAGTGCGCCGGGGGTAAAGCCGGTGGTGGCCATCAAAATGCCGCCCACGCCCACGGTGATGGCGTAAGAGATCTGGCTGGTGTTGCCCATAATGGGCCCCATAATGCCGCCGTAAAAGTTGGCCTTAAACTGCTTGCCCCGCAAATCGTCGTTGAGCAAACCGAATTCCTCTTCGCACAGCGCTTCGTGGTTAAAGGTTTTAATCACCTTTTGGCCGGTCACGGTTTCTTCAATATAGCCGTTCACAGCGCCCAGCGCCGCCTGCTGGCCTTTATAGTATTTGCGGCTGCGTTTGGCAATGGCCATGCCGCCCATGGAAAATATGGGAATAAAGAACACGGTAACCAGCGTGAGCACCCAGTTGGTGGTCACCATAAAAATAAAGGTGCCGATGAGCGTGACCGAACCGGAGATCAGACTCACCATGGAATTGTCCAGCATGGTGCCGATGTTGTCCACGTCGTTGGTAAAGCGGCTCATCACTTCGCCGGTGGGGTTGCGGTCAAAAAAGCGCACGGGCAGGGCCTGCACCTTGTCAAACAAATCGTTGCGGATCGATTCAATGGTGCCCTGCGAAACGCTCAGCATCAGCCGGCTTTGCAAATAAGTAGCTGCCACGCCCACCAGATACACCACCAGCATAATACCAATGGCGGTGAGCAAATAGGCCAGCACGTCGGCGGCGGTTTGATGGCCCAGCCAGCTGTATAAAGTGGGAGCAAAAGCGTCCCGGCAGGCGGATATCACGCCGTCGGCCCACCGGCCCACCAGCGTTTCGGTGCGGCGGCCGGCCAGCCGGTCAATAATGGGCGCCATCATATAGCCCCCCACCAGCGAGGTAACGGTGCTAAGCAGCATAAACAACAACACCAGCACCAAATGGCCCCGGTAGGGCTTTACGTATTGCAGCAGGCGTTGAATGGTGTGGCGGGCGTTTTTTGGTTTGCCCCCTATGCCGGCCGCTCCGGGCCCGCGACCGCCCGGTCGCATTTTGATTTTTTGCGAAGAAGCAACGCCCCCGTATTGGCGCTGCAGATCTTGTAACGTCCGTTTGGCCATGGGTCACGCCTCCTTCCGGTCGGTTTGGGAATAATAGATTTCCTGGTATTCGGTATTGTTGGCCAGCAGCTGGGCGTGGGTGCCAATACCGGTCACCCGGCCGTTGTCCATCACCACGATCTGATCCGCGTCCCGCACCGAACCGATGCGCTGGGCGATGATGATCTTGGTGGTGCCGGGCAGTTCTTCGGCAAAGGCTTTGCGAATCATGGCTTCGGTGGCCGTATCCACCGCCGAAGTGGAATCGTCCAAAATCAGGATTTTGGGGTGCTTCAGCAAGGCCCGGGCAATGCACAGCCGCTGTTTTTGCCCGCCGGACACGTTAGAGCCCCCTTGCCCCAAATCGGTTTGATAACCGTTGGTAAAGGTGGTAACAAACTTGTCGGCCTGGGCGTAATCGGCCGCCTTGCGGATCTCTTCCATGGTGGCGTTTTCGTCGCCCCAGCGCAGGTTTTCTTCAATGGTGCCGGAAAACAGCACGTTCTTTTGCAGCACCATGCCCACGCCTTCCCGCAGGTTAAACAGGGACTAGTCTTTTACGTCTACTCCGTCCACCAGCACCTGGCCTTCGTCTGGGTCATAAAAGCGGGGGATCATGGAAATCAGCGTGGTTTTGCCGCAGCCGGTGGAACCGATAATGCCCACCGTGGCGCCGGCGGGGATGGTGAAGCTCACGTCGTCCAGCACCTTGTCTTCGCTGTTTTTGTAATAGCGGAAGGAAACGTGCCGGAATTCAATGGCGCCGCCGGTCACCAGCGCGTCTTTGCGGGCGGCGGCGTCGTCGTTCAGGTCGGGCTGTTCGTCCAGCACTTCGGCAATGCGGCGGGCCGAAGCCAGTGCCCGGCTGGACATCATAAACAGCATGGTCACCATCATCAGGGAAAACAGTATCTGGGTCACATAATTCACAAAGGCCGAAAGATCGCCGATGGGCATATCGCCGGCCACCACCTGGTTGCCGCCAAACCACAGCACCGCCAGCACGGTCACGTTCATAAACAGCGTAACGATGGGGCCCAGGTAGATCATGATTTTAATGGCGTCCATGCCGGCCTGTTTCAGTTCGCCGTTGGCGCGGCGGAATTTGGCTTTTTCATGGTCTTCCCGCACAAAGGATTTTACCACCCGCATGTTGGTCACATTTTCCTGCACGGCGGAATTGAGCCCGTCTACCTTGCTTTGCATTTTAGAAAAGCGGGAAAAGCCCTTGGTGATAATGCCCGCGATGGTAAGCAGCATAAGGGGAATGGAAACCGCCAGCACCACCGCCAGGCTGGGCCGCAGCAAAATGGCCATCACCAGCGCGCCGATGAGCATACCGGGCGCCCGCAGGGCCATGCGCAGCAGCATGTTGATAAAGTTTTGCATCTGGGTCACGTCGTTGGTCAAACGGGTAACCAGCGAACCGGTGGAAAACCGGTCGATATTGGAAAAAGAAAAGCGCTGCACCTTGTGGTAAATGTCGGCCCGCAGGTCGGCGGCAAAATTCACCGCCGCTTTGGAGCCAAACCAGGCGCCTCCAACGCCGCCGGCCATCATCAGCAGGGCGGTCACGATCATCAGCGCTGCCTGACCCACGCTGAACCAGGGGCTGTTGTGGGCGGCGTTGTTGATCACCTGCGCCAAAAACTTGGGCATCAGCACTTCGCCTATCACTTCCACGATCATGCACAGCGGTCCCAAAATAAAATACCATTTATAGGGCTTTACGTATCGCATCCATTTTTTCACGGGGTTCATCCTTTCGTTTCGGCTTCCGGCCGGGTCAAATTTTCATCCATGCGGCTGAACAGATCGGCCAGCATATCCATTTCCTCTTGTGTAAAGCCCACGTATAACTGCCGGTCTACCGCGTCCCAGGCGGTGCGGCACCGGTGGGCCAGGGCCAGGCCCGCGTCGGTCAGTTGCAGCACGTTGCGGCGGGCGTCGGCCGGGTCGGGCGTTTTGGTGAGCCAGCCGGCTTTTTCCATGCGTTTTACCGATACCGCCACCGAAGCGGGGGTGTTGTGCATGCGCTCCGCCAGTTCGGTTTGGGAAATCTGAGGATGGTCGGCCAGCAGCAGCAGTATTACGGGCTGGCCGTAATACAACCCCAGTTCGCTGGCAATGCGGTGGTGCCGGCACCGGTGATGGCGGGTCAGGGTGCGGTGCAGCCGCGATAGCTCTTGGGGCGTTGCGCTCATAAACGTTCCTCCTTTGTTAAACGGTTAATTATTAAACGACTAATAAATTATACCGTTCTTTTGTTGCATCGTCAAGCAAAAAATGTTATAATCATAAAAAAATATTCCATTTTGTTCACGGTTTGTTCACAAAGTCGGGGTATACTGATAGCGAACCCAAGCAAGGAAGGTGTTACGTTTTATGCAAGAATTCAATCCATTGGAACCGAACAACGGCTCCGGCGAACCACAAGCAGAACCGCAGCCGCAGCCTCAACCGCAGCCGCAGGCCCAGCCCGGCCCCGCTGCACCGGAACAGACGCCGCCGCAGATGAAAAGCTATACGGCCACGCCGTATGATCATTATAACGTGCTGTATTCCGACCCCTCTTACGCCACGGCGCCCCCGCCGGCGCCTGCGCCCGCCAAACAGCGCAAAACCGTTTCGCTTTCGGCGGCAATCATTACCAGTGTGCTGGTATCGCTCATTTCCAGCGTGCTGGCTTTTGTGGTGCTGGTGTACGGCCTGGGACTCAGCAGTCAGTTTGCCAACACGCCCGACCAGCCCACTGCCTCCGCTTCGGAAGTGGGGCATTCCACCACCAACATCGTGGTAGACGCCACCGCCCAAACTTCGGCAGAAGCGGTGGCCGAAAAAGCCGGCCCGTCGGTGGTGGGCATTGTGGTAACAAACGAAGTGTCTCACTTTTTCTACGGGGCGTCCTCGTCGGCGGAAGAAGGCTCCGGCATTGTGTATTCGGCCGACGGATATATTATCACCAATTACCATGTGATCCAAAGCGCGGTGGAATCGGGCGGCACGGCGGCGGTCTATCTGCCGTCAGACAGTGAAAACGCCGTTACCGCCACGGTGGTGGGGTATGACGTAAGCGCCGATCTGGCGGTGCTCAAAATCGACAAAACCGGCCTTACGCCCATTGAGATCGGCGATTCGTCCGCCGTTAAGGTGGGGCAAACGGCCATTGCCATCGGCAACCCGGGCGGTATGGACTTTATGGGCTCGGTGAGCATGGGCATTATCAGCGGTCTGGACCGCACCCTGCAGTTGGAAAATTCCGCTACCGAGATCCACCTGATCCAAACCGACGCGGCCATCAACCCGGGCAATTCCGGCGGCGCGCTGGTAGACAGTGCCGGCAAGCTCATCGGCATCAACAGCGCCAAAATCGCGTCCGAACAATATGAAGGCATGGGCTTTGCCATTCCGGTGAACGACGCGGTGACCATTGTGGAACGCATTATTGATAATATCGACGCGCCCAAACCCTATCTGGGGGTAGAGATCAGCACCTATTACGACGCTTCCACCCTGCAAATGATGGGCTATCCCGCCGGCGTGGTGGTATCCGGCGTTATGAGCGGCAGCCCGGCGGAGCAAGCCGGCCTGCAGCGGGGGGATATCATCACCCAGTTCAACGACGTTGCCGTAACCGGCTACACCCAGTTTAACAGTGAAAAAGCCAAGTATAAGCCGGGCGATACCGTTACCGTCACGGTGTACCGGCGGGGCCAGACTGGCACCTTGTCCATCACGATGGGCACAGCCAACGAATAACCGCGTAACAAACACAAACGGACCGGGCGATCATCGCCCGATCCGTTTTTTTGCGTTTCTGAAACCGTTTTGATTTTGCAGCGCTTAGTCGTTAGCCCCACAGCACTTTTTATACTTTTTTCCACTTCCGCAAGGACAAGGATCGTTGCGGCCTACTTTTTGGGATTTGGTTTTTACTACCGTTTTGCTCTTGCTGCCGTCGCCGCCGGCGCCTTCACCGGTCACGGTGGCCACCTGCTTGCGTTCCACGTCCTCCGGCCGCCGAATGCGCACAGTCAGCATCATGCGGGCAGTGTCTTCCCGGATCTCTTCGCTCATGGCGTTGAACATATCATAGCCTTCGTTGCGGTATTCCACCACCGGATTGTGCTGGGCGTAGGCGCGCAAACCAATACCGTTGCGCAGTTCGTCCATGGCGTCGATGTGATCCATCCAGTGCCGGTCCACGTTGCGCAGCAGCACCACCCGTTCCAGTTCCCGCATGGTTTCTTCGCCATATTCCGCTTCTTTAGCGTTATAAATGGCTTCGGCCCGTTCCCACAGCAGGTCTTCCACGTCCTGCCGGCTGGTGTTGCCCAGTTGTTCGGCCGACCAGTGGAAATCCTCCGGCCGGGTGAGCAGCCAGCTCATAAAGTGGGCCCGCAAACCGTCCAGATTCCAGTGATCGTGGATCTGGTCGTCCGCCAAAAACTGCTGGCAGGCGGCTTCAATGGATTCCCGTATCATCTTCTGGATCATGGGCTTCATGGATTCGCCCGCCAGCACCATATCCCGCTGGGAATAGATCTTTTCCCGCTGCACGTTCATCACGTCGTCAAATTCCAGCACGCTCTTGCGGGCGGCAAAGTTGCGGGCTTCCACGTTGGCCTGGGCATTTTCCAGGGTGTTGCTCAACAGTTTGCTGTCAATGGGCTGATCTTCGTCCAGCCCCAGGGTCTCCATAATGCGCAGCATCCGGTCGCCGCCAAACAGCCGCATCAGGTCGTCTTCCGCCGAAATATAGAACCGGCTGGCGCCGGGATCGCCCTGCCGCCCCGCACGGCCTCGCAGCTGGTTATCGATCCGGCGGGAATCGTGCCGTTCGGTGCCGATGATGAACAAACCGCCGGCCGCCCGCACCTTTTCGGCTTCGGGCGCAATGGCCGCCTGATGTTCTTTATACAGCCGCTGGTATTCCGCCCGCTGGGCCAAAATCTCTTCGTCGTCGGTATCGAAAAAGCTGGTGGCGTTTTGGATCTGTTCTTCGTCATACCCGGCTTTGCGCATGTCGGATTTAGCCATGTATTCCGCGTTGCCGCCCAGCATAATGTCGGTACCGCGCCCGGCCATGTTGGTGGCAATGGTCACCGCGCCGGCCTGTCCGGCCTGGGCAATGATCTGGGCTTCCCGTTCATGGTGCTTGGCATTCAACACGTTGTGTTCAATGCCCCGCTTTTTCAACAGATTGCTGAGCTGTTCCGATTTTTCAATGGACACGGTGCCCACCAGCACCGGCTGACCTTTTTGGTGGCATTCTTCAATTTGCCGTATCACGTTGGCCAGCTTGCCCTTTTCGGTTTTATAAACCGAATCGGGGTAGTCTTCCCGGATCAGGGGTTTGTTGGTGGGGATCTCCACCACGTCCAGCCGGTAAATGGCGCTGAATTCTTCCGCTTCGGTGGCGGCGGTACCCGTCATACCCGAAAGCTTGCCGTACAGCCGGAAATAGTTTTGGAAGGTGATGGTGGCCAGCGTTTTGGATTCGTGCGCCACCTGCACACCTTCTTTGGCTTCAATGGCTTGGTGCAGCCCTTCGTTATACCGGCGGCCGATCATCATGCGGCCGGTAAATTCGTCAATAATGATCACTTCGCCGTCTTTCACCATATAATCCACGTCCCGGTGCATCAGCCCGTGGGCGCGAATGGCCTGGTTGATGTGGTGCAGCAGCACGTTGTTTTCCGGGTCGGAAATATTGTCCACCCCAAAAAACTGTTCGGCTTTTTTCATGCCGTCGGGGGTCAGCGTGGCGGTGCGGGCTTTTTCGTCCACCAAATAATCGCCTTCATAGGCGGCGTCGGTGTCCTGCTTGTCGTCAATTTGCTTGATCTTGGTCATGGTCAGCCCCCGGGCAAACCGGTCGGCCTTCAAATACAGATCGCTGGACTTTTCTCCTTGGCCGGAAATGATCAGCGGCGTGCGGGCCTCGTCTATCAAAATCGAGTCCACTTCGTCCACAATGGCAAAGGCGTGGCCCCGCTGGACCTTTTGGCTCATGCTTACCACCATGTTGTCCCGCAAATAGTCAAAGCCCATTTCGTTGTTGGTGCCGTAGGTAATGTCGGCCGCGTAGGCCGCCCGGCGCTGGTCGTTGGTCAGCCCGTGCACGATCAGCCCCACCGTAAGGCCCAAAAAGGTATAAATTTTGCCCATCCATTCGGAATCGCGGGTGGCCAAATAATCGTTAACCGTAACAATATGCACGCCTTGACCGGTCAAGCCGTTCAAATAGGCGGGCAGGGTAGCCACCAGGGTTTTGCCTTCACCGGTTTTCATTTCGGCAATGCGGCCCTGGTGCAGCACAATGCCGCCCATGATCTGAACGGGAAAATGGCGCATGCCCAGCACCCGGTCGGCGGCTTCGCGGCACACGGCAAAGGCGTCGGGCAAAATATCGTCGGTGGTCTCGCCGGCGGCCAGCCGCGCTTTCAGAGCGGGGGTCT
This sequence comes from Oscillospiraceae bacterium, assembly GCA_902796075.1. Taxonomy (GTDB): domain Bacteria; phylum Bacillota; class Clostridia; order Oscillospirales; family Acutalibacteraceae; genus UMGS1484. The sequence continues at coordinate 2,880 of CADBNN010000063.1, read as the reverse complement.
GGGCCTTGAGCGTAGCGTCGTCCATAGCTTTGTAATGGTCCTCCAGCGCCAGCACTTTTTTCACCAGCGGGTCAATGCGCTTGAGTTCCTTTTTGCTGTAATTGCCAAACAAGGCGGTCAACAAACTCATATTATAATCACCTCATGTAAAAATCCAAATACACCCTTATTATACCATAAAATTCCGCCTTTTCAATCCTTTTTTGTCGACCGGCCGGCCGCCGCCGGGGCGGGGCAGGGGCAAAGCAAGATCCTCCCTTGCAGCCCCCGCGGCGCGCCGCGGCGAGATACGCCGTTTTGCATGTATTTTTTTGTTTTCCCCCTTGACAACAGGCAAAAGATGTGCTACAATTCGATTGAACTCAATTAAATTGAGCAAATTCATTACCGGGAGGTATCCATATGAGCATTTATGATTACAAAGCCATCGACGCGCAAGGGCAGGAAATTGCTTTGTCCGATTACCGGGGCAAGGTGCTGCTGATCGTGAACACCGCCACCGGCTGCGGCTTCACGCCGCAATACGACGGCCTGCAGAATCTGTACGAAGCCTATCAGGCCCAGGGGTTTGAAATTCTGGATTTCCCCTGCAACCAGTTTGGTCATCAGGCCCCCGGCACGGAAGAAGAGATCGTTTCCTTCTGCACCGGCCGGTTCGGCATCACCTTTAAGCAGTTTGCCAAAATTGAAGTGAACGGCAAAAACGAACACCCGCTTTATACCTATCTCAAATCGCAGCAGGGCGGCGCGCTGGGCAAAAAGATCAAATGGAATTTCACCAAATTCCTGGTGGACCGGGACGGCAACGTGGTAGACCGCTTCGCTCCCACCGTGACCCCCGCCCAAATGGAAGCCCGCATTAAGGAGTTGTTATAATGGAATACACGTATGATACCCAAAACGTCTGCTCCATGCAGATCCATTTTGAACTGGACGGCAACGTGGTGCGCAACATTTCGTTTGTTGGCGGCTGCAACGGCAATTTAAAGGCCATTTCCAAACTGGTGGATGGCTGGACGGTGGAACAAATCGAAGAAAAACTGGCCGGCAACACATGCGGCCGGCGCCCCACCTCTTGCGCCGACCAGCTTGCCATTGCCGTGCGCAAGGCATATAATAAACAACAAAAGGCCGGTTAAACCGGCCGGAAAGAAGGTTTTTTATATGGAACGCACCCGCACCATTGTGCGCACCAGCGTGCAGGGCATTGGGGTCAACCTGGTTTTGGTGGCCTTTAAGGCGGCGGTGGGTTGGCTTTCGGGCTCTATTGCCGTGATTTTAGACGCGGTGAACAATTTGAGCGACGCCCTTTCGTCGGTTATCACCATCATCGGCACCAAACTGGCCAACAAAGCGCCGGACAAAAAGCATCCCTACGGCCACGGCCGCATTGAATACATCACCGCCGTGCTCATCGCCGGCATTGTGCTGGCGGCCGGTATCAGTTCTTTGCGGGAATCGGTCATGAAGATCCTCCATCCGGAAGAAGCGGACTACGCCGTGTGGTCGCTGGTCATCATCGCGGTGGCTGTGGCGGTCAAATTCTTCTGGGGCCGCTACGTGAAAGCCGTGGGCAACCGGGTGAATGCCGACGTGCTGGTGGCCTCCGGGTCTGACGCGCTGTTTGACGCGATCCTTTCTTTCACCACCCTGGTGGGCGCGGCCATCAGTCTGCTGTGGCACGTTAGCCTGGAAGGCATGATCGGCGCCGCCATTTCGCTGTTTATCGTAAAAGCCGGTGTGGATATGCTGCGCGACACCCTGAGCACCATCATCGGCAAGCGGACCGATCCGGCGGTGAGCGAAGCCCTTAAGAAAACCATCTGCTCTTTCCCGGACGTGTACGGCGCTTATGATCTGACCCTGCACAACTATGGCCCTTCCCGGGTGATGGGCTCGGTGCATATCGAAGTGCCCGACCAAATGACGGCGGTGCAGATCCACCGGCTGTCCCGGCAGATCGCCACGAAGGTGTTCGCCGAATACGGCGTGCTGCTTTCTATCGGCGTGTACGCCCACAACGATTCCGACCCGGCCATGGCGGCCATTAAACAGTGGGTGCAGCAAAAAATAGAAGCCGACCCGGCCGTGGTGCAAATGCACGGCTTTTATGCCGACCCCCAAACCAAACAGGTCATGTTCGATCTGATCGTGGATTTTTCAGCCGACGCCGAACAGGTGCGCAGCAATTTGCTGGCCGCGCTGGGCGAACGCTATCCCGATATGCAGTTTGACGTGATTTTAGACACGGATTTTAGCGATTAGGAGTTGCCATGGATCGAAAGGAAGAAGTGCTGAAACTGGAAAACCAGTTGTGCTTTCCGCTGTATGCGGCGGCGCGCACGGTGGTGAACCATTACCATCCGCTGTTAAAGGAATTGGATCTGACCTACACCCAATACATTGCCATGATGGTGTTTTGGGAGCAGGAGACCTGCAGTGCCAAAGAACTGGGTGAAAAGCTGTTTTTAGATTCCGGCACCTTAACGCCGGTGTTAAAAAGCCTGGAAGCCAAAGGCCTGGTGCGGCGCTACCGCAGCCGGGAAGACGAGCGGGTGCTGGTGGCCGAGATCACGCCGGCCGGCCGGGCGTTAAAACAAAAAGCCCTGGCCGTGCCCCCACAGGTGGCCGCCTGCATTCCGTTGCAACCGGAAGAAGCCGCCGTGCTGTATCGCTTGCTGTATAAGGTGTTGGCCGGCACGGCCGACGAATAGCGCCAATACGCTATTTCCCCCATAAAAAAGCCGGGAGGGCATTCGGCGCGGCGTGATAAGGATGTTTTTTGATATGCCTGTGCCGCGCCGAAAATGAAGACGCCCGCAAGCGGGCTAATGAAGAAATGAAGACGCTTCGCTAATGAAGAAATTCGAATTCAACGGT
>CADBNN010000062.1 GCA_902796075.1 Oscillospiraceae bacterium | reverse complement strand
GCTCCCGATCCTCCGCCCGCTCGATGCTCTCGGCCGGGGTTCCGAGCAGCCGGGTGCCGCATTCCTTTAAAATGCCTTTCTTTTCAAGCTGCATGGCAAGATTCAGCCCCGTCTGGCCGCCGATGCCGGGCACAATGGCGTCCGGCCGTTCATACCGCAATATTTTGGCCACATACTCCAGCGTAAGGGGTTCCATATACACCTTGTCGGCAATCGAAGTATCGGTCATGATGGTGGCGGGGTTGGAATTGCACAGGATCACTTCGTATCCTTCCTCTTTCAGTGCCAAACACGCCTGCGTGCCGGCGTAATCGAACTCCGCCGCCTGCCCGATCACAATGGGGCCGGAGCCGATGATGAGCACCTTTTTGATGTCAGTTCGTTTTGCCATATGCTTGTCCTCCTTGGGGAAAAATGCGTTACAAAGAATATACGGTTTGGCCGCCCTTTACGGTGCGCACGCACCGGCCGAACACGGTGGCGCCGGCAAAGGGGGTGGCCCGGCCCAGCGACGCAAATTCCGCCGGGTCTACCGGGTAAGACGTTTGCAGGTCCCACACGGTGTAATCGTCGTTGGCCAGCGGGATGCCGAAACGCTCCCGGGGATTGACGGCCAGCAGGTGGATGAGCCGTTCCAGCGAAATGACGCCCGGTTTTACCAGCCGGGTATACAGCACGGGAAAGGCGGTTTCCAGCCCCACGATGCCAAAGGCGCTGCCCGCCAGCCCCCTGGCCTTTTCCGCGGCGCTGTGAGGGGCGTGGTCGGTGGCGATCATATCGATGGTGCCGTCCTGCAAGCCTTCTATCAAAGCCAGGCGGTCATCCGGCGAACGCAGGGGAGGATTCATTTTGAAGCGGCCGTCCTCCTGCAGATCGGTTTCGTCTAACGTGAGATAGTGAGGGGCGGTTTCGCAGGTCACGTTGACCCCCCGGGCCTTGGCCTGCCGGATCAAAGAAACGCTTTCACGGCAGGAAATATGACACACATGGTAGGCACAGCCCGTTTCTTCCGCCAGACGCAGGTCCCGGGCAATGGGGCCCCATTCGCTTTGACTCACAATGCCCTTGTGGCCGTGAGCCGCCGCATAGGCGCCAGCGTGGATGTAGCCGCCCCGTAGCAGGCTGTTGTCTTCACAATGGGCCACGATCGGCTTGCCCAGCGCTTTGGCCCGCTGCATGGCCTGCCGCATAAGCGATTCGGACTGAACGCCCCGGCCGTCATCGGAAAAGGCGATCACCTGCGGGGCCAGACTTTCCATGTCCGCCAGTTCTTCTCCCCGCTGGCCCACCGTAATGGCGGCGTAAGGATAAACCGCCACGGCGGCGTTTTGCCGAATGAGCGCCTGCTGAGGCGCCAGATGGGCCAAACTGTCGGGCACCGGGTTCAGGTTGGGCATGGTGCACACGGCGGTGTAGCCCCCGCGGGCCGCCGCCCGGGTGCCGGTGGCAATGGTTTCTTTATACGAAAAACCCGGCTCGCGAAAATGCACATGCACATCGCAAAAGCCGGGAAAAACAACACAAGCGGAAGGGTCAACGGGCAAAAGCGCCGCCTGAACGGGAGGGCAAAAGCCCGGCAGCCGATCCGATTGAAAAATAGCCGGTTGTTGGGTTGCCATCGCGCATGCCTCCAAACATAACAAAAAGCCTTGCCGCATATCGACAAGGCTTGGTTTACACAACAAAGCACGGCAATCACTGCCGTTCGCGTATGGTCCAATCTTGCCGATATCACAGTATCGCCTTAAAGATTTGCATTATTATAGCACGGAACCGGGGGTTTGTCAATGAAAAAATGGCAAGAAAGAAAAAAAGATGCACGATCCTCCCGAAAAAGTCGCACGCGAAGGCCGTGACGGTCGTTTTACCCCGCCGTTACACCGTCGCAGTCGCTTGCGCTCCTTTGGGGCAATGGCGAAACAGTCCCCCGGACTGTTTCTTTGTCGCTTTCGCCTTGCGGTGCAAGGCGTTCGCTCCCATTGCCGGTTCGAATCCAGCCTTACATAACAAAAACAAAGCAAACGGGCTAAAGCCTGTTTGCTTTGTTTGTATAAGAGCGCCTAAAAAGTACAAATCCAAGCTAAAAGCGCTTAAAAGTACACCACAGAATCATTTCTTTGCCGAGAACAGATAAGCGGCTACTGTTTCCGTTATGCTTTCAACAGCAAATCCGACATTTTGCAGGTATGTTTTTGTGGTATCCGGATCATCCGGATATATCTCAACAGTTCTTCCATTACACTCAATATATTTATTTTTGCTTTTATCGATAGATAAAACAAACACTCCGTTTGGAGTAAGCAACGAATAAATCTTTGCCATCGTATCAGCTTTGTTTTTAAAATGCATAAAAGTCAATGAAGAATAGATCACATCATATTTTTCGGAAAAATCAAACGTGTTGAAATCACCGTAAATCAATGTAACGTTGTTGAATCTCTTTAAGTTTTGTTTTGCTTTTTCAACGGTTTTTTCAGATATATCTATTCCTGTAAATGCTCCGCAAAGAGGAGCGGTACGTATTGCCAATCTGCCCGTACCAACGCCAATCTCCAGCACTGATTTGCTAACATTTAAGTCCAACAAATCAACGAACGCGGCGCCATCCCAACGATCCATGTATATCTTTAAAGGTTCGGGATCAAAAACAGGATCGTTGTTTTCATCGATCAATGAGTCGTAATGGGCTGAAACATTATTGACCATT
>CADBNN010000061.1 GCA_902796075.1 Oscillospiraceae bacterium | reverse complement strand
GAACAAACTGTGAACAAAAAAGAGTAGAGTCACTTTTTTGCCCAAAATGCTTGACAAATTTTCGATTTTGTGCTTAAGATGGAAGCGGAAACCCCAAAAGCGAAACGGAGGTATGAGGTATGAAAAAACTGATTTGCACGGTATTATCTCTGGTATTATTGTGCTGCGCGGCGTTGCCCGCGGCGGCGGAAGAACAATCGTCTTACGTCACGGCGCGATATTTGTTTGATGAAATCAAGCAGGATGAGCTGGCCGACCTGTACTGGATCCCCGTGTGGGACACGGATCGCTCGCTCAAACTGGATTGGTCGCTGGCCGGTACCTATTGCTGGACCTGCAAAGGCGCAAACAACAGCCTGTTCGGCAACACCGTCACCGTGTGTTCGCTGCCGGCTGAAGCCAGCCAATACGATATGGAATTTGCTTCGCCCTATCAAATCATGATGTTTGACCACGGTTTTGATACCATGACTGTTTCAGCTCAAAACTTGGTCGCATGCCAATACGGGGAAACTGTTTCGCTGTTTCACATACCATTTATGAATCTGCCGCTGGATTACAAGATGCGGTTCAAAAGCGCGTGTGTGGGCACTTGTTACGGCGCGCCGGCGGCCTTTTTGCAATACGAACCAAGCGTTTCAACGCCGTATGACCCCTATAATTGCGTTGCGGAACTGGTGATCGCTTTTTCGCCGCAGTGCATGATATCGGTCCGGTTCCGGCAATGGACCTATCGAACATACGATAACGTGTTGGAAGTGTTAGATCTTGCCAACCAGCTGGGCCTTCGATTCGTCACCCTTGGCGACGCGGACCTGAACGGGCAGGTGAACGCGGTGGACGGGTTGCTGACGCTGAAGCACGCGGTGCAAAAGGCCGAAATCGCCGACGAACTGGCCTTCGCTCTGGCCAACTGGGACGACGACGGCGCGCTGGACGCGGGCGACGCCCTGCACACCCTGCAAAAAGCCGTGGGCAAAGCCCGGTAAAAGGCCGCTTCACACAGCGGGCAAAAAATGCCCGCCCGGGCCGGCGAAAGGGTGTGTTGACAGACGGGCGGTAGAGTGCTATAATAAATAATGAAGAGGTGGTAAGCATGAAAAAACTGGTTTGCTTCGCCTTGGCGCTGTGCTTGCTGTGGGGCGCCGGTTGCCTGTTGCCCGTGCGGACAAATGCAGATTCCTACATTTTGGGAGATGTTAATGCGGACGGTGCGTTGAATGCGCAGGACGCGCTGTTGATTTTGCGTGCGGCTGTCAGCACCGCTACCCCTACCGACGTACTGATGATGCGAGGTGACTGGGACCGTAACGGCAGGCTGGACGCCAACGATGCGCGATATGTTCTCAAAAAAGCCGTGCAGCCGAAAATTCATTTAACACCTCAGGAAAACGCGCTGCTCAATCAATACGGCAAAGGCAACGTCAATAAAGATACTGCGTTAAACGCAATCGATGCATTGTACATTTTGCAATACTGTGTGAAGAAAAGGCAGCTCGATGCTGAGCAGGTAGTATTAGCAGATTATGATGTGAATGGTGTTATTACGGCGAAAGATGCCTGGTTTTGTTTGTCCTGCGCTATGGAGGGGTATCCTCCTGATTTGGTCCCGGTGCCGTCGTTCCCCGGGTTGCCCTATCTACCGTAGGACCGTAATAATTTTTGATGTTTTTAAGGTGAAGAAGAATGAAAAAAGCAATAAGCAGTTTAGTGTTGGTTCTGACAGCTTATTTTCTTGATCCTGTGGCATTTTGAATCAGCGCACGAATGCACCTCTTTTTCGCCGCACAAGCCGACTGCAGTACGCAGTCGGCTTTTTTGTATGGATCGTCAGGCAGTTAGCAATTGCTAACCAAAATGACGAAAATATGATATTTTTTTCACAAAAAATGTGTTGTATTTGCACGAAAACTATGATATAATAAATTGCTTTTTAAGGTTTGTTCCCGTTCGCCGGAGAAAAAACCGCCGTTTCGGATTGAATCGCTTCCGTCGGGAAGCGTTTTTTCCTGCCGCGGGACAAGTCAAACTATAGTAGGAGGCATCGTTTCTATGGCACTCACCCAAGAACAAATCCAACAAAAAACTGCTGAATTGAAAGAATTCATCGCGTCTCACAAAAACGTGAAAGGCCCCCTGATGCCCATTATGCAAAAGGCGCAGGATCTGTTCGGCTATCTGTCGCTGGACACCCAACAGCTCATTGCCGACGAACTGGACATTCCGGTTACCGAAGTGTACGGCGTGGCCACCTTCTACGCCCAGTTTTCGCTGGAGCCCAAGGGCGACAACGTGGTGAGCATCTGCACCGGCACGGCTTGTTACGTTAAGGGCGCCAAGGCCCTGGTGGAAGAAGCCGAAAAACTGCTGGGCGTAAAATGCGGCCAAACCACGGCCGACGGTAAATTCACCCTGAAAGACACCCGCTGCCTGGGCTGCTGCGGCCTGGCGCCGGTGATGGTGGTGAACGAAGACGTGTATGGTCGCGCCACCGCCAAAGACGTGAAGAAGATTTTGGAAAAATACCAATAATCGGCAACCAAAACCGCGGTTGATTTTGCAAGGAAGGAGTGACCTGTAATGACCATTCGAGAAATTCGCGATCTGCTGGACGCGCAGGTGCTTACCTGCGAACAGTCGCTGGACCACCAGGTGTTTTCGGCCTGCGGCAGCGATATGATGAGCGACGTGCTGGCCTATGTGAAAGACCAGGCGGTTTTGCTCACGGGCCTGGTGAATTCCCAGGTGGTGCGCACCGCCGAAATGATGGATATGGTGTGCATTGTGTTTGTGCGCAGCAAACAGCCCACCCCCGAAATTCTGGAGCTGGCCAAAGAAGCCGGGATCGTGGTCATGGCCACCAAAAAGCGCATGTATGAAGCGTGCGGCAAGCTGTATCACAGCGGCCTGCGCAAAACCGATTCCAAAGGTGATGCGGGGGCGGCCCAATGAGCGAAGCGGTCCGTTTTCACTTTGACGTAGACGGGGAAAACTTCACCTCGGCGGGCGAAGCGTCGGTGGCGATCAAAAAGACCCTGCGGCAAATGGGCTTTTCGCCGGACATTATCCGGCGGGTGTCCATCGCCATGTATGAGGGCGAGATCAACATGGTCATCCACGCGGGCGGCGGCAAGGCCGACGTTACGGTGGATTCCGAAAAGATCGAGATCGTGCTGGCCGACAACGGCCCCGGCATTGCCGACATCGGTCTGGCCATGCAGGAAGGGTATTCCACCGCGCCGGACAACATCCGTTCGCTGGGCTTCGGCGCCGGCATGGGCCTGCCCAACATGAAACGCTACACCGATTCCATGGACATTCAGTCCACCGTGGGAAAGGGTACCACCATTACCATGCAAATCCGCATTGCATAGGGCGCGCGCCCTGTGTTATAACCAAAAGGGGGGAGACGGATGGCAAAAGAGTACCGGCATTCTGTGTATCTGGATCAGGATAAATGCATCGGCTGTACCCATTGCCTGACCCGTTGCCCCACCGAGGCCATTCGGGTGCGGGGCGGCAAAGCGGTGATAGACGCCGAACGGTGTATCGACTGCGGCCAGTGCATTCGCGTGTGCCCCTATAAAGCCAAAAAAGCCAAATACGATTCCATTGAAAGCATTTCCCGCTTCGCTTGGAAGATCGCCCTGCCCGCCCCGTCGTTTTACGGCCAGTTTGACCATTTGGACGACGTGGACTACGTGCTGCAGGGATTGTTGGATTTCGGCTTTGACGAAGTGTTTGAGGTGGCGCGGGCCGCCGAACTGGTCACCGACTACACCCGCCGGTTTTTAAAGACCTACACCGGCCCTAAGCCGGTCATCAGTTCCGCCTGCCCGGTCATTTCCCGGCTCATCAGCCTGCGTTTTCCGTTTTTGACCGATCACGTTATCGATATGCGTCAGCCCATGGAAATGGCGGCTATGCTGGCCAAACAGCAGGCCCGCGAAAACCATCCGGACCTGACGCCCGACCAGATCGGGGTGTGCTTCATTTCGCCCTGCCCCGCTAAGGTCAGCTACATTAAAAACCAACCGCCCGAAGAACGCAACATCGATTGCGTGGCGTCCATGAGTGATTTTTACTTTGGCCTTATCGGCATCATGAACCGGGCCAAAGCCCCCTCCATGGCCACCGAATCGGGCATGATCGGCCTTTCCTGGGCCGAAACCGGCGGCGAATCCTCCGCCATTTTCAACGATAACTATCTGGCGGCCGACGGCATTGAAAACTGCATTCGCGTGCTGGACGCCATTGAAACCGACGATCTGCCCGATCTGGAGTTTGTGGAATTAAACGCCTGCCCCGGCGGCTGCGTGGGCGGGGTGATGACCGTGGCCAACCCCTACATTGCCCAGGCCCGGCTGCAAAACCTGCGCCGGTATATGCCGGTGGCCCAAAACCGGGCGCCCAAAACAGACGATCCCAACTATGTGCCGGCGTCTTTCATATGCAAAAACACGTATGATTACCGTCCCCTGGGGCAACTCAACGACGATCTTTCGGTCTCGCTCAAAATGATGGCCGAGATCCAGCAGATCAAAGCCACCCTGCCCGATCTGGACTGCGGCTCCTGCGGGGCGCCCACCTGCCGCGCCCTGGCGGAAGACATTGTGAAAGGCACCGCCAGCCCGGACGACTGCATTATCAAAATAAAAGAACGACTCCGCACGCTGGAGCACCGGGAGGAGGATACGCCATGACCGTTCGCGAACTGGCCCAACAGCTTGCGCTGACGCCGCTGGCCCTGCCGGACGGCGACCGCCCGGTGGAAGGCGGCTATTGCGGCGACCTGCTCAGTTGGGTGATGGGCCGCGCCCAAAGCGGCCAGGCGTGGGTCACCATAATGACCAACATCAACGTGGTGGCCGTGGCCGCCCTCACCGACGTGGCGTGTGTGATTTTGGCCGAAGGCTCCGCGCCGGAAGCCGACGTGATCGCCCGGGCCGAAAGCCAGGGCATCAACCTGCTGCAAAGCGAAAAAGCCTCTTACGAACTGTGCGTGGGCGTGCACCGCGCCGCCGGCGTATGAATCGCTATTATTACGATCTGCACATCCATTCCTGCCTGTCCCCCTGCGGGGATAACGACAACACCCCCGCCAACATCGCGGGCATGGCGTCGCTTAAAGGGTTGCAGATCCTGGCGCTCACCGACCATAACACCTGTGGCAACTGCCCGGCGTTTTTTAAGGCCTGCAAGGCCTTCGGCATCATTCCCGTGCCGGGTATGGAGCTCACCACCGCCGAAGAGATCCACCTGGTGTGCCTGTTTCCGTCGCTGGAAACCGCCATGGATTTTGATGCGCTGGTGCGCACCCACCGCGTTCTCATCCCCAACCGGCCGGCCATTTTCGGCGACCAGCTGCTGATGGATGAAAACGATAGGGTCGTGGGGCAGGAAGAGCATTTGCTCATTAACGCCACCGACCTTTCGCTGGAACAGGCCGTGCCGCTGGTGCGGCAGGCGGGGGGCGTGGTATATCCCGCCCACATCGACCGGGAGGCCAACGGCATCATCGCCGTGCTGGGCACCTTCCCGGAACAGCCGGTCTTTTCCTGTGTGGAATATTACGATAAAACCAAGCGTCCCGGGCTGGAAGAACGCTTTCCCATTTTGCGGGGCAAGCCTTCGGTCGTCAGCTCCGACGCGCACTATCTGGGCCATATCAACGAAGCGGAAAATGCGCTTATGCTGGAAGACGAGCCCTACAGCGGCGATTTGGTGCGGCGCAATTTGCTGGCCCTGCTGGCCCAAGGAGAACGCCTGTGAAAGAACTGTCACTCAACATTCTGGATATTGCCGAAAACTCGGTAAAGGCGGGGGCCGACCTGATCCGCATTACCCTGACCGAAACCGATGAAACCCTCACCGTTGCCATTGCCGACAACGGCTGCGGCATGTCGGCCGATTTTGTGCGGCAGGTCACCGACCCCTTCTGCACCTCCCGCACCACCCGCAAGGTGGGGCTGGGCATCCCCCTGCTGCTGCTGGCCGCCCGCCAAACCGGCGGCGATCTCACCGTTACCTCCACCCCGCAGGCGGAAGACCCGGTGCATCACGGCACCGAAACCAAAGCGGTGTTTTACAAAAACCATATCGATTTCACCCCCCTGGGGAACAT
>CADBNN010000060.1 GCA_902796075.1 Oscillospiraceae bacterium | reverse complement strand
GCCGCCGGCATGAACGCCGCCCTGCGGCAGGATTTTTACACCTGCGGCGTGGGCCACGTTATGGCGGTTTCGGGCTTGCACACCGGCACGGTGGCCGGGCTGTTTTTGTTTCTGTTTATGATGCTGCGCTCCGCCCGCCGTTGGGCCCGGGCGCTGGCGGTGGCCTTTGTGTGGGCCTTTGTGCTGGTGGCCGGCATGCCCTTTTCGGCTATGCGGGCGGCGGTGATGTTTTCGGTGCTGGCGCTTGGCGCGGCGGCCCGTCGCAAGGCGGACGGATTGAATTCTTTGGGGGCGGCCTGCGTGGTGATCCTGCTGGTGCATCCCCTGGCCGCCGGCGACGTGGGCTTTTTGGCTTCGGTGGCAACCTGCGCCGGCATTGTAACGCTGGCAGACCCGATTTCCACCCGGCTAAAACGTTTGTGGCCCGCCCGTTGGCGGCAGGGCAAAACGGCGGGTTTTGTGTGCGGCAGTTTGGGCATAACCGCCGCCGCCTGGTTGGTATTGCTGCCGGTGGAACTGTTGTGCTTTAAAACTGTTTCGGTGGTAACGCCGCTGGCCAATATGGTGTGCGTGCCCCTGGCCGGCGTGGTGCTGGCCTGCGGCATGGGCGGTGCGGTACTTTCGGCTGTGCCGGTCGTCGGTTTGGCGGGCGTGCTGCTGCTGGCTGTCGCCGGTTTGGCGGCCAACGGTATGGCCGCCGCGGTATGGCTGTTGGCCAAACTTCCCCTTATCCGCCGGCCGGTGGCTTCCTTGTGGGTGTGGCTGGCGCTGGCGGCTTTGGGCGGACTGGCCGTTTGGTGGACCCGCCGCAAACCCAAGCGCGCCGACTGGCGGCGCCCGGCCGTTGCGCTTGTGCTGGTGGCGGTGCTGTTGGCGGCCACCGCGCTGCCCGCTTTACCGAACGGCGCGGGCGAGATCACGGTGGTGGGCGGACTGTATCACAACGCGGTCGTGGTCACCAACCGGGCCGGCACGGTGGTGATCGGCTGCGACGCGCCCTATGCGCTGCGGGACCGACTGGCCGCCCGAGGCGTGGAACAGGTGGATTGGCTGCTGCTGCCTACCCGCCGCACCTACGGCACCCGGTTGCGCGATCTGCTGGTTTTATGCAAAGTCAAGCGCGTCGGCACGGCGGCTATCCAGCGGGACCGGGGTTTATTGCAGGTCGTCGACTTGCCTTGCGAAACGCCCGCCGCGGTAACGCTGGGCGACTGGCGCATTACCCCGGCGGCCGACTATGCCGGCTTTACCGTTACGGCGCCCGGCTTTTGCATGACGGTGGGTGACGTCGCCCGGCCGGACGCCGATTATTCTCTTGCCGACCGGGACGGCCGCGCCATGCTGACCGACCGGGCGCACAACGCCTATGACGTGGAACAGACCCTTGTGGTGCGGGTGGCCGGCGGGCAGGCCGCGGTGTACGCGCCCGCAGCCCTGTGGTGAAGCCGCCCAAAAAGTCGCAAAAAGGGGTTGCAATCCGCTTTTTATTGTGTTATACTGGTTACACCTATAAGTATGACTATAGGGCGCTGAAACGAACACACGCTTTTTGCGGAGGGTCAGATATATGTTTTCTTTGGATTATGGCAAATTGATCCGGCTGAACACGGTGATCATGCTGGTGTGCTTTGCATTGTTAATCGGCACCACTTTCGCCTGGTTTACCGACAGCGTTACTTCCGGCCGCAACCGGGTGGAAGCCGGCGTGCTGGACGTGGAACTGTATTTTCAAAATGCCGACGGTACCGATCCCGCCGCTATGAACGACGCCGCCTGGCAAAACGTGGAAACGGCCGACCGGGTGATACCGGAAGACCGGCTGTATGAACCCAATTATACGTCGATCACCTTTTTTAAGGTGGTAAACGGGGGCGACGTGGCCCTGCGCTATCAGTTGGCCCTGTTAAAGCAGCGCGAAACCGGCAGCGTGAACGTGAACGGGCAGAATTTTGTGCTTTCCGATTACATGATTTGCAAATTTGTGCAAGTGCAGCCCGGCCAGACCCTGACCCGGGAGCAGGCCCAAACGCTGGCCGGCGCCCAAACCGGGTTTGACAGTCCCCGTGCCGCCGGTGCCCTGGCGGCCGCCGGCGATACCGCCTATTACGCGCTGATCGTGTATATGCCCGCATCGGTGGGCAACAGCGCCAACGCCCGCACCGACGCGGCGGATCCCCAACTGGTGATGGACGTGAAACTGATCGCCACCCAGCAAGCGTTGGAAAGCGACGGGTTTGACGCGCATTACGACGATAACGCGTCGGCAGACGGCTGGCAATAATCGGTTGCGATCCGGCTTTCAAGGCTGCGGCGAAAAATGAGGAGATTTTTCTCTTTCAAAACCGTGTTGTCCTTATCGAAGGGTCAGCTTTCATCGCCTGTTCGGCACACAAGCCGGGCAGGCGGTTTTTTGTGCTTGACAAACCACCGGGGCGGCTGATACAATGAAACCGGTCTTACGAAAGAAAAAACACCGGGAAGGGTGACGTTGTTTGGAATTTGTTCGCAAAGAAACAAGCGAAGGCAATTTGTATATGGGCCTGCTGCTGCTGTTTTTTCCGCTGTTCGTGTTCGGCGATTTTCCGCTGATCACGGTCAACGGCATGTCCGGCATCACCCAAACCAAACTCATCACCCACCTGGTCACCCTGGCGGCTTTTTCGCTGGCGGTGTGCGCCGCCGCAATCGGCCGGCTGCGGCAGGGCCGGCGGCCCCGGGTGATGTGGCGTCGCCTGCGCAGCGCCGACTATTGGCCCGAAGCCTGCCTGCTGATCTTTTTGGCGGGGGGCGTGGTGTCCTGGTTGTGTTCGGGCTATTTCGGCCAGCTCGGCCCCAGCCGACTGGTGATCGAACCGCTGGGCATCAACTGGCGGTTAGACCTGATCTGGTTTGGCGCCGGCCGGTATGACGGACTGTTTTTCTGGTTCACCTACGGGCTGGTGGTGCTGCTGGTAAGCCGCTATTGCCGCCTGCGCTATTGGGTGGTGCGGGCCTTTGCCTGGGTGCTGTTGGCCATGTGCACCATCACGGCCATTGAACTGTGCGGCATCAACATTTTGGGGCTTTATCCTCCTGCGCTTTATGCCGGCACCCACGCCAATTTTGTGGCCACCATCGGCAACGTGGATATGATGAGCGGCTTTTTGTGCCTCACCCTGCCGCTGGTGGGGGTGGGCTACGTGGTGTTCAAAACCTCCCGCCCGGCGGCGGTGCTGTTTTTGGCCAGCCATACGCTGGCGATCTATTGCCTGTTTGCCATAGACGTGGAAAGCGGGCTGGTGGGGCTGGCCGCGCTGGTGGCGATCATGACCCCCATGCTGCTGCGCAACCGCCGGTATGCCTGCAAATTGATGGATCTGGGCGTTTCGCTGCTGGTGGGGCTGGCGGCCTCGCTGAGCGTTGTGCACACCTATATCAAGGCCGAACAGCGCACCCAAACCACCCTGCACCTGCCCACCGTCGCGGTGGTGTGCCTGGCGGGCGCGGCGATTTTGGTTTTGGCACGGCTGCTGCTGCGCCGTAGCGACAAAGCCCGGACAATCGCCTGGCGCTGGGTGCGCCTGGCCGTGGTGCTGCTGGAATGCGCGGCCGTGGCGGGCGGCTTTGTGTTTTTGCGGTTTGTGTATACGCCGGCCGCCAAAAAAGGGCTGGCTTATGACTTATATGAACTGGTGCGCGGCCGCCTGGCTGATTCCGCCGGCCACAACCGGGGCGGCATTTGGAAAACCGCCCTGCAAATGGCCCGCAGTCACTGGCTGATCGGCACCGGTACCGGCACCTTTGCCAAAACCTTCAAGGCCTTTGCGCCGCTGGTGGATTACACCGAATACGCTCACAAAAATCTTGACTTTGCCCACAACGAATACATTCACATTTTGTGCACCCAGGGGGTGGTGGGCTTGTTGAGTTATTTGGGCTTTTTGGGCACGGCGGCCTGGCGGGCCTTGCGGCAGATCCGCCAAAATCCCCGGGTGCTGGTGCCCTTTGCCTGTGTGCTGGGTTACAGCGTGCAGTTGTTTTTCAGTTTTAACGTGGTGATCGTGGCGCCGGTATTCTTTGTGCTGGTGGGCCTGCTGTTGGCCGAAGCCCGCCACGCTCTGCAGCCCGTGACCGAATGGACCGACCCGCCGGAACCCGACGAGCCGGCCGAAACCGAACCGGACGAAGCGGCGGCAGAATAGCATAAAAAGAATCCCCCAAAGCGCGTGGCACGCTTTGGGGGTTTTGTCTTTTTCAGGGCAGATCGGCCAGCATGCGTTCGATCTGTTCCCGCTCATACAGCCGGCCCAGCACCTGGGCCAGGGTGTTGGTGTTCATGCGCGCGGGCAGGTCCAGCGCTTTTTGCAGGGCGGCCCGGCGGCGGGCGGCGTTTGGCGTGCCGGTCAACCCCCAGGCGTACAGATCGGCTTTGGTCACGGGGGGCCGGGGCGCCTGGCCCGTTTGAGCGGTAACGCCGGCGTCGGCCAGCGCCTGCAGCAGGGTGGCGGCGTCCATTCCTTCCACCCCCAGTTTGCCTTCGGCCGAAGGCGTGGTTTTGCGTTTTTCCTTGCCCGGCCGGTCGGGAATGTAGGCGTGATACAGCCGGCCCTTCGGTATGGCCGCCTTTAGCCGGTTGCGGATCATAAACCCGGCGGCGTCGCTGTCGGTCATGATCACCAGCCCGCGGCTTTCGGCCAGGCGGCGCAGCAGCGCCAGCCGGTCTTTATCCCGAAAAATGCCGAATCCGTTGGTGGGAATGATCAGGCCGTCTATCAGAGAGGCCAGTTTGATCTGATCGTATTTGCCTTCCACCACCACCGCCTGGGTCAGGCGGATCATCGGGCGGCTCCTTTGGCAACGGCCATAAGCGCCACTACCGTTTGTTCCAGCAAAATATACCCGTCCACCGGCAGGCGCTTGAGCGCTTCGTCCTGCTGGCCCAGCAAAGCCAAACTGCGGGCGAGCCGTCCGCTGCCCAGGCGGCGGGCGTCGTTTAAGGCGTAGCCCAGGGCGTTGGGATTTTTCACGCCCAGTTCTTTGGCAAAGGCGGCGGCGGGACGGTGGGCTGTGTCGGCGGCCAGCGCCCGGTACATGTTCACGTAAGAAGAAGCCAGCGCCGCCATGATCTTGACCGGTTCTTCCCGCTGGGCTTTTAATTCTTGCAGCACCCGCAGGGCGGCCTTGCCGTTTTGCCGGTTGATCTGCCGTACCATTTCAAAGGCGGTGGCGGTCAGGGTCTTGCTGCACATCAGGTCCACGTCGGCGTCTTCAATGCGCCGGCCCGGCCGGTAGGCGCATAGTTTTTCCAGTTCCCGCAGCAGGGTGTTCAAATCGTCTCCCACACACCGCACCAAATAGCCGGCGGTGGCGGCGCTCATTTGACAACCCCGCTGGCCGGCGCCGGTGCACAGCAGTTTTACCAGCTCCGCTTCCGTGCGGCGGTTGAGCGCCAGGGTGCCGCCGTAGGTTTCGCAGGCGGCGGCGATCGTTTTCCATTTGGCGGTGGCGGCGGGCTTTACGTTTTCAAAATAAAACACCACCACGTTGCCGGGGCAGGGGTCGGCCAGATAGGCCGCCAGTTCTTTCAGCGAGGCTTCGTCGTAGTCCCCGGGGACAAAATCACACACCAGCACGCACCGGTGGTTGTGCATGATCGGCAGCGCATCGGCGGCTTCCAGAATGGCGCGGGGGGTGGCTCGTTCGCCCGTGAGCCGGGAAAGGTTCATATCGGGCATGTGGTCGCCCACCAGCGCGTCGGCCAGCCGCTTTACGGTGTGGTGGATCATATAGGCTTCGTCGCCGGTGAGCCAGTAGGCCGGCAAAAAAGTGCCTGTTTGTATTTGTTGGCGCAAAGCGTCTTCCGTCAGTTTGGGCACGGCGGCAAATCCTCCTTTACATTATATATGGCAAGAGGCGCCCGATCAGCCGGGCGGCCAGCCCAGCAAACGCCCGGCCAGCATGTGAAAATGCAGGTGGGGCACGGTTTGGCCCGCGTCGGCGCCGCAGTTGGTCACCAGCCGAAAGCCGCCGGTGAGGGCGTGTTCGGCCGCCAGTTTGGCCGCGATCTCAAAAATGTAAGCCACAATGGCGCTGTTTTCGTGGGTGACGGCGCCCGCCGAAGCAATATGTTCTTTGGGGATGATCAGCGCGTGAAAGGGCGCCTGGGGATCAATGTCCCGAAACACCAGCACCTTGTCGTCTTCATACAATTTTTGGCTGGGGATCTGCCCCGCCGCGATCTTGCAAAACAAACAATCCATCTTTGTTCCTCCTTATTTTGTACCGGTGGAACCAAATCCGCCGGTTCCCCGTTCGGTAGCGTCCAGCTCCGCCACGGCGTCAAATTCGGCGTGCAAAAAGGGCACCAGCGCAATTTGGGCAATGCGCTCGCCCGGCTCCACGGTTTGGGGCAGGGCGCCGTGGTTGTGCAGCGCCACCATGATCTCGCCCCGGTAGTCGCTGTCTATCACGCCCACTTTGTTGGCTGGCGCCAGGCCCCGCTTGCAGGCCAGGCCGCTGCGGGCAAACACCAGCCCCACATATCCCGCGGGAATGGCCATGGCCACGCCGGTAGGCACCAAAGCCGTTTGGCCCGGCGTCAGGGTCAGGGGCGCGTCCAAAGCCGCGTACAAATCGGCGCCGGCGGCTTGTGCCGAACCGTAGCGGGGTAGTTGTGCGTCCGGCCGCAGCCGCTGCACGTTCACGTTCATACCCAACACATCCTTTGCGTTATACGTCCTTTTCAGTATACCACCGTTGCCGCCGGAACGCAAGCAAAACCGACCCTTACATTATAATATAAAGGCCGGCGCGAGAAAGCGTATTATATTGTTATAAACAAAACCGGTGCTTGCCTATGGTGGTGATCACCGGGCGGGAAAAGATCCATTTGCTTTTGGCGGTGGCGGGGTTGTAATAATAAATGGCGCCGCCGCTGGGGTCCCAGCCGTTCATGGCGTCCCGGGCGGCTTTATAGGCGCTGTCGGCCACGGTTTTCCAAAACTGGCCGTCGGACAAACAGGTGAAGGCGCCCGATTGATAGATGACCCCCGAAATGGAATTTGGGAAGGAGGTGTGGGCCACCCGGTTGAGCACCACCGCGCCCACCGCCACCTGCCCCACATAGGGCTCGCCCCGGGCCTCGGCCGAAATCAGCCGCGCCAGCAGGTTGTAATCGTTGGTGGAATAGCCGCCCGCCGCCGAACCGGACGAGGAGGAAGACGCAATGCCGATGGCCTTCAGCGTGGCCGGCCCTGCCACCCCGTCGGGGGTCAGGCCGTTTTTCTTTTGAAAGGCGATCACCGCGTTTTTGGTTTTGGTGCCGTATATGCCGTCTACACTGCCGGTATAATACCCCCAGTTTTTCAGTCGGGTCTGGATCTGCCGCACTTCGCTGCCGGTGCTGCCCATTTTGGAAAGGGCCGTTGCCCCGCCCGACAGCGCCAGCGTGATGATCAGCAAATTCAGCAGCGCCACCACGGCCAGCTGCCACAATTTGAACAAAACAGGGTGTTTTTCTTTCACGGAATGCTCATCTCCGGTTGCGTTAAATTCGGCCGGCACGCGGCAACGCGCCCGCCGGTTTCTGCCTTTACCATGCGCCGCGGCTTCCTTTTTTATACATGGAAAAAACTGGCCCGAAAGGGCCCCAACATGTGGGCGAAACAGCCAAAAAAAGCACTAAATGTAGGCGACGAAAAAATTTTTCAAAAAAACCGAAAAAAGGGGTTGACAAAGCGGGAGGAATTTGGTAATATAGCAAGGCACCCAAAAAAGCGGCCGAAAAAGCGGCAAG
>CADBNN010000059.1 GCA_902796075.1 Oscillospiraceae bacterium | reverse complement strand
TGAGGTGGCGAGAAAGCTGTATCTGTCGTTTGGCTTTGAAGAAAAGAAAGAGCTCTGGAAAGAGGATCAGGAAATTCCCGCGGTATATAAGCTGTGAAATCCGATTTTCCGAGCCAGTTTTCTCAATCTGAAGCCTCCGCTTAAAATGGTCAACGGCATATTCCTGACGACGAGGGTTGTTTGGGCAGCGTAGATGATGGCATTTTTATCCACGCTGTTGTCCCAAGGCATGTGGAGACAGCATGTTTGCTGTCTCGACAATGAATTGCGCCTTGCGGCGCGTGAATTGCCTGACGGCATGAATTGACCTTCGGTCATGAATTGCCCCGCGGGGCAAACGACGCAATACCATTCATGTGCGAAGCGCAAATCACGCAACAAATGCGATTGCGGAAGAAAGGATGTTAGACGATACGATGAACGTGATCCATTATATTTCCGAAAACTGGGGACTGCTGGTTTTGCTGGCCGGCTTTTTTCTGGTTTTGGTCACAGACGTGCATTTGGAACGCAAAATGATCCGTCGCATTTTATTGATCGTAGCCATGCTGTTTGTTTATTCCGTCACCAGTTATGCGGAAACGTTTTTCGGCAACCAGACGCATTATTCGATCGCGCGCGCGGTATTAAGCGCCGTTAACTACAGCCTGGTTTCACTGATTCTGGCCAACACCACGCTCGTTTTGTTTCCCGCCCAAAAACGGTGGCTTTACGTGCCGGCGCTTTTGAATATCGTGCTTAGCTTCGTTTCCATTCCCACGGGCGTTGTGTTTTATTTTTCGCCGGAAAACGTTTTTGGCAGAGGACCGCTGGGCTTTTTACCCTATATCACCAGCGGGTTCTATTTGCTCTATTTAACGTTTCAACTGTTTTTGCGCCGCAAAAGCCGGCGGGAAGACCGGATCCTGTTGGGTTATATCACGCTCACGTCTGTCGCTTGCCTGGCGGTGCCGCTGTTTTTAGACAACGCC
Organism: Oscillospiraceae bacterium; assembly: GCA_902796075.1. Lineage (GTDB taxonomy): Bacteria > Bacillota > Clostridia > Oscillospirales > Acutalibacteraceae > UMGS1484. The sequence continues at coordinate 10,139 of CADBNN010000059.1, read as the reverse complement.
AATTCCAACTGGTATTATTTGACCATTACGGTCAATCTGGTGCTGTATTATCTTTTTCTGCTGCAGCAATTCACCAAGCGCGACCCGCTTACCGGTTTGCTGAATCGCCAGAGTTATTATGCCGACGCGGAAAAGCACGCGGGCGCCATCACGGCGGTGGTGGCCATCGATATGAACGGCCTGAAGCAGATCAACGATACCAAAGGGCACGCGGCGGGCGACGCAGCGCTGAAAACGCTGGCCGACTGTTTATGGCAGGCGACCAGTCGCAGCCAACGGCTGTACCGCATCGGCGGGGACGAATATGTGGCGCTGTGCCAGAACAGCCGGGAGGAAGACGTGCGCGCTTTGATAGAAAACATTCAAACCGAAGTGGCCAAAACGCCCTACACCTGCGCCGTCGGCTACGCCATGCGCGCCGACGGTCTGTCGGTGGAAAAAGCCTATCAGCTGGCCGACCGGATGCTGTATGAAGAAAAGAAAAAATACTATCTTTCGTCCGGCAAAGAACGGCGCAAGCAATAAGGCGCGCCGCGCGCCGTTCGTTATGGCAGAAAGGAGCGTTTCGGTATGGCGTTCGGTTTTTTTAATAAGATCAGCCCGCCCGCGGTGGAATCGGTGCAATCGCTGGAGCTACGCGTGAGCGGCATGCGGGGCACGCAACTGTATGAACTGACCGTGCAAAACGGCACGGCCCGGCTGGAACACTATGCCATGCGCTATTCGGAAAAGCGGGAAGAGCGGGTCCTTCTGCGGCAGGCGACGTGTGACGCGACGCCCGTTCTTGCCTTGCTGAACGCCTGCCGGCTGCCGGCCTGGCACGGCTTTCACGGCGCCCACCCCCGGGGCGTGCGGGACGGGATCATGTTTTCTTTGCGCGCCGTTTATAACGGCGACACAAACCTGCAAGCGGAAGGCTCACAAAACTTTCCGCCCCACTACCGTGCGTTTACCGACGGGCTTAACGATCTGCTGAATCAGTACGGCGAGGAGTGTTAACGGTATGTATTTCTTTTTGAACGATTACGGCACCGGCGCCCATCCGGCGGTGCTCAAGGCTTTGTGCGACCACAATACCGACGTGCAGTTGGGCTACGGTGAAGACGCTTTTTCTCTGCAGGCGGCCCGTTTGCTGCTGGCGGAATGCGATCTTACGGTGGGCGACGTGCGGTTTTTGACCGGCGGCACCCAGGCCAACGCGACGGTGCTGGACGCGCTGACCGCTTCTTACCAGGGAGTGCTGTGCTGCGATACCGCCCACATTGCCGTGCACGAAGCCGGCGCGGTGGAAGCCTTCGGCCACAAGGTGATCACCCTGCCCAACCGGCAGGGCAAGCTGGACGCGGCCGACCTGGAAGCCTGGCTGTTCCATTGCTGGTCTGACCCCGACCGGGAACACGGGGTGCTGCCCGGCGCGGTGTATATTTCTCAGCCCACCGAACTTGGCACCTTGTACAGCAAAGCCGAACTGGAAGCGTTGGCTGCTTTGTGCCAAACCTACGCCCTGGCGCTGTATTGCGACGGCGCCCGGCTGGGTTACGGCATTGCCGCCCCGGGCAACAATGTGTTTTTGCCGGACCTTGCCCGGCTGTGCACCGCGTTTACGGTGGGTGGCACCAAGGTGGGCGCCTTGTGCGGCGAAGCGGTGGTGTTTCCCAAAACCCAACCCGAGCGTTTTACCGCCATCATGAAACGCCACGGTGCGCTGTTGGCCAAAAATCGGCTGGTGGCCCTGCAATATATCGCCCTGTTTACCGACGGACTGTATTACAAACTGGGCCGCCAGGGTGTTAAAACCGGCCTTTCCCTGCGGGAAGGCCTGCTGCGGGCCGGCCTGCGGGAATATGTGCATTCCAACACCAACCAGCAGTTTTTTGTGCTTGCGGAAGAGGATTTTGACGTGTTGTATACCCGAGCCAATTTCAGCGTGTTCGGCCGCACAGACCGGGGAGAACGCATTGCCCGCTTTGTGACCGCCTGGGATACGGATCCCGCCCTGGTGGCCGATTTTGTGCGGGGGCTGTAGCGGCTTGAATGGCATGCGCCGGCGGCGGGTATACTATTGCTTGCCGGCGTTTTGCACAATTTTGCGCGCGGTTTCGGCCGGGTGCTCTTTGGGGGTAAACCAGTTGGCCGGCACGTGGCCGTTGTTGGCAAAAAAGCGAACGGCCGCGTCGTCAAACACCAGCGAAGGCAAACTCTTTTCTTTGTAAGCGCTGTAAGAATCCAACACCTGTTGGGCGTTTTCCACCTCTTTTGCCAGCGCTTCCAGCTGGCCGGGCGTCAATTTCACGTTGTGGGGCTTTTTTAAGGGCTTGGGCGCTTCGGCGGCGGGCTTTTCGGCCCAGCGGGCTTTGCCGCCTTTCACCGCCTGGTCGTGCCGTTTGCAAGCGGCCGTCAGGGTAGGGGCGATGAGTCCGAACACCAGGTCGCACACCCCGTCCAGTTCGGGCGTTACGCCGTTATACGCAAAATCGCACACGGCGTGCATCAGCCGGCAATATTCCGCTTCGGGCAGTTTTTGCATGGCGTCGTAATAACTTTTGTAAAAAATGAAGCCGTCTCTCATGGCGGTCCCTCCTGAAAAAAAGATTTCACCTATAGGGGCCGCAAACGGCAAAAGTTGCACGTTTGTGTGCAACTTTTTTTAAAAAAATCGGTAATAGGCGGTCTTGCCCCCCGTTGTGCGGGGGCAAGCCGCCCCTTGTTCTTTTGATTCTTTGTATTTGTATTCTTTCTCTTGCTTTTCTACTTTAGATTATTCTTATTCTTATTATTGGGTTGTGAGCTGAGCTGAGAGCTGAGCTGCAAGCTGTGTTTTGCCCGGCTGTGCGTTGACAAAATCGACCGGGCAGGGTATAATACAAACAACATTCCGTGCAAAGGAGCGGTGGTATGGCGTGCGCGTGTGTGCGGCAGCGTGTGTTTGCCGTGTGCTTTCACGTTACCTTGTGCCTCATGCTGGTGGACTGGGCTTGCCCCATTCCCTGGTCGGTGGGGCTTTTCGGCGTGTATGAAGCTGCGTTTGCCCTGGCCTGCGTGAGCTTTGCCGTGTGCCTGATAAAAGAAAAAGGCCGGTTTTTCGGCCAACTGTGGCGCCTGTTCAAAACCAGCCGCCTGCTGTGCGGGGCGGTGGGCGCCTACACCCTGTTTGGCGCTGTTACCGTGCTGTATGGCGCCGATCCCGCCTTTGGCGGTCTGCGCTATCGGGTGGTGGCGCAAATGCTCGGCTTCGGCCTTATGGCGCTGTATTATCTGTTTATGCGTCCTGCCGCCGGGGCCGCCCGCCTGCGGCATTTGGGCTGGAATATGGGCCTCACCGCCGGGGGCATTGCCCTGGTGGCGCTGGTGGGCTACGCCACTAACCTGTATACGGTGTATTATCAGCGCATCAGCACCATTCGGGACTATAACCAATATGCCACCATTTTGCTGGTGGGGCTGGTGTGCTTTACCTTTGCTGTGGTGGGCGATCTGCACCGCCCGCTGGCCCGCTGGGCGGCGCTGCTGCCGTTTTGGACGGTGACGGCCACGGCAGTGTATCAGGCCGGGTCCCGCCGGTCGGACGTGCTGCTGCTGTGCCTGGGAGCCGTGTGTTTGCTGTATGTGTTATGGGACGAAGTGACCCGCCATCGGCGGCGGCCCAATGGGCGGCGGCTGGCGGCCGGGGTATGTTTGCTGGCGGTGTGTGTAGGTTTGTGCGTGGGGGCGGCCGCCCTCACCCACCAATGGGTGGGCCAAACGGGTCCGGCGCGGCTGGCCGCCGATAAAGCGGAACTGCAGCGCGATCCCGCCTTAACAAACGATGAAACGCTGCGCCAGCGGCTGGCACTGGCCGGGCGGCAGGATGAACTGTCCGCCGCGGTGGAAGGGATGCTGGATGGCAGCGGCTTTGCCCGCCGCCGGCTGATTTGGCAGGTGGCGTGGGACGCGATTTGCCGTTCAACACCCACCGAATGGCTGTTCGGCCACGGCGCTTCTTACAGTTGGGAATTGTACGACGATCTTTCCAATCCGCTGGTGGCGCATTTGCGCTCGCTGTATCCCAAAGCATTGCAGCATGACCAGTGGCTCAATCCCCATCAACTGTTTTTGCAAGATATGCTGGAAGGGGGCCTGGTGCTGCTGGCGCTGGATCTGCTGGTGCTGGCCGCGGTGGCCATGGCGCTGTTCACTCTGCTGCGGCGGGCGCCCCGTTCGGCGGTGGCGCTGGGGCTGTGCGCGGTGGTGCTGTTGGCCACGCTTATGATCTCTTCCGCCAAGGGCATGGTGGCCCACAAGTTCTTTTGGCTGCTCATCACCGCCCTGGTGGCCGAACGGTTTCGGGTCAGGGAAGAAAAGGAGTCCGCCGCATGACGCTGTTGTATATCACCTATGTTGACGATACCGACCGGTCTTCCGGGTCTTCGGTGCGCCCGGCCCGCATGGGCGCGGCCTTCCGGTCGCTGGGCGTGCAGGTGGTGCCGGTAAGCGGCCTGCAAAACCGCCGGCGAGAACGCACCCGCACCGTGCGGCAAACCCTTGCCTGGCTGAAAACCCACCGGCCGGACGCGTGTTACATTGAACCGCCGGCCTGCCCCATTTACACGGCGGCCGACCGCACGCTCATTCGCACCCTGGCGGCTATGAAAGTGCCCACCGCCGTGTTTTATCGGGACGCCCATTGGCGCTATGCCGACTGGTGGGGGGTGCGCGGTCCCAAGGCGGCGGCGCTTAAAGCCATGCACCGGCGGGATCTGCGGCTGTTTGAAACGTGCTGCGACCGGGTGTATTTTCCCACCGCCACCTTGCGGGACCTGTTTGCCGACCGGGCTTTTCGGGCCACCGGCCTGCTGCCGCCGGGCTGTGAGCAGACCGCCCCGCCACACGCCGCGCTGCACCGGCGCATGATCTACGTGGGGGGCGTAAGCGCCGCCTACGGCACCGATCTGCTGTTGGCCGCGTTTGACCGTTTGCAGGCGGCAGGCACGCCGGTTGAACTCACGTTATGCTGCCGGCCGGGGGAGTGGGAAGCCTATCGCAGCGGTCCCAACCGGCCGTATCTCACGGTGATCCACGCCGCCGGCGACGATCTGCAGGCGGCCTACGCCCGCTGTGACGCCGGCCTGCTGCCCCTGCGGCGCGACCGGTATATGGACCTGGCGCTGCCGGTGAAATTATTTGAATATTGGGGCGCGGGACTGCCGGTGATCGCCACCGATTGCCCCGAAGTTGCCGCCATGGTGGGTGGCACGGCCGCCGGACTGGTGTGCCCCGCTACCGCCGAAGGCATTGCCGGGGCGGTGCAAACATTTTACGGTGACCCGGCCATCGCGCCACGGCTTGCCCAAAACGCCGCCGGCGCCGCCAGCCGCAATCGGTGGGTAGACCGGGCCGCGCAGGTAATAGCCGATTTAACAGGGGAGAAGTTATCATGAAAATCGCCTTGCTCAGCGCCGCCAATTCGGTGCACACGGTCAAAATCGCCAACGGTCTGGCCGGCTTGGGCCACGCGGTGGCGTTGTATTCGCTGGCCGCCCACGCCGATCCGGACAACGCCGTAGACCCGGCTGTAACGGTGACCTATTTGCCCAAAAAAGGCTATGCCGCCAACGCAAAGGCGTTAAAGCAAGGGCTGGCCGCTTTTGGACCGGACGTGCTGTATGCCCACTATGCCACGGGCTACGGCACCTTGGCGCGGCGGGCCGCGTTTCATCCCACGGTGCTGGCCGTTTGGGGCAGCGACGTGTATGATTTTCCCCGCAAAAGCCCCTTTCATGCCGCTTTGCTGCGGCGCAACCTGGCCTTTGCCGACGCGGTGTTTTCCACCAGCCGGTGCATGGCCCGGCGCACCATGCAATATACCGCAAAGCAACCGCTGGTAACACCCTTCGGGGTGGACCTGAACGTTTTTCGGCCTCAGCCCCATGCCCGTGGGCAGGTGTGCATCGGCTTTTTAAAAACGATAGCCCCCAAATACGGATTAGACGTTTTGCTGCGGGCTTTTGCCCAACTCACCCGCAAACGGCCCGATCTGGACGTGACGCTTTCGGTGTATGGCGACGGGCCGAAAGCGGGGGCCATGCAGGCTTTGAGCCGCACGCTGGGGGTGGCGGAAAAGGTGACATTTTTCGGCCGGGTGCCCCACGCCGACGTGCCGGCCGCTTTGCAAACCATGGATATTTTTTGCGCTCCCAGCACCTTGAACAGCGAAAGCTTCGGGGTGGCGGCCGTGGAAGCCATGGCCTGCGGCTTGCCCTGCGTGGTGAGCGACGTGGACGGCCTGCAGGAAGTGACCCGCCACGGCGAAACCGGCTTGACCGTGCCCCGGCGGAACGCGGACGCTTTGTGCGACGCTTTGATCAAACTGGCCGAAAACGGCGGCTTGCGCCGCACCATGGGTCAGGCCGCCCGGGAACGGGCCGCGGTGGCCTATGACTGGCAAAACAACTTGCGCACCATTGAACGGGGCTTGGCCAAAGCGGCGGGCAAGCAGTAGAAATTTTTCACAAAAGGAGCGAGGGCAGGTGGAGCAAAACGTGCGGTCGCTGACGAAAAACAGCGGCATTCTCACGGTGGCTAACAGCGGCATGAAGCTGATGAGCTTTTTGCTGATGCCCTTGTATACCCGTGTGCTTTCGGCCGCCGATTACGGTGTGACCGACACGATCCTGAATTTGGCCCTGCTGGCGGTGGCCGCCTTTTCGTTGTGTATCGATTGGGGCGTGACCGCCTTTTATTATGATGAAAAAACGCTTGCCTACGAACGGCGCATCACCACCGGCAGCAGTGTGTTTTGCCTGCTGGCGGCGGGCGTTTGCCTGCTGTGCGCCGGGGCGGCAAGGCCGTTATCCCAATTGCTGTTCCGCACGCCGCGTTACACGGCGGGCGTGGCTCTTGGCTTTATCTATGCCGCGGTCAAAATCAGCTATTTCGCCTTTCGGGTGGGCACCCGCATGCGGGGGCGGCTTAAATCGGTGGCGCTGTTTTCGCTGGCGGAACTGGCTACCCTGCTGGTGCTCAACATTCTTCTCATTTTGGTGTTCAAGGTGGGCTACATGGCCATTCTGTATGCCAACGTGGCCAGCCAGGTGGTGTGCGGCGCGTTGTATGCCTGGGGCAACCGGGGCTATGTGCGGCGTTCTTGCGTCGATCGCCCGCTGCTCGGCCGGGTGCTGCGCTATTGCGCTCCCTTAACGCCCGTGGCGCTGCTCACCTGGTTCAACAGCTTTGCCGACCGGTATTTTATCGGCCAGTTTCACGACCAGACCGCCGTGGGGCTATACGGCCGGGCCTTTCAAATGGTCACCCTGCTTTCGGTGTTCACCACCGCCTTTTTGGCTTCTTACCCTGCTTTTGCCTATTCCAATGCGCGGGATGAATCCAAACGTCCCCAATATGCCGTGATTTTTGACGCGCTGGCCGGCTTGCTGGCTGTGCTGGCGGTTTTTATCACCCTGTTTGCCAAAGAGATCTTGCAGGTGATGACCGCCCCCGCGTTTCACGACGCCTACCGGGCGGTGGGCCTGCTGGCCTTCGGCCACGTGTTTTACACGCTGGGCAATGTGATGAGCTACGGCATCACCATTCAAAAAAACGCCCGGCTGTATTTGCTGGTGAACGGTTCGGCGGCGGTGTGCAACGTGGCGCTCAACCTGCTGTTGGTGCCGCGCTTCGGCTTTGTGGGCGCGGCGGCCACCACCTGCGCCGCCCAACTGCTGGCTATGCTGTTGGGGCGGCCCGTGGCCGAAAAACTGTTTCGTTGTAACTATCGGTGGATCCGCGCCTTGCTGTTGCTGGCGGCCTTGCTGGCGGCCGGTTACTGGGGGGGCGAACTGCCGTTTGTGTTAAAAATCCCCGTGCTGGCGGTTTGCGTGGCGGCGGTCGTGCTGCTGTATCGGGACCGGTTCGGTTCCATTCGCGCGCTGCTGCGGCCGTCGGCCGGGTCTGCCCAAAACGGAAAGGAGCAATAAAAATGGAGATCACGTTAACTGCCGAAAACTTTGCCGGTGAAGTGCTGCAAGCCGAAGGCGCCGTGCTGGTGGACTTTTGGGCCACCTGGTGCGGGCCCTGCCAAATGCTGGCCCCGGAACTGGAAGCCTTTGCCGACGCCCATCCCGACGTGCGGGTGGGCAAGGTGAATGTGGACGATCAGCCCGCCCTGGCCGCCGAACATGGTATTTCGGTCATTCCCACGGTGAAACTGTTTGTTAACGGCCAACTCAAAGATACCCAGATGGGTTACAAAACCGCCGACCAGATCGCCGCCTGGGTGGAAGAAAACCGCTGAACCGAAAAAGGACCGGAAGACACGTTGTCTTCCGGCCTTTTTTTGTTTATTGCATTATTGTGCGGGATCGTAGGGTTTTACCGCCGTGTTTTCATACGTATAAAAAGTGTAGGTCAAGCCGTTTTCGCACAGGGTTTCGCCGGTGTGGCACACCCGCCAGGCCGGGTCTTCGTCCAAATTGCGAATAAACACCTCGGCTTCGCCGTCGGCCTGCACTTTGGTGATGTAGGCGTACCGGCAATAGGGCTGCAGCAGGTTGTAAATGGTGGCGCCGCCGATCACAAACACGTCGTCGTCGTTCTCCCGTCCGGTCAGCAGGGCAAACAGATCGCCCAGTGACCGGCACACCGTCACCCCTTCGGGCGGCACAAAGTCGGGCAGCAGGGTCATCACAATATTGTCACGGCCCTTTAGGGGACGCCCGCCGGGCAGGGAAGCCAGGGTGCGGTCGCCCATCACCACCGTTTTGCCCCGGGTGGTCTCACGAAAAAACGCCATATCGCCTTTGAGCGAAAACAGCAGATCGTTTTGTTTGCCGATGCCCCATTTTTCATCTACCGCCACAATATAATTCATACTACCACGTTCCTTTCAGGCCTATTATACACCGGTTGGGCCGCTGTGTAAACAACTGCTTTTTTACAGACCGGCACGACGTTTTTTGCTCATTGTATCATAGCCGTTTTGTGTTTTGCGCATTTCTTGCGGCCATTATACCACACCCGGCGCAAAAAGTAAAACCCGAACGGTATATTGTTTGCGGCGGTGCAGATACTAACGGTACAATCTGCAAAAAAGGAGCTTGGCTATGAAAGCAACAGGAATCGTGCGCCGTATTGACGACCTGGGCCGGGTGGTGATCCCCAAGGAGATCCGCCGCACCATGCGCATTCGAGAGGGTGACCCGTTGGAGATCTTTACCGGCGGCGACGGCGATGTGATTTTTAAAAAGTATTCGCCCATCGGGGAACTGGCCTCGGTGGCGGCCGACTATGCCGAGGTGCTCACCGGCGGCACCTCTTTGCCCGTGATCATTTGCGACCGGGACGCTTGCGTGGCGGCGGCGGGTCTGCCCAAACGGGACGTGATGGACCGCCGGTTGAGCGCGGCGCTGGAACAGGTGATGGAACAGCGCAAGCCCTACTGCCGCACCCCCGGCGGCGACCGGCCCTTGCCGGTGCTGGAAGGGTTAGACCGGCCCGCGGCGGTGGCGGTGCCCATTTTGGCGGCCGGCGACGTGGTGGGGGCCGTGTGCCTGCTGCAGGCCGAAACCGGCGCTATGCCCACCGAGACCGATCAAAAACTGGCGCGGGTGGCCGCCGCCTTTTTGGGCCGCCAGATGGAACAGTGAGCGCCGTCCGGCCTTTGGTTTGACACACGCATGTTTTCGTGGTATACTGTGAATATCCGCTGTATTGAAGGAGTATCCCATGAAGCATGCGTTTTGTTATGTGCGCCGGGGCGTGGCCGCTGTTTTGGCGGCTGCGTTTGCGCTGACGGCCGGATGGACCGCTGCGGCCCAAACCGACCTGCCCGCCCGGTATTATTTGACCAATATCGGCCTGGTGACGCCGGCCAAGCAGCAAAGCCCCTGGGGCGTATGCTGGGCGTTTGCAGGCGTTGCGGCGGTGGAAAGCGCCGTGCTGAAAGCCACCCACCCCACGGCTGGCCTTACGGCGGACGGCCAGGTGAACACCGGGCTGTTCCGCACCCCGAAGCTTACGGGGCTGAACGATTCCATCGATCTTTCGGAGCGGGCGGCCGCCTGGTTCGCCTTGCGCCAGCACGGGCTGGACGACCAGCAGGGCGAGGGGATCGGCATTGTGTATCCCTACACCGCGTTTGATGATTATGATTATCAGTTCACCGG
>CADBNN010000058.1 GCA_902796075.1 Oscillospiraceae bacterium | reverse complement strand
TTCGCAAAGCGAACTGCATCACTTGCCCGCAGGGCAAACATCACTTTTTCCGGACGTTTGGCACACAAACGTCCTGCTTGCGCCGAGTTACGACAAAAACCGACTGAAACAAGGATAAGCTTTCCTTACTTCAGTCGGTTTTTTATTGACTGTCCTTTAGAGCACCACGCTCATACCGGAAGCGTTTTCTTTTTTTATCCCATCACAGCGCCTGTTCAATGGCGGCCAGCAGGTCGTCAAACTCTTCAAAGGCGGGAATGTCCGGGTTGGCGGCTTTAATGGCGGGGGTGCTCTTAAAAAGGAACCCGACTTTGCCGGCCCGGATCATGCCCAGGTCGTTAAAGCTGTCGCCGGCGGCAATGGTTTCAAAACCGATGGACTGCAGCGCCTTCACCGTGGTGAGCTTGGACTGCTGCACCCGCATTTTGTGACCGGTAATCATGCCGTGCTCATCCACCAGCAGTTCGTTGCAAAACAGGGTGGGGCGGCCCAGTTTTTCCATCAGCGGGCCGGCAAACTGGGTAAAGGTGTCGCTTAAAATGATCACCTGAGTCTTGGCCCGCAGGGCGTCCAAAAAGGCTTTGGCGCCGGGCAGAGGATCGATGGTGGCAATGGTGGCCTGAATGGCCGCCAGGTCCAGCCCGTGGGACCGCAGAATATCGATGCGGTAGCGCATGAGCTTATCGTAATCCGGCTCGTCCCGGGTGGTTTTGCGCAGTTCGGGGATGCCGCTGGCTTCGGCAAAAGCGATCCAGATCTCGGGCACCAGTACCCCTTCCATATCCAAACAAACAAGTTTCATGGCGTTGCCTCCTGTGGTTTTTGTTATTCTAACACGGTTTGCAGGTAATCGTCAAGGTCAAAGGGCTCCAGAGGGGAGTCCTTTTTTAAGTAAAGGGGGTGGTGGGGATGGCCCTTGGCCGAGCGTTTGCCCGCCGTTACCCACCGGGCGCCGCATTCGGCGGCCACCGCCGCCATATCCCGCAGGCACCGGGGCAAATAGGGGCGCTTTTCCACAATGGTGCCCCAGGCCGCCCACACGGTGGGGGTGTGGCGGGCGCCGTAAAGCGAAAGCACGTAGCGGAATGCCTGCATATTTTCGGCGTGCAGGGCTTCGTTGAGCGCCCGGTCCATATCGTCCGGCCGGGTGGCCCGCTGGGCGTACACGTTAAACATCATAAAACTGTCAAATCCGTTACATTTGGCAATGCGCTCCACCGATTTCAAGGTGTTGTCCAAATCCCCCGGCGCGGCGGTGGAAGGGTTGATGCCCACGCAGATGAGGGGGTTTTGCCCCCGGGTGCCTAAAATGTACCGGTATTCGCCGTAACGGCAGGGCACATACAGCCACTGTGCGGCGTTATAGGCGTGGGGCCCGGCGGCTTCTTCGGCCAGGGCGGCGGCAAAGGGCACAATGGGCACCGCCTGGCTTTGGCTTGCGGGAATGTGCATAACCTCACCTAATCCTCGTCTAACAAGTCGTAGGGCGAAACCACGCCCAGCAGTTTTTCTTCCGGCCGGCCGCGGCGCGTGACCAGCAGCAGTTTGATTTGTTCGTTGCGACCGTAGGCAGTGTCAAACAGATCCCGTGCCAGGTCCAGTTCCAGATCCTCCGCCACAAACAAATAACTGTTTTCCCGTTGGTCGCTAATGGGCAAATAGGGGGCAAAATCTTGCACCACCGCGTCGGCGTTCCACCCGGCGGGGCGGGCCAGCGCGGCTTCAAACACCGTGTCTACGCTGAAAATGCCCGTTACCACGCCGTTGGTCAGCAAGGGCACGTGGCTCACGCCCTTTTGCTTCATGCGGGCCATCAGGGGGGCTACCGGCTCGTCCGGCCGGGCCAACAGCAGCGCGTCCACGGGGGTCATGCGGTCGCGCACCACGGGGGGATGTTCCACCATGCGCAGGATCTTTTGCAAAAACAGCAGCAGCTGGTCGCTGGGCACCACCCCGTAGGCGCCGCCGATCTTGGCTTCGTGGGTGAGCAGATTGCGCACCTGCCGGCAATAGTCCAGTTCGTCCCGGTATTTTTCAAACAGCCGGTGGCGGGCCAGCCGCATGATCACGCTGGAGCGGGTGTCATCCCCCACCAAATGTTCGGCGGCTGTTTCCAGCCGGCGGTAGGTATCTAAAAACAGTTCGGCTTGTTCGTTCATGGCTGCTCCTTATAAAAACACACGCCCCGGGCTTTGTGGGGCCCCAGCGGCAGGGTGAGTGCGCCCGCCGCGGGTACCGGTGCGCCTTCGGGTTCCATCAATCCGTCGGCAAGAGCGTAGGCTTGCACATGGGCGGGCAAACGCACGCAGGCCGTAACGGGCTCATCCAGCCCGTTAAACAGCCGCATGAACACCCGGTCGCCGTCAAACCGCAACGCGGCCAAATGGGCGCCCGTTACGCCAAATCCGGCTAAAGGCTGGCGGGTGGTAGCAACAAAAGGCCGGTTAAAGGCCAGCGCCTGCTGCCACAACATTTCATCTGCGCCGGCGGCGTGGGGCACCAGGGCGTAATCGAAGGCCAAATGGGCCCCCAGATTGTAGGAAAGCTCGCTTTGGCATTTGTATTCCATAGCCACCGAGCGGAACAGGGTGAGCATCATAATGCCCTGTTCGGTATTGTTGGCGGGCAGGCCCCGGTTGAGCAGGGCCAGACCGGCGGTTTGGTTTTGCAGGTCCATCAGCATACCGGCGGGTTGGGGGCCTTCGCCCCGTTCCACCAGCCCAAAGGGGATCTGGTGCCGCACCCGGCCTTGCGAAACACCGGCGGGAAAGGCCACCCGCAGCCGCACCCGGCGGGCGGTGGAATCGATCTCGGTGTGGTATTCGATGCGGGGAGAGGACCGATAAAGGGTCACGCGGGTGGTAAAGGGGATCTTGGTGATCCAGTATTGCAGCACGCCGGTTTGGGTGATTTCCAGCGCTTCGTCGCCCAGCCGGCGGGCGGTGGCTTTTTGCACGCCGCAGCGGGCCAAAAACGCCCGTTTGTGGGTGGGCAGAGCCGACCGGTCGTAGGGGTCGGGCACATTGGTGGTATAAAGCGTGGCGTCTTCCTCCCAGGGATATTCAAATTCCACCCAGTTGTCGCCGTTGTCGGCCTGCAGCAGCAAACTGCCAAAGGGAATGCGGGGATTATCGGCCAGCAGGGCGCCGGTTTGCTTTTCGGTCAGGCGGGTAATAAAACCACGCGCGTCCAGCGCGGCGGTATACCATTCGTTTTCAAACACGGCGGGCAGAGCGGCTTCTTTTTCCGGCAAAGGCGTGGCCGCGGCATAATCCAATCCGTTGGCTGTCAACAGGCAGGGGGCCGACCGGTCCTCCGCCAGGGCCGCAACGGCAAAGGGCAGGGGATTGAAATAGGCCGGCGCGCCGTCGGTCGCCAGACTTTGCCGCACTTGTTCCAGCCCGGCCAGCGCGTCAACGTATTCCGCCTTAACTTGCTCCAGAGCGGCGTCGCACACGGTGCCGCACAGAATATCGTGGAATTGATTTTTCAGCGCCGTTTGCCAATAAGGCGTCAGGTCTACCGGCCGGTTTTTTTGCACCGAAAGGGCTTCCAGCCCGTACAAGGTGCTTTCCATTTGGCGGTTGAACTGTTTGATCCATATATTGGTGGCAAAGGTGCCTTTGAGCGAACTGATGAACTCTTTGTCGTACACCGGCTTTTGGGCAAAATCAATGCCGTCCAGCGCTTGCTCAAAGGAAGAAAAGCCGATGGGGGGCATTTGCTCGTCGGCCTGCAGGGCCCGCATAACGGCGGGAGAGGAGGCGGCGGGCATTTTCATATCGCCGCCGGCGGGCATGATCTGCGGATCGTTGCCGCAATGGGCCCGGTTGCGGTCATATAGTTTCAAAAACCCCTCCCGGGAGGCCTGCTCCCAGTGCAGTTCTTCGGCATTCACCGCCGCCGCGTTGTCGGGAAACGAAATGCCCGCGTAGGCGGTAGACATCCAGTGGGTGTTGATCACACTGCCGTCCAGCCCCTGCCAGCGAAAGTTTTCCACCGCAAAGTCCCGTTCCATACACCGGCTGAAGGTGTAATACCGGTAGCCGCACTGGGTCAAAATTTGAGGCAGGCCGGCGTGGTGACCCCAGCAATCGGCCACCAGCGCGGTTTGGGGGTACGCCCCCACCGTATCCCGCAGCAGGCGGCGGCCCAGGGTGGCTTGCATATATAAACTTTCGCCGCTGGGCATGCACATATCCGGCAC
>CADBNN010000057.1 GCA_902796075.1 Oscillospiraceae bacterium | reverse complement strand
CGGCGGTTCGGCCCCCGCGCCAAGCGACTGGGCGGTGTGATTTTGATCGCCATCGGCCTTAAAATATTATTGGAACATTTGGGCATTTTGTTTGCTTGAGGAGGACCGGCATGAGCAATACACTTTCTTTCAACAAAAAAGCCGTGCGCATGATCGCCCATCGGGGTGTGAGCGGGCTGGAATGCGAAAACACGGTGGCGGCCTTTGTGGCGGCCGGCAACCGGTCCTATTTCGGGATCGAAACCGACGTGCATCTGACGGCCGACGGCCATTTTGTTATGATACACGATTCCGCCACCGGGCGGCTTTCGTCTACCGACCTGTGCGTGGAACAGGCCACCCTGGCCCAATGCCGGCAGGTGGTGTTTGACCGGTGTCCCTATGTGAACGGCGCCCCCCGGCGAGACCTGGTGATGCCGGAACTGGCCGACTATCTGGACGTTTGCCGCCGGTATGAGAAGGCGCCGGTGATCGAAATAAAAGGCCGTATGGACGAAGCCGCCCTCGCCCGTCTGGCAGCCCAAACCGAAGCGGCAGGGCTGCTGGCCAACGCCGTTTTTATTGCGTTTGATTATGAAAACCTTGCCTGCCTGCGGCGTTTGCTGCCGCGGCAGCCCTTGCAGTTTTTAACCGGCGAATGGCAAAACGCGCTGCTTGACCGGTTGGCGGCCGATCGGATCGGGCTGGATATTTATTATGAATCACTCACGCAGCCCACGGTGGACGCTTTGCACCGGCAGGGACTGGCGGTAAACTGCTGGACCTGCGATCGACCGGCCGACGCGGAACGGCTGGCGGCCTGGGGCGTGGACTATATCACCAGCAACATTTTGGAATAAAAGGAGAACCGGCATGAACATTGCGTTGGTAACCGGCGCGTCCTCCGGTATGGGGCGGGAACTGGCCCGCCTGCTGGCGGCCGAGCCGGACGTGGATGAATTGTGGGCGGTGGCCCGGCGTGCCGACCGTTTGCAGGCCTTGCAGGTGGAACTGGACAAGCCCGTGCTGCCGCTGGTGCTGGACCTGGCCGATCCCGCTTCCATCGACCGGCTGGCGGCTCAACTGGCCGCCCAAAAGCCCCGGGTGCGCTATTTAGTGAACGCCGCCGGCTTCGGCAAATTCGGGGACAACACCCAAATCGCCCTGGCCGACCAGACCGGCATGATCGACGTGAACGCCCGGGCGCTGGTGGCCGTTACCCAAACGGCGCTGCCCTATATGCAGGCGGGGGACCGCGTTATACAGCTATGTTCTTCTTCCGCCTTTTTCCCGCTGCCGTATTTGAACGTGTACGCCGCCACCAAGGCGTTTGTGCAGCACTACAGCTATGGCCTGGCGCAAGAACTCAAGCCCCGGGGCATCAGCGTTACCCAGGTGAGCCCCGGCTGGGTGCAAACGGAATTTTTCAACGCCTCCCAAAACCAAACGGCCAAAGCGCCCAAGGTGTATAAACCCATGTATACCGCCCGGCAGGTGGCCGAGCGGGCGGTGAAAGACGCCAAAAAGGGTAAGCAGGTTTCCGTGTGCGGCGCCTTTGTGAAACTGCACCGGCTGTGCGGCCGGTTTGCCCCCCGCTGGTTTATGAACGCCCAATGGCGCTCCCGTTTTTGAAAAGACAATAGTAAAAAGGATCGACTCCTTCGAGGGATCGATCCTTTTATTTTTCGCATTTACCGCGCCTGCCAGTATTTCCGGTCCAGCGTGCGATACTGAATGGCTTCCGAAATATGGTCGGCCCGCAGCAGTTCGCTGCCTTCCAAATCGGCAATGGTGCGCGCTACCTTTAATATACGGTCATACCCCCGGGCGGAAAGGGCCAGCCGGTCAAACACCTTTTTCAGCAGGGCGTTGGCGGCGTCGTCCATTTGGCAATATTGCCGCAGCAAGGGGGCCGTTAAGGCGGCGTTGGTGCGCACCGGCGTGCCGGCATACCGTTCCAACTGCAGGCGGCGGGCGGCGTTCACCCGGGCGCGAATGGCGGCGGAAGGCTCGCCTTTTTGGGCGGAGCTGAGGGCTTCATAATCCACCGGCGGCACTTCCACGTGAATATCCAGCCGGTCCAGCAAGGGGCCGCTCACCCGGTTTATGTAACGGGCGGCGGCGCCGTCCGGGCAGGTGCATTTACGGGTGGGATGACCGAAATAGCCGCAGGGGCAGGGGTTCATGGCGGCCACCAGCATCAGCCGGCAGGGGTAGGTGAGGGTGCCGGCCACCCGGGCGATG
>CADBNN010000056.1 GCA_902796075.1 Oscillospiraceae bacterium | reverse complement strand
GTGTTCCGCTCACGCGCCGAAGGCGCACATCATGCCCAAAGGGCGCATCATTCGGCGCAGCCGTACATCACGTTCCGCTGTCAGCGGAACACATCGTTCGCCGAGTGTCCTTAAGTACACTCGGCGTTGAACCGGACTCTTTTGCTGTTACGGGGCGATTGTAAACGGTTGAAACGTCTATTGTTTCGGAAGGCGTAACGTTACGCGCGTTCCGCCTGTTTCGCGCGGCTCTATTTCCAACGTGCCGCCGCAAATCGCGTTAAGCCGTTGGCGAATATTGTTCAGGGCAATGTGGGGTTCATTGTCTTGCGGCAATGTATAGCCGGGCCCTGTGTCTTCTACGATCAGCGTAATGTCTTTGCCGGTTTCCTGCGTTATGATGGACAAATGCAGCGGATCAAGGCCGGGGCTGACGCCGTATTTAACCGCGTTTTCCACAATGGGCTGCAGCGTGAGCGGCGGCAATTTGAACGTGGTAACGGGTGTGTCAAACGTTACGAACAATTTGTCTTCAAACCGCGCTTTTTCAACGGCAAGGTAGGCGCGCGTGTGTTCCAATTCTTCTGTAAACGGCACGGTATCTTCATTTACGATGGCGGTAAAGTTCTTTTTTAAGTAACGGCTGAAGTCCAAAATTACCTGCTGTGCTTTGTCTGCGTCCTGCTTGCAAAGGTAATAGATGCTCATGAGCGTGTTATAAATAAAATGGGGACGCATTTGCAGCACCAGAATGCTGGCTTGCTGGCGCGCGCTTTCCACGGCCTGGCGGTGGGCACGCTCCGCCTGGTCGATCAATTGCGTTGCCAGCATATAGAGAACGGATACCGACGTGCCAAGGGCGACCAGCAATAGGCCGTAAAAGCACATTTGAATGACCATGCCTATTAAAGGGATCAGAAAATATATAAGAAAAGCCGTGCGCTCCCGTTTCGAAAGACGGGAACGGTTGCGGTATAGCCCGATGAGGTTTACAACCATCAGAAGAGTCGGCGGGATCAGCAGCAAGGGATATAGGGGACCGCGATGATAAACGTTATCGGGGGTGTAATAGTATATGACAGTGGAAAACTGTGTGTATACCAGCAGGGCAAGGTACACCGCCCACAGTGCGGCCACCGTGTAAAACAGTCGACTGCGGCGCCATTCTTTTCCGGCGCAGTGCAGCAAATATACGGTAATGGCCGGGATCAAAGTGGAGGAAAACAGGGAACTCAAAAAAAGCGAAATGCGAGATAAGAGGACGGTGCTTGCAAGCTCGCATGCTAATTCCGAAGCCGTGTAGCCCGTCAGAAGCAAGAAAAATACGAGAAAGAAAACCCGGCTTTCAAAACGATAACGACGCAGGTATATTGCCAGTAATAAGCAAATGACAGAAATAACCAATCCGCAGACTCCAATGGCGAAATTGGCAAGGTCGATGCCGCTCATTTTACGTCGCTCACCCCTTCGATCGGCCGGCGCAGCCGGGCGAATTGCATGCGCACGTCATGTGCGTTCAGCGGCTTTTCCAAAAATCCGCAGGCGCCGGTTTTCCAGGCTCTCAGCGAGTATTGAGGATAGGCGGTGAGAAAAAAGACGTTGAGCAGCGGATCGATCTCCAAAAACGATTGGCAAACGTCAAAGCCGCTGATCTGCCCCATTTCAATATCCAGAATTGCAAGTTGTACTTTGTTTTTTTGCAAAAACGCTTTTGCTTCCGCCGGCTCTGTAAAACCGTGCACGTCCGCACCGGGCAGAACCTGCCGCAATATCTCGATCTCACCGTTCAAAATGATTTTTTCATCGTCTAAAACAATAACGTTTTGTGCTTTTGCCGGCTTTTCGGAGGCGCGCAAAAAAACGGCAATGTCCACCTGCAGGGCTTTGGAAAGCAGAGAGATCATGGCTGCGTCCGGCAACCGGCGACCCGTTTCCCAGCCTGACAAGGTGGTCCGGTCCACATGGATCATATCAGCTAATTTTTGCTGGGATAATCCTTTTTCGATTCGCCTTTTGCGAAGCAATTCTGCAAATAAGACTGGCACCGTTGCTGCCCCCTTTTTTATTTACCGACTATAAAAAGTTTCCTTTCGAATTATACCACCCGGATCGTAAAAGTGCAAGAGGGCAAAAATATGTGTCATTCCGTCACATTCCTTGAATTTATAATAATTATATTTTATAATTATACAGCACAAATATGCAATGTATTCAGCATTGTAATTTTGCTGAACATGGTTTGTGCGGATGCATTCCATTTTTTTACATGTGCCAAGTATGCAAGGTGACAGAGGGGGACAGCGCGGTTCAATGAATTATTACACCTCCATCATTTTTCTGTCTTTGATCGCTCTTTTTGTGTTGTGCATTTTAATCAGCGAGAACGATAGAATCAAAAAAGAAAATAAACGGTTGTTTTATTTGACATATTTCTTCATTGCGCTTTCGGCTGTTGCCGAATGGGTCGGCTTGCAGTTGGACGGCTTAGAAGGCTTGCCGAAATGGCCGCTTTTGCTCGCGAAATGTGCCGATTATATTTTAACGCCTATGGCGGGCGGCGCATTGGTTGCGCAAATGAACATCCGCAATTTTTGGAGCAAAGTTTTGAAAGCGCTTCTTGCTGTGAATATCGTTTTTCAGGTGGTCTCCTTTTTCTTCGGTTGGATGACCGTGATCGACGAACACAACCGTTATTCTCACGGCCCGCTGTATGGCGTTTACATGTTTGTCTATTTGGCCGTGATCGCGATCGTTATTATCGAGTTCATGCTTTACGGCAAGTCGTTCCGCAAGCAGAACCGGGTGTCTCTTTACGCCATTATCGCCTTTGTTATTTTAGGGATCGCGGTGCAGGAGATATTGGGACGTGCGTATCGCACGTCGTATATCGCGCTTACCATCGGCGCTATCCTGCTTTTCATTCATTATTCGGAATTTTACCAATTGGATTCCGACGATAAACTGCGTGAGCAGGCGGTTTTGATTTCTACGGATTCATTAACGGGCATGCTGAACCGTTACGCTTATGCGAAAACGCTTGAGAGTTATGATGCCGCCGAGCGGCTGCCGGACGATTTATATGCGTTTTCGATCGACATAAACGGTCTGAAAAAAGCGAACGATACATGTGGACATGCGGTTGGCGATGAACTGATTTGCGGCGCGGCGGAATGCATAAAGCACGTATTTGATCGAGTAGGCGAGTGCTTTAGGACCGGCGGCGATGAGTTTATTGTTTTTGCCAGACTTGAGCAAGAGAACGCGCAAGACATTTTGCTGCAGCTCAAGCGTGAATCCGCCGCCTGGCACGGCGAAGGAATAGACGAACTGCTTTTGGCGGCCGGATATGCGGCGGCAAAGGACCATCCGGGGATCACGGCGGAAAAACTGGTGATTGAAGCAGACCAAGCCATGTATGATGAAAAGAATGAGTTTTATCAAACATGCGGCGATGAAGTGCGGCTGCACTGAACGGAGTGAAAGCAGAGACCGCGACGTTTTTGCATGATTCAAAAGCCGATGATGCGGGAGGTGTCAGGATAACACGTGGAAACTGCGCACAAGAAGGCGCGTGCCGTTATTATCGTACTGCTCGTTTTGACAGTCGCTTTGGGCGCGGCCTGTGTTTGGCTTTTGACCGGTGATAGAGCGCACCGGAATCATACGGCTGAGCTCCGGCCGGGGAACGGGTTGTTTTCCTGGCACGATGAGGTTTTGGATGCCAATGAACAAACCACACTGTTTCGCCTTATGCGGGAACAGAATTTAACAGAGTTGTATCAGGACATACCCCGTGATGCGCCGGTTGCGCAAATAAGCGCGTTTGCCAAGGCTTGTGAAGAAAACGGGGTAAGATTGTTTTTGCTGGTTGGAGAACCGGAATGGGCGCTGGATGAAAATGCGACCGAATTGTGCGCACAGATCCAACGGGCGGCACTGATGGACTTTGCCGGCGTGATGGTGGACGTGGAACCCGGCTCTACAGACGAATGGAAAGAAGACCGTGCGGCTGTTATGCAGACGATGACGCGATCGTTTGTGCAGGGCAAAGCGTTTGCTGAGGAAAACGGAATTGAAATGATCGTTTGCCTTTCGTATTACTACGACGATTACGGTTTGGAGGACGACTTGGAAACGGTTGTGAAGCACGGGTGCGACGCACTTGCCGTGATGAATTATGACCGCGAGGATGAGATAGGGCAGATAGAGACCGAGGCGGCGCTGTGCAAGACGTACGGCAAAAGGTTGATTATTATTTATGAATTGCAAGAAGTCGGAAAATACGGTTTGGAGGAAATTCACACCTATCGCACGGTTGGCCTTGCGGCTTTGAAAGAGAGTTCCGATCGGCTTCTTGGGCATTATGCCGGGCAAGAGGTTGCAACGGCGCTTCATGAATACCGCGCATTAAAAGAAATGGCTGGATCGTAAAACGTTTCAGCGAACAATACAATGATCGGCAAAACCGTCGAAAGGCGGTGACGCAAAGCAATAGTGTCTAAACGGCGTTGCGCCGCATGGCAGACTGGCTGCAACGGATATGTGTTGCAGCCAATTTCCGTTTTCCAGGGGGCTTGTATGAATTGGGTTTTTAGGGAGGAGAAGAAGTTCCTCATCAGCGTGGAAGACTTTCTTCGCCTGAGCCATAAGCTGGAACAGGTGATGCTGCAAGACGAACACAACGGCACCCACGGCTATATGATCCGTTCGCTGTATTTTGATACGATCTACGATCAGGATTTTTTTGAAAAAGCGGCCGGCACCGAACTTCGCCGCAAAATTCGGTTGCGTATTTACGATCCTTCGGCAGATTTTGCCATGCTTGAAATGAAACAAAAGCAGGGCGAACGACAGTTAAAACGATCTCTGCGCGTAACAAGAGAAGAAGCGCAGGCGATCAGTCGGGGCGATTATTCTCCTTTGCTGCATTATCGGGACGCGTTTGCCGCCGAGTGTTACGCCATGATGAACGTAAGGTGTTATAGACCGGTGACGATAGTGGAATACCACCGCAAGGCTTTTATTGCAAAAGAAAACAAAATTCGCGTTACGTTTGACAATCAAATCGTGGCTACGGAATCCTGCTTTGACGTGTTTTCACCACGGCTCAACATGAATCCGGTAATGGATAAATACAACGTTGTGCTGGAAGTTAAATTCAATGGCTTTTTGCTGGAATACATACGCAGACTGCTGCATGACGTTGACAAAAGCGAACTATCGGTCAGCAAATACGTTTTGGCAAGGCAAAACGCCTATCAGACCCGCTTGTGAGGAGGACCACCAATATGAAAGAAAAACTGTTTGAACTGATTGAACGCCAAAATAATTTAACGGTGGAAGAAATATTGCTGAATATCGGCATGTCGGCGTTGCTCGGCTTTTTGATTTACATATCGTATGCCATCAGCCACCGTGGAACGATTTACAGTAAAAAATTCAACGCCTCCCTTGTGATTTTAACAATGTTGACCGGCGTTGTTATGACGGTTATCGGCAACAACATTGCGCTTTCTCTTGGTATGGTGGGCGCTCTCAGTATCGTTCGCTTCCGCACGGCGATCAAGGATTCCCGTGATACCGTTTACATTTTCTGGACGATCATTGTGGGCATTTGCTGCGGCGTGGGCGACTATTCGGTGGCGCTTATCGGCTCGCTCGGCGTTTTTGTGATCATGCTCTTTTTGGGGCTTGTTAAGAATGACAACCGGATGCTGCTTATCGTGCGCGGGGACAGAGGAAGCCAGTCTACCGCCCAGGCGCGGGTATATCAAATGTTTAAGAAAAAAGCCATCCTGCGCGTTCAGAACACCACGGAAAACGATTTTGAACTCATTTTTGAATTGAGCCAAAAAACGGTGAAAAAATGCGTGAGCGCCCCGCACCAGATCAGCGATGAGCTTTACAAGATCGAAAATATCGAATACGTTAACCTTGTGATGCAAAACGACGAGGTGTCCAATTGATGACGAAGCGCCTCTACACCGTTTTGGTGGCCGTTGCGCTGGCTGCCTGCTTGCTTTTGCAGACCGGATGCACGCAAACGCCGGAACCGGCCGATGTTGCCGTGTCCGCCGAAGCGGGCGAAAGGGCAATCCTGCTGCGGTGGAACACCGTAGAGGGCTCTGACCGGTATCGCATTTTTCGAAAAGCCAAGGAAGATAACGATTTCAAATTTGTGTGCGACGTGACGGACGGCGATTCTTATACTGACACGTATGCGGTGCAGGGCCGAGAGTATATCTATAAAATCAAGGCGTACGGCGGATCCGCGTTGCTGGGCGAAGGCGTTTGTTCACCCACCGATCTGCTTGCGCCGCCTCAAATTATCGCCATTCGGCAGGTCAAAGGCAATGTGTATGAGGTCGAATGGGATCACAAAACGGAAGAATGTGTTGTTTTCGGCAAAAGCGACGCCGGCTGGCTTGAAATAGGCCGCAGCAATAACGGGCTGCTGCAGTTTGAAAACACCAAAAACTGCACGCAGCTTGCCGTGTCTTCCTCTGCAAAAGACGCCGTTCGCTCCGATTCGGCCGTTTTCGGCACGGCGGGCGCTATTGTTGCCGCCACCGCACTGGACGGCTGGACCAACGTGATAGAAGTGAATGCGCCGGCGGGCGACTGGCTTTTTGAACTGGCGCGTGCGGAAACCAAAAACGGCGCATATACGGTCGTCGGATCGGCTGATAATAAAACGTTATACGATCATAAGACCGCTGAAAACGAAACACCCTACTGGTATCGCATCCGCTGCAAAGGGGAACGGTTTGAAAGCGCGTGGAGCGAACCGGTTCAGTTGGGGAAAAACGCAAGAAGCGTTTCCTACGTACCGGTTATGATGTATCATGATTTTATGCCCCAGGAAGAAATCGATAAGGGTGTGGAATTTGCAGACGACGTGATAACGCTCGAAGAATTTGAAAGCGATTTGCTGTGGCTGAAGAAAAACGGTTATTCCACGGTTACGACCGCCGCTATTGTGGATTATCTGGAAAGCGGCGCAGCCCTGCCCGAAAAGCCCGTGATCCTGACGATTGACGACGGAAAATACGGCGTTTACAAGTGGGCGTGGCCGCTGCTCAAAAAATACGGCATGACGGGGACGCTTTCTGTGATCGGCACGTCGATAGACGAAGCGACACAGGCGCCCGAGGCGCGGCAGGATGCTTTGGCTCCGTTTTGCACGTGGGATGAGATCAAAGCCATGCATGCTTCCGGGGCGATGGAGATCATCAGTCATACATATAGTTTGCATGTATACAGTCATGACGGCAGACACGGCGCAGATTGCGCGCCGGATGAAACGGCGGAGCAGTATTTGCCTGTTGCGGCGGCTGACTATAAACTGATTTCGGAAAGGTTACAACAGGTAACGGGCGCCGCCACGTCGGCTTTGGCATACCCGTATTCTATCAGAAGCAGTGAGTCGGACCGCATGTGGCTTGCGGCCGGATACAAGATGCTTCTTTGCGGTAATAACGACACCGTACATCATTCTAAATGGAACGCCATGATACGCGCAGAAGGTATAAACGCCTATTCTTCGCTGCTGCGCCGCATCTCGCGTATGCCGGGCACCTCCATTGAGCATTATTTAAGCAGTTATGAAGATTTTCTGACAGAGAACGGCGTAGGTGCGGAAAAGAAGGGATAAAGTCGCATGAATAAAAAACTTCAGGCATTTATTGCGATCCTTCTTGTTGCGGCGGCTGTTTTGGGCGCCAGTGTGTATCAAATCAAGTCTGAGAAGCATGCCAGGATCCATCAGCATCTTGCTGCGGCGCAAAAAGATCCTTGCATGGTTGCCCACGGCGACGGAACGCTTTGCACCCACTTGCCTTTGATTTCAATAGAAACCGGCGGCAAGACGATTCCCGGCCTTGTTACCGGGGAAGACGACATGTTCGGAGAATCCGAATATACGGAAACGGATGACGGCGAAAGCATGGTCACCGTGCATATGGACGTTTTTGACAGTGCAACCGATTACAATCATCCCACCGACGTACCGACCATTTCAACTGCCACGCAGATCCGCGTTCGCGGCCATTCTTCACGGGAATTTGACAAACCGCCATATCTGCTTAAACTGATCCGGGACGACGGTGTTGAACGTAACGAAGCGCTGCTCGGCATGAGTGCGCACAACGAATGGGTGCTGCACGGCCCGTTTCTCGATAAGTCGCTGATCCGCAATTATCTGTTTTACAATCTAAGCGGTGAAATGATGGATTATGCGCCGAATTGCCGCTTTTGTGAGCTGATTCAGGACGGCGATTACAAAGGCGTTTATTTGCTTGTGGAGTCTATCACCGCAGGGGAGAACGATCGGCTTCCTATCATTATGAAAAAGAAAAACAGTGTGCTTTCCGGCTATTTGCTGCGAATTGACCGGCCCACCGAAGTGGATCTTGCCACCTTGCGCGACGTGGATGTTTACACGGAGCGTACATACGTGCAGCACATGGACGTTGCCATACGGTATCCCGGCAAGGCGCGTTTATCGCCGGATCTGAAAGAGCGCATTGAAAAGGATTTTTCCGCCTTTGAAAAGGCTATGTATTCTTACGACTACGATTCCGGAGACCACAGCTTTAAGACGTTTATCGACGTTGATAGTTTTGTTGACTATTACATCATAAACGCCGTTAGTTCCAACATGGACGCGGGGCGTTTTTCCACTTATCTTTATAAAACGATCGGCGGAAAATACAAGCTTTGCGTGTGGGATTTTAACAACTGCTGCAATAACTTTGTGGACGACGCGACCGAAGCGGATTTTGACGGTATTCGCAGCGCGGTATATTTCAACATGCTGTTCCGTAATCGGCCGTTTGTGGAAAAGGTGATCGCGCGTTATCGTGAGCTTAGAACAACGATTTTAAGTGAAGTGTATTTGCGTGAATATATTGATGATACGCTTGCTTTTTTGGGAGAAGCGATCGATCGCAACAACGCCAGATGGTCGACTGTGTTCGCCGCCGATTTGCTGAATGATCCGGAGAACACGGGACGCAACCCGCACTCGCAAAAAGAAGCGGTGAAAATGCTTGAGGATAATTTATTCAGCCGGTTGGACTGGATGGATGAAAACATCGATAATTTGCTGCAGCATTGCGCGGCTTCTGCCAATAAAAAATTCAGTGAACTGCCGCATTGACCGCCAGAGGAGAACAAAGTTATGGCAATGAAAAAATTCATTATCGCCGTTATGGCGATTGTGCTCCTCTATTTAACGGCTAACATGGCGTATTACGAATTCGGTGTTTATATCAGTTTCGGCAATGAACAGCCGCCCACGACCTTCACAAAAACAGACGGCAAAACGATTATGATAGACCGCGGGGAAGGGTTTGAACCGTTTGAGATACGCGGGGTCAATATGGGCTCCGGCGAACCCGGAGAATGGTCTACCGACTATGCGATAGATTATGATACGTATTATCGTTGGTTTGGCCTTATGCAGGAAATGGGCGCCAACACGCTGCGTGTATACTCTGTGCAAGAGGATACGTTTTATAATGCCTTTTACGCATATAACACCGACAGGACGGCAGAAGGAAAAGAACCGCTTTGGCTTTTGCATGGTGTGTGGGTAAACGACTATACGCAGTTTTCTCATTTGGATATGTATACAGATGAGTTTTTGGAAACGTTGATTCGTGACAGCAAAACCATGGTGGATGTGATCCACGGCCAACGGAACCTGAATCTCGGGCGGCTTGCCAGTTCCGGCAGCGGTTCGTATCGCAAAGATATATCACCTTGGGTAATAGGATATATTTTGGGTGTTGAATGGGAACCGGAAACGGTTATTTATACCGATCAGATCCGCGCAGACGAGCCGTGCTATAAAGGCAAGTATATGTACGCTGCCGATGACGCCACGCCGTTTGAATCGGCGCTTGCCCGCGTGGGCGACGAAACGATCGCCTATGAAACGAATCGATATCACGTTCAGCGCCTTACCGCTTTTTCCAATTGGCCTACGACCGATCCGTTTAAGTATTCCACTGCGGTCACCGCTTTTTGGAACAAGCTTGCCGCGGTGAATGTGGAACACATTTGCGCGACAGAAGAGTTTATTGCGGGCACGTTTGCTTCGTACCACGTTTATCCTTATTATCCGGATTATTTTGAAAGCGCAACCAAGGAATCGGAACTTACCCCCCAACAACTGCACGAAATGAACAGTTTTTCCGGCTTTTTAAAGTTGGATTGGCGCCTGAAGCAATGGGACGTTCCCGCTGTTACGGATTATTCCCAAGCAGAGGATTATACAGATCGGCAGGGACGATTTAACACCTATCTTGCTTATTTGACCACCCTTAACCGGTATCACACGTTACCGGTTGTGATCACCGAATTCGGCGTATCCACCGGCCGTGGGATCGCGCAGATCGATGAAAACACCGGGCGCAATCAAGGCCATATGTCCGAAAAAGAGCAGGGAAAGGCGATCATTGAATGCTATGAGGATATAAAAGACGCCGGTTGTGCCGGTTGCTGTGTGTTCTCCTGGCAGGATGAATGGTTTAAGCGTACTTGGAACACCATGCACGCGGTCGACTTGCGGCGCACGCCCTACTGGTCGGATTATCAAACGAACGAGCAGTATTTCGGCCTTGTTTCATTTGATCCGGGCGCCGATCAATCCGTTTGTTATGTAGACGGCGATATGGCCGAGTGGGAAGAAGCGGACGTGGTTTGCCGAAACGGAGAAACGTCTCTTTCCATGAAGTACGATGAACGTTTTGTTTATTTTTTGGTGGAAAAACCCGGTTTTGATTTGACGAAGGATACCGTGTTTATTCCCATTGACACCACGCCGAAAAGCGGGAGCAATTACTGCGAAAATTACAAATTGCAGTTTGACTGCGACGCGGATTTTCTTTTGGTTCTCAACGGCAAAGAGAACAGCCGTTTGCTGGTGCAAGAACGTTACGAGGCGCTGCGTTCCACTTACGCGCTGCCGGTATACGGCTTTAACACCTACGTTAAAAGCAATGTGCCCGACGTGGATTCTCCGCTGTTTCGGCCGATCGATATGATATTGAAAGTGGATTCACGCTTTTATGTTTCCGCCAAAGATCAGGATAATGCGGCGGCGATGTGTTTTGAAACAGGCAAACTGAAATATGGCAACGCCAATCCGGAAAGCGCTGATTTTGATTCGCTTGCAGATTTTTGCGCGGGCAACGGTTACGTTGAAATCAAACTTCCATGGCAGCTTTTGAACTTTTCAGATCCTTCCCGCATGAGCATTCACGATGATTATTACGTGCAATACGGGATCGATTACATTTCTATTAACGCGCTCGAAGTCGGCATTTCGGAAGGCGCCGGCGGCAGCCGGATCCCATCCGGTACGGTCGCTCTTACGGGATGGGGCAATCACGTAACGTATCACGAACGCCTGAAAAACTCTTATTATATACTGAAAGAATACTGGGCCACGCACTGAAGCGGCTCATATTAAGGAAAGGAAGGTGAACGGCATGGGCGTTGAACTGTTGGTCTATATTTATCTTGCCGTTTGCCTTGCTATGATCTTCTTTAACATTGCAACCATCATTATTTCAAAACGGCGTGAAAAAGCCAATGAGAAGAGACGCGCTTTGTATACGTCTATCATCCGTCAGGATCTCATTTCAATTCGAGAGGGCAAGCAGGCAGATCGGCGCCACTATCGATATATGAAGCGCAACATGCGCCTGCAGGAAAACCTGTTGGTATTTGTGCAGGTCATGCTTAAATTGCAGCCCGATTTTTCCGCCGAGATGCCGGCCTATCTGGATCAACTTTCCGGCGCGATGGATCCGTTGATCGCTCATTATAAGAAACATAACGATCCGATTCGATACGCATTCTTTTTGTATACGCTGCGGGTGTTTCAACAGATGAGCGGCGTCACCCCGCCGCAGGTGGAAAGCATTTTGCTGGACGCACTGCGTGAACCCAACACGTACTGCCGCGAAAATGCGCTGCAGGCTATCTACAAAAGCGGAGAAACCGGTCTTGTGATCAGGGCTTTAGAGGTTATCGATTCGGCACAAATCAACCACAACAAAAAGTTGCTGACCGACGGGCTTTTGTCTTTTACCGGCAACAAAGACGAACTGATGGACGGCCTTTGGAACGTGTTTGAATCATTTGGCACCGAAATGCAAGTGGTGATCCTGGATTACATACGTTTTTGCGCGCCAAGCCATAGCGACCGCATGCTGGCGATATTGAAAGACGAAAAGAGAAGCCCGGAGCTTCGGTTTTCCTGCATTCGGTATTTTGGCAAATACCCCAATAAGGAAGCGTATCCCATTTTGATAGAGATGGCGCAAAACACGGCGAACCACCGCTGGGAATACCAGGCAATCGCGTGCTCTTCGTTGGCCGGCTATCCCGGCAATGAAACGGTTGAAACGCTCAAACGGGCGCTGCACGTTTCTAACTGGTATGTGCGCTATAATGCTTCTGAAAGCCTCACAAAACTCGGCGCAAGTTACGTGGATCTGATCGACGTGTTTGACGGAAACGATCGCTATGCGCGCGAAATACTTCAGTTCCAGCTGGATATGAAGTATAACCAGCAAAAGGAGGCGGTCGCACGATGACAACGGAAACCATCATGTGGATCGCCAAACTGATCCTTGAATTCATTAATATCTTTTTTGTTGTTTATTTGATCGGCTACTCAACGTTTTTGTTCCTTTCGGTTACGGTCGGCTCTTCTGAATTGTTCAAGAAAAAGCGTCAGTACCGTATGATGAACGCAATACAGAACAATTATTTCATTCCGATTTCCATCATCGTGCCGGCGTATAATGAGGAAGTTACCGTAACTTCCACAGTGCATTCGCTGCTGGCGTTGGACTATAAGGTTTATGAAATCATTGTTGTGGACGACGGATCGAAAGATAACACCTCAAAGGTGATGATCGACGAGTTCGGCATGTTGCCGGTGCGTATGCCGATACACAGACAGTTGAAATGCCAGCAGGAAGAGTTTGTTTATGAAGCGAAGATCCATAACGTGCACGTAACGCTCATCCGCAAAACAAACGGCGGCAAGGCCGACGCGCTGAATATGGGCATAAACGCTTCCCGTTTTCCGTATTTTATTTGCATTGACGCTGACAGCGTTTTGCAGTTTGACTCGCTGAAAAAAATAGCGCTTCCGCTGTTGGAAAACGAAAACGTAGTTGCAGTGGGCGGTTCGGTCCGTCCGTCTAACGGCGCCAAAATCAAAAACGGTCACATTGTTTCTTACAAACTGCCGAAGAGTATTCTGGCCAGCATGCAAACGTTGGAATATGACCGGAGTTTTCTTGCTTCTCGTATTCTTTTGGATAAATTCAACGGCGCGCTGATCATTTCCGGAGCGTTTGGGTTGTTTCAGAAAAAGCTTGTGATCGAATCAGGCGGATATGACGCGAACACCATGGGAGAGGATATGGAGCTTGTTGTTAAGCTTCATGAATACTGTATTGCCAACGATATTCCGTACCTTATCAAATATGCTACAGACGCGATTTGCTGGTCTCAGGTGCCGGAAAGATTGCGCGATTTGATGAAGCAGCGCAAGCGCTGGCATATTGGATTGTTCCAGAGTTTGTGGACGCACCGGCGTCTTGCTGTAAACCCACGGTATGGGTCAGTCAGTTTTATTTCATTTACCTATTTTCTTTTGTATGAGTTGTTATCCCCTTATATTGAGATTTTCGGGATCCTGTCGGTCTTAATGGCGCTTTGGCTGGATATGTTGAACGCTCCGTTCGCCCTGTTGTTTACGGGGATATATGCCGCATTTGGCGCTATTATGAGCCTGACCTCATTTTTTGCCCGAACGCAGACGCTTGATTTAAAACTTTCTTTTGTTGACGTTTTGAAAGCGATTGGCCTTTGCTTTTTTGAAGTTACGATTTTGCGTTCTATTTTGGCTTTCACACGTTTCTTTTCTCTTCTTGGCTACCGAAGAAAGAAACGGAATTGGGGAAAGATCGAACGAAAGAAAATCGATTTTCGTTAACTTTTTCAGGAGAACAAATCTATGAAAAATGTTTTATGCAGAATCACGACGGCGTTGTGCGCGCTACTCGTTGCATTGCCTGTTGCTACTGTTTTTGCGGCTGTGGACTTTACCAAGGACGGAGCTGCCGATCAGGCGAGCATTTATGTAGCGGGTAACCCGGACTGCTTTCCGGTGGAAAGCTACGATGCCGATTCCGGCACCTATAAAGGCGCCGGTCCTGCATTCCTTTCACTGGTATCAGAACAGGCTGACCTGAATTTTGCCTATATTCGGGTAGGGGAACAAGACCGCAGAGCGACGCTGGTACGAAACAGTCAGGTAGATCTGTTTTTTGCCATTGCCGAAGAAAGCGAACTTATTGCGCTGGGCGCAGACAAGGTGAAACTGTTCAGCGTGATGAGAAACGGTGTTTCGACTGACGTGTATTGCGTTTTTACTTCTGTTGCCGGCGAACAGGAGCGCATGGCGATCCGTTCAGCGGCACAAACGCTTTCTAAAGATGATATCGCACAGCTTCTTACCGCCGATAGTTCGCAAACCATCAGTCGGCGGCAGGTTCGGTTCTTTTTGCTTGTGCTGGGCGGCTCCTTGATCTGCCTGTCTGTTGCTTTGATCGTGTTCCTTTCGGTGCTTTCTAAACGCAAACGGAAAAAAGATACGCTTTTTGATAAAACGACCGGCATCGGCAACAAACAGTATTTTTCGCAAATGTTCTCAACTATGATCTCAGACCGGACAAGAGAAGTGTACTATATCGTTTATTATGCGTTTGCGATCGATTGGGTGAATGAAAACTACGGTAAAGACGAGTCGGACAGAATATTGCGGTATGGTGCGGACACGATCAAGCAGCGCGTAAAAAATAACGAGTTTTGTGCCAGAATCGGCGGCGGCTCGTTTGCCGCTGCTATTTACGCCACCGGAGACGATCAGGCGAAAAACCGCGTGAATGAAGTTTTGCGCGTGTTGAACGAATACGGCGAAAAATTCATGAAGGGTGATTTGAAGTCTCTGTTCCGTGCCGGCATTTGCGCTTTGGCTATTGATGACAGAAACCTGGAAAAAGTATTGAACGGCGCCGATCAGGCGTATCGCCGCGCCGTGGAACAAAAACAGGAATACTACTTTGTCAATCATAATGTTTTAAAAGAATACAAAACGAAGAATTCGATTCGCGAGCAGGCAAGAGATACGTTGGAGCGGCACGCGTTTACGCCGTACGTTCAGTATATCGTTAACGCCAAAACCGGCGCCATTTGCGGCGGCGAGCTTCTTTCACGTTGGGAAAACCGTACTTACGGTCTTTTAGGCCCCGGCCGCTATATTCCCATATTGCAGGATATGGGCCTTATCGTTCAGCACGATCTGTTAATGATGGAAGAAGCTTGCAAATTGCTTGAAAAATGGCAAGCGTGCGGCAAAACGCACAGTTTGTCCTGCAACTTAACGCGCATCACCATTTCTGACCAGTTTTTGGTGGAAAAGGTCACGTCTATTGCCGATCGGTATTCGTTTTCCAGGGAAAAACTTGTTCTGGAAGTTACGGAGGATTCCCTGGAAGAGGACAAGAAAAGCGCTTTACAAAACATGGTGGCTCTGAAAGAAAAAGGCTTTTGTATTGCATTGGATGATTTTTCCCAAGGGTATTCTACGGTGACCAATTTGTATGAGTATGCCGTGGATCTTGTGAAAATTGATCGCCAGATGGTTGTGGACGCCGACCACGATCTGCATGCGGCGGCTTTGATGAAAGAAATTGTAAAAATGTGCCACGGGTTGAATATCCGTGTGCTGGCAGAGGGCGTGGAAACGGAAAAGCAGGCGCAATTGGTGCGGGCTGCCGGATGTGATTTTATTCAAGGCTATTTGTATGCAAGGGCGTTGCCTCTGCGTGAACTGCCCGCTTTTGAAGAGCATTACTATGCGTCTACACTTACGTACACCGAAGAGCCGGATGACGTTTATGTAACAATTTCCTCCGGCGGCGCGGCGGCGAAAGTATCGGTGGAGCCAAAGGAAGGCGTGCAGAGCACAACGGACGAGCAGACGAACACCGCGCCGCTTAAACCGGCGTTGCAGGCGGCTGTGACGCCCGCGCCCGCAGAACCTTCAGAAGCTGCAAAACCGGCAGAACCTTCTGAACCTGCTAAACCAGCAGAACCTGCTAAACCAGCAGAACCTGCTAAACCCGCAGAGCAGCAGAGCGAAGAGCCGCGGCAAGAGGAAAAACCCGCTGCGCCGGCTGAAACCGCTCCCGCTGCGACGACTGCCGAAAAAACGAATGACCAGAATATATTACATATTCAATTAGGACCGTATCGCTTAGACCTGCCCGGCGACGTCAATATTGAACCGGTTTCAGAAATATTGCGCACCATTCAAAAGCAGATGAACGACAAGCCCAAAGCGTAGCGGCCAAGATGCGTTTTTTCAAACATATTAAAACCCCGAAACTACACGGTAGTTTCGGGGTTTTGTTATAGCGTTAAAGTATGCGATAGGTTAACGAAAAGCACATTATACGCAGCCTTGCGCTTTCATGGCTTCGGCCACTTTCAGGAAACCGGCAATATTGGCGCCGGCCATGTAGTTGCCTTCCATACCATATTCTTTAGCGGCCGATTCGCACGCCGCAAAAATGGATTTCATAATGTCTTGAAGTTTGGCGTCAACTTCTTCAAAAGTCCAACTCAAACGTTCGGAGTTTTGGCTCATTTCCAAACCGGACGTGGCTACGCCGCCGGCATTGGCCGCTTTGGCGGGACCGTACAGCAAACCGTTTTGCAGGTATACTTCGATGGCTTCGGGCGTAGAGGGCATATTGGCGCCTTCCGACACGCAGAAGCAACCGTTTTTCACCAGTAATTCGGCGCTTTCTTTATTGATCTCGTTTTGGGTGGCGCAGGGCAGAGCGATATCGCAGGGGATAGACCAAATGCCCGAACAGCCCTCGGTATACGTGGCGGTGGGATGCGTAGCAGCATATTCACGAATCCGTTTGCGTTCCACTTCTTTCAGCTGTTTCACAGCGGCCAGATCGATGCCGTTGGGATCGTAAACATAGCCGTTGGAATCGGACATGGCCACCACTTTGGCGCCCATGGCGGTTGCTTTTTGGCAAGCATAAATGGCCACGTTGCCTGAACCGGAGATCACAACGGTTTTGCCTTCAAAGGATTTGCCGTTGGCTTTGAGCATTTCGGCGGTGAAATAGCACAAACCGTAACCGGTGGCTTCGGTGCGGGCCAGAGAGCCGCCGAAGGTGAGGCCTTTACCGGTGAGAACGCCGGTGAATTCATTGCGGATGCGTTTGTATTGGCCGAACATATATCCCACTTCGCGGGCGCCGGTGCCGATGTCGCCGGCCGGCACGTCGCAATCGGCGCCGATGTGTTTGGAAAGCTCCGTCATAAAGCTTTGGCAAAAGCGCATGACCTCGCCGTCAGACTTACCTTTTGGATCAAAATCGGATCCGCCTTTGCCGCCGCCCATGGGCAGGGTAGTGAGGCTGTTTTTGAAGACCTGTTCAAACCCCAAAAATTTGATGATGCCGATGTAAACCGAGGGGTGCAAACGAATACCGCCTTTATAGGGGCCAATGGCTGAATTGAATTGAACACGGAAGCCGCGGTTGACCTGCACTTTGCCGTTATCGTCTACCCAGGGCACGCGGAAAATGATTTGCCGTTCGGGTTCTACCAAACGATCCACCACGCCGGCTTCCACCAAATCGGGACGGCGGTCGATCACAGGTTCCAGCGTTTCCAGCACTTCGGTTACGGCTTGAATGAATTCAGGCTCGCCCGGGTTGCGCTTTTTTACGGTTTCCAGCACGCCGATCAAGTATTCGTTCTTCATTTTGTAACACTCCTCGTCTAAAAAATACTTTGTCATTATAAACCCTGCAATAATTTATTGTCAAGATTTTACCAGCGAATTTTTACGCTTTAAAGTGACGAAATTTTATAACTGAATACCCACGATTTTTGTATATTTTAACATGCTGTTTTCGTCCCGTTATGAGACGTGCGTTTGTCACCTTCGCCAATGGTCAGTCCCATGGCGGCGGTCGCCGCAAACAAAAGCGGTTCATACAGTGCGATGCCGGCCGTTGCCAGCCGTAACGCAACGGCGGAAAAGGGTCCAAACCACGCGGCTGCACCGCTGGCCGACAGCCCGCCGGTGAGAGCCGACGGCATGGCAAAAGAAAGAAGAAACGTGAGAAAAAATACAATGGTGGAAAAGATATCAGCGTTCCATCGGCCGATATGGGTCAGGCGCAGATTAGCGGCCCACAGCGCCAGGCAAACCAATTGCATAACGCCGAACAGCGTCAGCAGCACAACACCGAAGCCGGCGGTTTCCGCACCGGGGCCAAAGGCGTAAACGCCGAAGCTGTAAAGTGACGCCAGCAAAAATACAACGCACAAAATCAGATAAACGGCTTTTTTCAAGTGCAAAACCTCCTTGGTTCATTTCACTTTTCTTCAGTATAACGTATTTTGTGCATCTTCGCAACGTATTTTGCACGGGAAGCAAAAATGAAAAAGAAAAAGCCGCAGGGGGACACTTGCCATAGAGCAGGTGTCCCTCGCGGTTTATTTGCGGGTTTGGTGCGAATGGATCAATGATGTCGTATCATCAAAAGTCAAGGTTTGCATTAGAGAAATCGTGCAATAGGCGTCAGCTTTTCAATAAGCTTCACCATGCGGGGATCGTTTTCAAACTGTTTGAACTTCTCACCTTTCAGGGATTTCAGAAGCAAGCCCGATTGATTCTCGGTATGATCCTTGACCGCGTCTATAGAAGAGTATTCAACCCCGTTTACGATGAAAGAAGTGTATCTTCCGTCGTCTTGCGTATCATATTTGACCGCGTGCTCCGCGGATTTATACAGGCAATCGAACATCTTCGCCGCGTCGTTCAGCTTCAACCAGTTCTCCGCCATTTCCTTATAGATCCCAGAATACCGGCAATGGTAAAACCCGCAGTTTCCGTCCGGATAAAGCAGATCAAAACATTGAATGATAAATGCACGCGCCTTGATATTCTCCTCCGGCGTATAGCCGCCCTTTCGACACATAATGCAGACGTTCAACGAGACCCTATCAAAAAGATATTGAATGTTGGTCTGACAGTACCGAACCGCTTCCTCTCCTTCCAGAATACGCGGCATCAATGCGTCGACCGTTACCACCGAGTGGCCCGCCATTTTTGCGTATTTCTTGGCCGATTCCGCGTCCTTTTTGGCATAGTAATAGGTGAAGCACAGACATTGGATCGCACCGGCGCTCAAAGACTGATCGGTGGACTCGTTCAGGATCCTCTCCCCGCACGCAATGATCTCGTCGGCGTTTGCGTTTTGATCCGCCGCGGACAAAGCGTACATCAGCTCATACAGGACGGACAGATCGTTCGGGAACTCCTTTTGGGCTTCTCTCCACAGCGCCACACGTTCCGCGCTTTTTCCGTCGCGGAACAATTCGAGGTTTTTATTGCGGTACGCATTCAGCTTTTTTTCTTTTTCGATCTTTCCCACGCCGAGCAGATCGTCCACGCTGACATTGTAATAGGCTGCGATAGCCGGCAGCAGCGCTATATCCGGGTATCCTTCTTCGCGCTCCCATTTGGAGACCGCCTGGGTGGAAATGCCGAGATGGTTCGCCAGATCCTCCTGCGTGTTGCCTTTTTCTCTGCGGAGCTTTTTTAATTGCTCGCTCAAT
>CADBNN010000055.1 GCA_902796075.1 Oscillospiraceae bacterium | reverse complement strand
GCCGTCGTGCACCAAATCGCCCGGCTCAAAGGTGGGATGGGGGCCCTGATGGGGGCCGTAGGCGCATACGACGCCTTCCGCCGGGCACAGAATATTGCCGTCGGCGTCATAATAAAACAGTTCGTCGTGATGGTCCGCGCCGGCTCGCACGGCTTCCCATTCGTCCTGCGTTTCCGCTTCGGCGGCCAAACCGGTGGAAAGCGCGCCGGTCACGCACACCAGCAAGCACAGCCATAAACACAGCAGTTTTTTCATGGTTTCGAGCTCCTTGTAATATATATATATATATATGTATGTATATTAACACGACGTCGCCGTGTTGCCAACCGATTGCATAACCGCTCACCCTTTAAACGTATGAAACGGCAATTTTTCTCACCATTTTTGCAAATTTTTTTAAAAAATTTTTTTGCACGATCAAAACCGCCCTGCAAACTATGCAGGGCGGCTTGCATTACAGCGGGATTTATTCGGGCACGGTTTCTGCCACCAGCACGTCGGCCAGGGTGGTATCGGTGAAAAAAGTATCGGCGTTATACAAATACAGCACGTCGGTAATGCCGTGCTGGCGCACCAGCGCGTCGGCGGTGTCGTAATAATACCGGGGATCCACCAGCAGAATCTCTTCATAATACGGGGTGAGCAAAGGCGCAAAGCAGTTGGCGTAGGAATCCTTGAACAGCAGCAGCCGGCGGCCGGTTTGGGCGGTGGTTTTTATGGTGACCAGCGGATGGTTGCCCCCCAAAAACACGGCGTACTGGTCTTTGGTGTCCAGCTTGGCCCGGTCGAACAGGGTGGCTTTTTCGCCGTTGGGGTCGGTCACGTTATACCGCACGTCGGTTTTGGGCAGCAGAATGTGAATGGCGTCGGGCGTTCCGTGGCGGCCGCTTTTAGAGGCCAGCGTGCCTTCAAAGGTTTGGGAAACGGTGTAATCGTCATACTCGCTCACCAAACGGTCCAGCCCCATGGCCGGGGCCGCCGCTTCCAGGGCGATGCGGGCGGCCGGGGTGGTCCAGTGGTGGTCGGTGCGGTAATACAGATCTTCCTGCTTGTGAGCCAGCAGCGCGTCGGTCACGTTGGCAAAGGTCACCCCCTGCAGCCGGTCCGCCACCTGTTGCAGTTGGGCCTGCTGGTCGGGCACCGGGGCGTGGTCGGGCAGGCGGTCGGCCCACACGCACACCGCGTTGGGCGCAATAAGCGCCGTGTGGCGCAGATCCTTATGCCGGGCGGCAAAGGCGTTCATGGCGGCCAAATTGGCCGAAAGGGCCGTTTCATTCACCGGCGAAGGGATGAGAAACAACGTGTCGTTTTTGCCCAGATACACCCCGCCGCTGTCGCGTTGACCCATGGCGGCGTGCAGGGCGTTGTGCAGGGCAAGCCAGTTATCCCGGCCGGCAAACCGGTCGGAAAACCAGGCTGAAAGGTTTCGGGTATAAGAGCCGTCGGCCAGCGCTTGCCACGAAAAAGCAGGCGCGGTGGCCCGCATGCGGTTTTCGCCCGCTAAAAAGGAAGGGGGCGTGCGCAAAAAGGTGGCGGCGTTTAACAGTAATATCAGGCACAGCAGCAGGGCGGTGACCCACAGCACGGCCTTGGGTTTGGGGGAAGGTTTACGTTGCATAGATGCCACCTCCTAAAACTGCGCGTACAAAAAGGACGCGAAGGTATCGTTCATCATGCCGGCAATGCAGGCGGCCAACAGCAGGGCGAACACCGCCGCCGTTGCCAGGCCCGACCACACGCCGCCCCGGCGGGTAACGGCCCGGCCCAGTTTGGCGGGCAAGGGCGTGCAGCCCACCGCCGCCACCGCCAGCCAAGCCCCCGCGCTAAGCAGCGTGTAAAGCGAGCCGTTGCTGACAGCCGGCATGTGATAGCCGAAGGCCCCGGCCAGCATGCGGCCCGCGGCCGGCAGGGTGGGGTTGAAAAAGAACACCCAACCCAAAATCACCAGCACAAAAGTGAACACGCCCCGCACAAAACCGGGCGTTTTGGCCAGCGGCTTGCGCAAAATGAATTTTTCACACAACAGCAGGGCCAAATGGTACAGCCCCCACACCACAAAAGTCCAGTTGGCGCCGTGCCACAGACCGGTGAGCAGCCACACCACCGCCAGGTTGCACACGGTGCGGGCGGTACCCGCCCGGCTGCCGCCCAGGGGGATATACACGTAATTTTTGAACCAAGCGCCCAGGGAAATATGCCACCGGCGCCAAAAATCGGTCACACTGCCGGACAAATAGGGATAACGGAAGTTTTCGGGCAGGTGATAACCGAACACCCGCCCCAGGCCGATGGCCATATCCGAATAACCGCTGAAATCGAAATAAAGCATAAACGCATAGCTGAACACCGCCAGCCACACCCCCAGCACCGAAGGTTGGGCGGCGGGGTCGGTCAAGGCGGCAAAAAAGCCGTTCAAGGTGTTGGCCAACAGCACTTTTTTGGCCAGGCCCACCACAAACCGGCGGGAGCCGCTTTCCACATTGGCGCGGCTTAACGCGGGGGCGGCCAGTTGGGCTTCCATTTGCTCATACGCCGCAATGGGGCCGGACACCAGTTTGGGGAAAAAGCACACATACAGCGCAAGCTTCCACAAACTGCGCTGAGCCTTTACCCGGCCGGCCGAAACGTCCAGCAAATAGGAAAGCACCGAAAAGGTGAAAAAGGAAACGCCCACCGGCGCCACCGGCACGCTCACCGCCGCCGGCAGAGGCAGCACCGCCGCCAGCTGGGCCCACAAAAAGGTGTAATACTTAAAAAAGCCCAATAACAGCAGGTCGGCCGCCACGGTGGTAATAACCACCGCTTTTTTCAGCCCCTTTTTGCCTGCCCGGTCGGCATGTTCCACCTGCAGGCCGGAAAAATAATGAAACACCACGCTGCCGCCGATGAACACCAGATCCCGGGGATTGCCCCAGGCGATGAACAGCAAACTGAATATCAGCAAGGCGAACGGTTTGGCCTGTTTGGGAGTGAGAAAATACCCCAGCAGGCACACCGGCAAAAACAAAAAGACAAAACTTAACTGACTGAACGACATACCGGCCCTCCCCTACAGCGCGCTGTGAAAGGCCGCCAAAACGGCCGCGTCGTTGGCGGTGACCGCCAGCAAGAAATAGTTGCCCGCCGGCTCCACTGCCGCGTGATGGGTGAGCAAATCGTACTGGGCCACGCCGTAGCCGTCAAAACTGGCCTTTTGGGTGGCCAGCCGGGCCTGAGCCGCCTGCGCCAAGGCTTCGCTTTGGGCCGGGTCGGTCAATTTCACCAGCAACAGCTCGTCCGCGTCCATATTGCTGGCGGGATAGTATAAATAGCAGGCTTCGTAATCAGATGGATCGATGCCATACAGCCGGCGGATCATGGCGTTAGAGCCTTCCTGCATATGAGTCAGGTCAGCCGCCCCGGTAACTGCCTGCCACACAGCGTCGGGGTCGGCGCTGCTTAACGGCGCGGCGGCGCAAAGCGACCACAAAAACACCGCCACCAGACCGGCCGCCAGCCAGCGCATGGCGCCGAAAAACACGGTTTTCACAGGCGTTACCTCCTTTTCACGTCGGTGGGCGTCACGGTGGATTCCACCGCAATGGCCGCCAGCAGGTTTTTGCCCCAATAGGGGTAAAACGCCGGTTTTAAATGCACGCCGTCGGGCTGCCACATTTCGTCCATCAGGGCGTAGGCGATGGAATCGTTATCCACAAACGAAATGCCGTTGGCGGGGCACACCTTGCGCAGGTGGGCGTTAAAGTCGGCAATGCGGTTCCAGGAGGGCGACCGGCGCAATGCGGCGTCGGTAGCGGGCAGCACCGAACTGACGATGACCTGCGCCCCAGGCGCCGCCTTGCGAATGGAGGCCACCACCTGCACCATTTCGGCGGCGTAGGCCTTGCCGGTTTTCCAATAGCCGATGCCGGCGTCGTTAAGCCCGTAGCACAAAAACACGTAGGACGGCCGCAAACGCTTGATCTCGCCCAAATGTTCGGCCACGTTGCGAATGGTGTCGCCGCCCCCCGCCAGCACGCGGGAAC
Source organism: Oscillospiraceae bacterium (assembly GCA_902796075.1). GTDB lineage: Bacteria > Bacillota > Clostridia > Oscillospirales > Acutalibacteraceae > UMGS1484. Next base: position 19,928 of record CADBNN010000055.1, on the reverse strand, counting down.
GGTCTAAAAACTTATAATAGGAAAAGCCCACCGCGCGGGAGTCACCCAAAATCACGTAATCGGAAAAGCCGGCCCAAATGCCCTCGCCCACAAAAGTGGGGCGGGCGGGTTTGGAAGAAGCGGACGAAGACGCGCCGGTTTTGTTGCCGGATGAGGCCGCAGACGAAGCGCGGGCTTTGGCTTCTTTTTCTTCTTGGGCGCGGGACTGCTCCAGACGTTGTTCTCGCAGGCGGCGCACCGCTTCGTCTACCGCGGCAGGGTCCTGCCGCTCCAGTTCACTTAAAAACGAAACCCCGTGAGACACGTCTGTAGGCGTTTCGCCGGGCAAGGCGGCCGGCCGGAGCGCCACCCACCAAACCAGGGCACCGGAAAGCGCCAGTGCGCACAGCAAAGCGGTGATCCGGGCGCCGAAGCGCGGTTTTTCTTGTGGCATATACAAAACCTCCGAAAACAAGACAGTTTTTTTATTGGAACAGCATTATAGCACAGTGCTGACCCGTTTGTAAACGATAATTACAAAAGTTTAACTATTTTTTTACTCTACAGAATATGACATGAGGAAAACCCCCGCCGTTGCAGCAAACGGTGGGGGGTTTTGCGTCCCACCATGTGTTGGCCGGGCGTATTATTTTTTGCGCTGCCAGTCGGGAATGGCGTCGGCTTCTTTATACAGCGCGGCGTAACTGGCCAGGCGGCTGGGGCTTACGGCTCCCGCGGCGGCGGCTTGAGCCACGGCGCAGCCCTTTTCGCCCACGTGATGGCAGTCGGCAAAGCGGCACTGCCCGGCATAGGGCAAAAATTCCGGAAAAGCGAATATCAGATTCTCTTTATAGATCCACTGGCCGGTGCGTTCCATATCCAGCGACGAAAACCCGGGGGTATCGGCCACATAGCCCTCCCCCACGGCAAACAGTTCCACATGGCGGGTGGTGTGGCGGCCGCGGCCCAGTTTTTTGCTGATGGCGCCGGTGGCCAGGCCCAGCGCGGGATCTACCCGGTTGAGCAGGCTGGATTTGCCCACGCCCGAATTGCCCGAAAGCACGCTGATGCCCGGCGCGGACAGGGTGGCCCGCAGGGCTTCTACCCCTTCGCCGGTGGCGGCGCAGCAGGCGAGCACCGGCATGGGCACGGTGCGATAAATGGCCAAAAGCCGGTCCGCGTCGGCCAGATCGGTTTTGTTGAGCACCAGCACGGGCTGTATCTCCCGGTCAAAGGCCAAGGCCGTCATGCGGTCGATCAGCAGCGGCACGGGCGCCGGGTCGGCGGTAGAAACAATGAGCACCAGCCGGTCGATATTGGCCACGGCGGGCCGGTCCAGATAATTGGAGCGGGGCAGTATTTCTTCAATACGCCCTTCGCCGTTGGCGTCTTCACTGCAAATCACCCGGTCGCCCGCCAGGGGCGTTTGCCCGGTTTTGCGAAAAATCCCCCGCGCTTTGCAGGGGATGATCCGCTCGCCGGCCTGCACGTAAAACAGGTCGGCAACGGTTTTAACAATGCGTCCTTGCGGCATAGGTCATTCGGCCGCCGAAGGCGTGCTTTCGGAGGTGGATTCGGACGAAACCGAAGGTGTTTGCGCAGAAGAATCAGAGGGCGCCGGGGTGGAAGGCACCGAAGAAGGCTCCGGTTCAGACGACACGGCGTGCAGCAGGTTTTCGTCCAGCGTGAACACCTTGTTTTTGGCATATTCCCCGTTGGCGAAGTTGATGCGGTATTCAATATAGTTGGCGTTGTTATAGCGCACCATTACCGTGACCACGTTGGAGGGGAAGTTGGCCAGGTCTTTCGACAGGGGCAACTGCACTTCCTTATTGCCGCTGGCGTTTACCGACATGGCGGCCGGCTGAATAACGCCGCTGCTGTAAATATTCTTGCCGTTGTAATACACCGAAGCGATAAAGGCTTTTTCCGCTTCGGCCGGGATGGGCAGATAAATGATGACCGAACTGCCGCTGCTGACCACCAGGTCTACCGCCGAACCGCTGGGCACGGTGGTTTCGGCCGAAACGCTTTGAGAAATAACGTAACCCGCCGCATACCGGTCGCTTTCTTCTTCGGTGATTTTGCCGACGGTGAGGCCGTCCCCTTCAATTTGGCGTTTGGCCACGTCCTGGGTCATGCCAACATAGCTGCCAACCTTAACAAATTTGGTGGTGGCGCCCTTGCTTACATAGATCACCACTTCCGTATCGGCTCCCAGCGTTTCGCCGGCGGCGGGCAGGGTGCCCACCACAAAGCCGCTGGCCACTTCGTCGCTGAACACCTCTTTGGTGGTATAGGGCACGCCCAGCGCGTCTAAATTGCCGGTAACGGTGGTGATGTTATAGTTGGCGTAATCTTCCATCACCTGGGTTTTGGCCCCCAGGCTCACCTTTACCACAATGTCCATTTTGCCCTTCAGGGCCTTGCCGGCTTCCGGGGTTTGGTGCATAATTTCGCCGGCTTCATATTCGGTGGAATAATCGCTGCCGTCCATTATGATGTTGTAATTTTTATAAGCGTCGTCGGTGATGACGCTGTTATACATTTTACCCAGCAGGTCGGGGCACTGCTTGGTTTCGGCCGTGGAAGCGAAGGGCCCAAAGCCGAACAGCTTGCCGGCCACCACCAGCCCGATGAGCCCCACCGCCAAAACGATGGCCACCATAACGCCGATGAGCACCGCCACCACGGGGGATTTGTGTTCTTCACCGTCCCCGTCGTTCGATTGGGTTTTGCCCGTTTCGCCGGTGCCCGCGTTCACGTATTTGGTGGGATCGGAGTCTACAAAATATTTGTATTCAAACTGCACCGAGGGGTTTTGTTTGAATTTTTCGATATCCCGCAGCATTTCGGCCGCCGACTGATAACGCTGATTGCGGTTTTTTTGCATGGCCCGCAAAATGATCTCTTCCAGCCCTTCGGGGATGGAAGGATTGATGCTGCGGGGATTGACGGGGTCGTTTTGCAGCTGCATAATGGCCACCGAAACGGCGCTGTCGGCGTCAAAGGGCAGGCGGCCGGTGAGCATTTCATACAGCAGCACGCCCACGGAATACAGGTCGGTTTTTTCGTCGGTCACTTCGCCGCGGGCCTGTTCGGGGCTGATGTAATGCACCGAACCGATGGCTTTATCGGTAATGGTGCGGTGTTCGCTGCGGGAAAAACGGGCAATGCCGAAATCGGTCACTTTAATGGTGCCGTCGGGCAGCAGCATGATGTTTTGGGGCTTGATATCCCGGTGGACGATGCCTTTATCATGGGCGTGCTGCAGCGCCTGCAGCACCTGTTCGGCAAAATGCAGCGCGTCCTTCCAGCGAATGGTTTTTTGCTGTTCAATATACTCTTTGAGGGTGATGCCGTCGATGTATTCCATCACAATATACTGAATGCGGTCGCCCAGCCCCACGTCATACACCTTCACAATGTTGGGGTGAGACAGCACGGCAATGGCCTTGCTTTCGTTTTTGAAACGGCGACGGAATTCCTGATTTTCCAGCAATTCTTCTTTTAAGATCTTGATGGCTACCGTGCGGTCGTCAATGGTATCGTACGCTTTGTACACCACCGCCATGCCGCCCACGCCGATGATCTCTTGAATTTCATAGCGGCCGTCCAGCCGTTTGCCTACGTATTTGTCCATACTATGCTTCCTCCCGTACTAATTGCGAATGGCGACCACGGTAATGTTGTCGCCGCCGCCTGCTTCGTTGGCCAGTTCCACCAGCCGGTCAGGATATTCCACAAAGGGGATCTCGCGCAGCACCGATTGGATCTGCTCCGCGTCCAGATAACTTGAAAGGCCGTCGGTACACAGCAAAATGGCGTCGCCGGGGGCCAGGTCCACTTCGTTATAGTCAACGTCCAGCATTTCGCTCACGCCCAGCGCCCGGGTGATCACGTTGCGCCGGGGGTGTTCCCGGGCTTCCTGTTCGGTAAGCTGGCCGGTCTCTACCAGGTTTTGCACAATGGAATGGTCCCGGGTGATCTGCCGCAGGCCGTTTTGGCCGAAGCAATACGCCCGGCTGTCGCCCGCGTGCACCAGATGGGCCACCGAATCGGCAATGAGCACTACCACAATGGTGGTGCCCATGCCTGACAAAGCTTCTACCGACTGGGCCATATCAAACACATTGATGTTGGCGGCGGCCACCACCGATTTGAGCATATTGGCAATGGAATTGCCGCTCATGCCCGGCCGCCAGGAAGAGGCGATTTTTTCGGAAACGGTTTTAACGGCGGTGGATGAGGCGATGTTGCCGCCGCTGGCGCCCCCCATGCCGTCGCATATCACGGCCCAGGCCACCCCGCCGGGCAGTTCGCCCACGGCGTAGGAATCCTGGTTGGAACGGCGCACCCGTCCGATATCGGTTTTACAGGCAAATTTCATTGGCTTCACCTTCCTTGGTTTGCTGGCTGACTTTTTGGGACCCTGAAACGGGCGCCCGGATCATGCGTTTTCGGCATTTTGCGGTGGGTTGGACGTGTTGCGCAACTGCCCGCAGGACGCGTTGATATCACTGCCCAACGTCCGGCGGATGGTGGCGTTTATGCCCCGCTCGGTGAGCCGCCGTTCAAAAGCTTCGGCGGTTTTGCGACCGGTGGCGGCGTGGGTTTTGCCCGGCACCGGATTGGCGGGGATGAGGTTGACGTGGCACAGCATGCCCCGCAGCCGGTCGGCCAGCCGATCGGCACAGGCAAGGGAATCGTTTACCCCGTCAATGAGGATGTATTCAAAGGAAATGCGGCGTCCGTCGGCCGCAAGATAGTCGCGGCAGGCGGCCAGCAGGGCGTCTACGTTCCACTTTTTGTTAACAGGCATAATGCGGGAGCGTATGGCGTCGTCCGGCGCGTGGAGCGAAACCGACAGCGTGAGGGGGATGCCCTCCCCCTGCAGGCGGCGAATGCCGTCTACCAGCCCGCAGGTGGAAAGAGAGATGTGGCGGGCGCCGATGTTCAAATGGTCGGGCGACGTGACCAACCGCAAAAACCGCAGGGTGTTTTGGTAATTGTCCAGCGGTTCGCCCATGCCCATCAGCACCAGGTTGGCAAGGCGCAGGCCCAGGTCTTGCTGGGCGGCGGTGATCTGGCCGATCATTTCGCCGGCGGTGAGATTGCGCACAAAGCCGGCGGCGCCGGTGGCGCAAAAGGCACAGCCCATGCGGCACCCCACCTGGGTAGACAAGCACAACGTGTGGCCGTGATGATAGTGCATCACCACCCCTTCCACACAATGGCCGTCCTGCAGGCCGAACAGGTATTTTACCGTACCGTCCAGCCGGCTCACCAGCTTGCGGGCCACCGTTACCCGGCAAATGGCGTAGCGCTCCGCCAGCCGGCGGCGCAGGTCCAGGGGCAGGTTGGTCATATCGTCAAAGGAATCCGCCCCTTTGGCCAGCCAGGCATACACCTGCCCGGCCCGGTAACGGGGCAAGCCGTCAGCCGTGAAGGCGGCGGCGATCTCCTCTTGCGTCATGGAGCGAATATCCGGCAGCACCTTATCCATCCTTTCGTACGGCGCCGATGAAAAAGCCGTCGGTTCCGTGAATGTGGGGCAGCAGGGTGATCATATGTTCCGGCTCCCCTAACGCCCGGCGGCAGTGGGGCAAAACGGGCAGCGGCCGCAGTTGGCTGTGTTGGGCCAACAGCCGCGCCAGATTTTGCTGGTTTTCGGCCGGGTTGAGGGTGCAGGTGGAAAAGATCAACCGGCCCCCCGGTTTAAGATAGGACAGACTGTTGCATAACATACCATATTGCAAATCGGGCAATTTGTCAAGCAAAGTAACAGTCTTGTAACGAATTTCGGGCTTTCGGCCCAAAATTCCCAGCCCCGAACAGGGCAAATCGCACAAAATTGCATCAAACATTCCCAGGGCGGGATCCACCTGCGTGGCGTCGTTCACCGCGGTCTGCACGGCGGTTAGCCCCAGCCGCTGCGCGCCGGCGCGAATGAGTTGCGCCTTTTGGGGATACAGATCGCAGGCCAGCACCAGCCCGGTGTTTTGCATAAGCTGGGCCATGGTGAAGGATTTGCCCCCCGGCGCGGCGCACAGGTCCAGCACCCGCTCGCCGGGTTGGGGCGCCACCGCCCGGCAGCACAGGGCGGAAGCCGCGTCTTGCACGTGAAACAGCCCTTGTTGATAGGCGGCGGTTTGGGTAATATCCCCGCTTTCGGGCAGGGTGAGCAAATCGTCGTCTACCGGGCAGGGCGCCGGGTGCAGGCCCTCGGCCGCCAGTGACGCCGCCAAACCGTCCCGGTCGGTTTTGCAGGTGTTTACCCGCAGGGTCAACGGCCGCCGCCCCGCAAAAGAAGCCATCAGCGCCCGTGCGTTTTCTTCCCCGTAATGGCGCACAAAATGTTCCGCCAGCCAGGCCGGCACCGAATAGGTGACCGCCATGCGCTCAAACGGCGCGGTTTCGGGAGGCAGAGGGATCTGCCGGTCATCCCGCAAAAAGCCGCGCAGCACCCCGTTTACCAGGCCGGCGCAATGGGCCGCCCGGGAACGGCGCACCAGCATGACCGATTCGTTCACAGCGGCGGCGGGCGGCACCCGATCCATATATAGCAGTTGATATAAGCCCAGATACAGCGCCTGCCGAGCGGAAGGATCGATCTTGTCCGGCCGCTTTACGTAGTGCGCGATAATATGGTCCAGCGTCAAACGCCGTTCCAGCACGCCGTAAAACAGCGCGGCGGCCAGGGCGGCGTCTCGCGGGTCGGCCCCGGCGGCGGTCAAAGCGGCGTCCAGCACCAGGTTAGAATAGGCGCCGTCCCGTTCCACCCGCAGCAGGGCGTTTTGGGCGATTTTGCGTGCGTTGGCCATAAGCGTTCAGTTCCGGCGGGAAAAGCGGGCCGCAAAATACAGCAGCTGCAGCACGCTTTGGGCCAGGGCCGCCACATAGGTGAGGGCGGCGGCGGTGAGCACGCTTTTGGCGCCCCGCAGTTCGGCGGCTTCAAACCATCCGCAGGTCCGCATGTGGGCCATGGCCCGGCGGCTGGCGTCCAGTTCCACCGGCAGGGTAACAAGTTGAAACAGGGCGGCGGTGGCAAACAGCACCAGCCCGATGTTGACCAGGGCAAACCAACTGAGAATAAAACCAACAATGGCCAGCGGCAAGCCGATGCGGGAGGCCACGTTGCACACCGGCACCAACGCCGAACGCACCGCAGCCGGCGCATAGCCTTTGGCGTGCTGCACCGCATGCCCCGCTTCGTGGGCGGCAATGCTCACGGCGGCCACCGACGAAGCGTTATACACCCCTTCGCTGAGATAAATGACCTTTTTGGTGGGATGATAATGGTCGCTCATACGGCCGGCCACCGGCTGCACAGTCACGTCGGTAATGCCGTTTTGGGCCAGCACCCATTGGGCCATGGCCACGCCGGTAACGCGCCGGGCGGTCATAACCCGGGAAAACCGGCTGTAACGGGCCGAAACCAGCCCCTGCGCCAGCATAACCAGCAGCAGCGCCGGCAGCATATACAGGTAATATTCCATATATCCGGTGGTCAACCACACCATAGGGCGGCCTCCTTACTTTTTTTAACCTAACACAGTGCCTGCCGCCACGGGATGCCCCCGCAGGTAGGCTTCATCTTCCATAGGACGGGACCCTTCCGCCTGCACCAGCGTGAGCCGCAGGGCGTTGCCGTCGCCACAGCACACGGTGAGGCCCGGCGCCGCCAGCACCTGCCCCGGTTGGCCTCCCATGGGGCCCAGCACGCGGGAGGCGTGGAGCTTTAAGGTGGCGCCCGCAAGGGTGGTTTTGGCCGAAGGCCAGGGGTTGAGCCCCCGAATGAGGTTGTGGATCTCCTCTGCCGGTTTGCGCCAGTCTACTTGCGAAAGCGACCGGTCCAGCATGGGGGCGGCGGTGGCCTTGGCGTGGTCCTGGGGCCGGGGGGTGAGGGTGCCGGCTTCCAGTCCCCGCAGGGTGGAAAGGATCAACTGCCCGCCCAGGGCGGACAGAGTATTGAACAGTTCCCCCGCCGTCATGTCCGGCGGGATGGGGCAGGATACCTGCTCCAGCACGGCGCCGGTGTCCATACCGGCGTCCATTTGCATGGTGGTAACGCCCGTTTCGGCGTCGCCGTGGATGACCGCCCACTGGATGGGGGCCGCGCCCCGGTAACGGGGCAGCAGCGACGCGTGGATGTTGACGCAGCCCAGCGGAGGCAGTTCCAACACGGCCGGGGGCAATATTTTACCGTAGGCCACCACCACAATGCATGCGGGCGCCAAACGGCGCAGCAAAGCCAGCGATTCTTCGGTTTTGACCGAAGCGGGCTGAAACACGGGAATGCCGTGGGCCAGAGCGGCCTGCTTGACCGGCGGCGGGGCAAGCTTATGGCCCCGGCCCTTGGGCCGGTCGGGCTGGCAAAACACGCCGGCCACCGTGTGGCCTGCCGCCAGCAAATTTTCCAGCGCGGGCACGGCGAAATCGGGCGTGCCCATAAACACCAAACGCATGGGCTACGCCTCCTGCCAGCGAATGACGTGGGTGGCATATAAAATGCCGTTCAAATGATCGATTTCATGGCACAGGGCCTTGGCCAGCAGATCTTCACCGGTGATGGTGCGGGCGGCGCCGGTACGGTCCTGATAGGTGACGGTGACCTTTTTGGGCCGGCGGGTGATGCCGCACTTGCCGGGGCTGGACAAGCAGCCTTCCAGCGTTTCCTGCACGCCCGACTGGGCGGTGACGACGGGATTGACCAGTTCCAGCAGGCCCTCTCCGATATCGATAACGCACACCCGGCGCAGAATGCCCACCTGGGGCGCCGCCAGGCCCACGCCGTCGGCCGCGTACATGGTTTCGGCCATATCGTCCAGCAGTTGGCCCAGCCGGTCGTCAAACGCTTCCACCGGGCGGGATTTTTTCAGCAAGATCTCCTCGCCTTCTTTAACAATGGGTCGCAATGCCATGGTCATTATCTCCTGTAATTATAAAATACCCTCGGGGTTCATATCGGCAAACACGCTCACGCCGGCCATGCCCTTTTGCTGGCCCAGGCGGCACAGCGCCTGGTGCAGCAGGGCGCGAAAAGCGGCGGTGTTGCGGCATTTAACAAGCATACGGTAGCGGTACCGCCCCCCTACCCGCACCACGCGGGCGGGCGACGGGCCCAGAATTTTTAAGGGGACCGAAGCGTATTGTTCGGCCACCAGTTGTTTCATGTGGTCCAGCATGGCCAGGGCGGCGGCGCGGGTCTTGGCATGGTCCGCCCCCGTAAAGCCCACCATGCACAAATCGCAAAACGGCGGATATTGCATCAGGCGGCGCAGGGCGATCTCCTGCTCATAAAACGCGTCGTAATCCTGCCGGCGGGCCATTTCAATGAGTTCGTGGTCGGGCTGGGAGGTTTGAATGACCGCCAGCCCCGGCGACTGACTGCGGCCGGCCCGGCCGATGACCTGGGTGAGCAGGGCAAAGCCCCGCTCGCAAGCGCGGTAGTCGCTGTGGTGCAGCATCTGGTCGGCGTTGAGCACCCCCACCAGCGTTACGTTGGGAAAGTCCAGCCCCTTGGCCACCATTTGAGTGCCAAGCAGGATATCGTAATCCCCCCGGGCGAAGGCTTCCAGCTTTTCGCCGTGGGCGGTGCGGGACATGGTGGAATCGGCGTCCATACGCAAAATGCGGGCGCCGGGCAGCAGGCGAGCCAGTTGTTCTTCCGCCTTTTGGGTGCCGATGCCGCTCATTTTGATCATATCGCCGCCGCATTGGGGGCAGGCGGTGGGCATGGGAGCGGAATAGCCGCAATAATGGCACATGAGCCGGCCGTTATCCCGGTGGTAGGTCATGGAAATGCTGCAATCGGGGCATTCCATCACCCGGCCGCACTGGCTGCAGCTTACAAAGGTGTGATAGCCACGCCGGTTGTGGAGCAAAATAGCCTGCTGCCGGTGGGCCAGCACGTCGTCCAGCAGCGTGAGCAGTTGGCCGCTTACCACCGAAGCGTTGCCCCGGGCCAGTTCGTCGCGCATATCGATGAGTTTCACTTCGGGCAGCACCGCCGGGCCGTAGCGTTGGTCCATGCGGCACAGCGTATAGGCGCCCGCCCGGGCTTTGGCAAAGCTTTCCAGCGCCGGGGTGGCGGAAGAAAGCACCAGCAGGGCCCCGTGGTGGGCCGCCCGAAAACGGGCCACGTCCCGGGCGTGGTAACGGGGCGACGATTCGGATTTATAGGTGTGTTCCTGCTCTTCGTCCATTACGATAAGGCTGAGTTTGGCAAAGGGCGCAAACACCGCCGACCGGGTGCCCACCGCAATGGCGGCCTGGCCGGATTTGACCCGCTTCCATTCGTCCATGCGTTCCCCCAGCGAAAGGCGGCTGTGAAAAATGGCCACCCGGTCGCCGTAGCGGCCCTTGAAAATGGCCACCGCCTGGGGCGTGAGGGCAATTTCGGGCACCATCACGATCACGCCCGCGTCGGGCTGACGCTCGCGGGCCGCGTCGATGAGTTTGAGATATACGCTGGTTTTGCCGCTGCCCGTTACGCCGTATAACAGCGCCGCCGCGGGGGCGGGGGCTTGCAGCAGGGCGTGCAGGCGGTCAAACGCCGCCTGCTGCACCGGACTTAAGGCAATGTCCGCCGGCGGGCCGACGGGGCCGGCCGGTTCGGGAATGCGAAACACTTCTTCGTCCGCCAGCGCCACCAGATCCTTTTTTTGCAGGGCGTGGATCACGGCGGGCGTAACGCCGGTGAAATAGCATATTTCCTTCACGGTGGCTTCCCCCACCGTCGCCAGCAGATCCAGCACCAGTTTTTGCTTGGGGGTGAGTTTGGCGGGGGGCTGGGCGGCTGCTTCGGTAAGGCGCACGGTTTTCACGGTGGCGTCCCCCATGCGGCGAACAGGCGCCCGCTCTACCGTAAGCAGTTTTTTGCGCGCCAATTTATCCGCCGCCTCTTCGGGCAGGCCGAATTGGGCCGCGATCTGCTCTTTGGAACGGGGGGTGGCGTCCTGCGCCATGCGGCGCACGGCCGCGCAATATGCCGCCGGCAGACCGCTGGCGGCCAGGGCTTCTTCGGTTACGCCGTCGGCCGCCGTGTAGCGCACGGTGATTTGCATATGGATGCCGGCGGGCAGCATGGTTTTGCACGCGTCGTACCGGGTGCAAAAGGTATGCTCCTTTAAAAAAGCCGCCAGTTTCACCATTTCCTCCCCCAGCACGGGGGTATCGTCCAGCAAATGGGCGGCGCACTTTAAGCCGTCGGCGGCTTCGGCCTCGCTTTCGGCCAGCACAAAGCCGGCCCGCAGGGTGTTGCCGCCCCCAAAGGGCACGGCCACCCGGCAACCCACCAAAGGCGTCGGCCAATCGTCCGGCACCCGGTAGGTGTAAAGCTTGTCAAAATGATAGGCCGCCTGTTCCACCGCGACCCCGACGGTGCGCACGCTCATGCCGCAAAAGCGGTCAGCGGTCGCACTTTTCGCGAGCCAGTTCGTTCAGCGCCAGGGTAACGGGCTTTTCGGTGAGGATGATGCCCTCTTTTTCGGCCCGGTTGCTGATCTGACGGGCCCGGCGGGCCACGTCGATCACCAGGTCGTAGCGATTTTCATAGGTATTGATGAGTTTGCCGATGGCGGGATTTAACATGATTGTAACACCTCGTTGATAAAATCGATATGACGGGCCATGGCGGCACGGCCGGCGGTGATGATGCCGCACACCTGCGACACCGCGTCTTCCAGCGCGTCGTTAATGACCAAATATTGATAATGGGGGGCCGCCCGCATTTCGGTGAGGGCGGTTTGAATGCGTTTTTCGGTTTGTTCGGCCGTTTCGGTTTGCCGGTTTTGCAGGCGCCGGCGCAGCACGGCCAGCGAAGGGGGCATAATGAAAATGCTGGTAAGGTCGGGCACCCGCTGCATGATCTGCAGCGCCCCCTGCACCTCGCATTCCACCAGCACGTCTTCCCCTTTGGCGCGCCAGGCTTCAATGGGCCCGGCGGGGGTGCCGTAATAATGGTCTACATACCGGGCGTGCTCTAAAAACGTGCCGGCGGCAATGCCCTGCTCAAATTCTTCCCGGGTCATAAAATGATATTTTTCATCGTCTGACGGGTCCCGCCGGGGCCGGGTGGTGGCGGAAATGGAAAAGTGCAGGTCGGGCAGGCGGGCCAGCACCTGTTTAAGGATGGTATCTTTGCCCGAGCCGGAGGGGCCGGACAGCAAAAACAAACACCCTTTGCCGGAAGTATCAGGCATGGTCTTCTTCTCCTTTCGCGGCGGCGGCAATGCGTTCCGGCGTCAGGTAAGACAGCACCACGTGGCCGCTGTCCGTAACCGCCACGGCGGCGGTTTTGCGGCCCATGGTAGCGTCGATGAGCCGGCCTTCTTCCCGGGCGACGGCGATCATGGTTTTAACGGGCATGGAATCGGGGCGCACCACCGCCAGAATGCGGTCGGCCGCCAGCCGGTTGCCAAAGCCGATATCGATGAGTTGCATGGCAGTCTCCTATTCCAGATTCTGGATCTGTTCGCGGATCTTTTCCAGTTCGGCTTTCACGTCCACCACCACGCGGGCGATGGGGGTGCTTTGGGATTTAGACCCGATGGTGTTGATCTCCCGGTTGGCTTCCTGCAGCAAAAAGTCCAGCTTGCGGCCCACCGGTTCGTCCCCCTGCAGCAGATGTTCCATCTGGTCCAGATGGCTGCGCAGGCGCACGGTTTCTTCATCCACCGCAATGCGGTCGGCAAACAGGGCGGTTTCGGTGAGCAGGCGCTGTTCGTCCACCGCGGCGGAGCCCAGCAGTTCTTTCATTTTTTCTTCCAGCCGGGCCCGGTAGGCGGCCACGGTTTGGGGGCTTTGGGCTTCGATCTGCGCCACCGCATCCCGGATCACGTCCAGGCGGCTTTGCACGTCGGCCCGCAGTTTTTCCCCTTCCCGCAGGCGCATGGCGATAAACGCGTCCAGCGCCCGGTCCACGGCGGGACTCACCTGAGCCCACAGGGCCTCTTCATCCTCGGGGGGCTTTTGCACGCTGAGCACGTCGGGCAGGCGGGCCAGCTGTTCGGCCGATATCACGACGCTTACGCCGTAGGTTTGGGCCAGTTCGCCCAACGCCTGCATATAGCCGGCGGCCAGGGGATGGTTCACCGTGACCTGGGCGGGGGTCTGGGCGTCGGCTTCCACCCCCAAAAACAGGTCGATCTTGCCCCGGGCCACCCGGGCCTGCACGGCGGCTTTCAGCCGTTCTTCCAAAAAGCCCATGGTGCGGGGCACCCGGCAGGAAAACTCAAAAAATTTGTGGTTGACCGACTTGATCTCCACGCTGATCTTGCGGGGGGAGGCCACGTCTTCGTACCGGCCGTAACCGGTCATGCTTTTCACCATATAAACCACGCTTTCTTTTGGTATGGCATACTGCGCCATTCAATCATTTGATTATACACCGAACAAACGGATTTGTCAAGATTTTCCCCCCTGCCGCCCCGGCCGAAAACATTTTGCAAAAAAATTGTGATTTTTAGTGAGAGAATCGGCCGGTTTGTTCGTTTAATGATTGAAAACACCGACGGTTTGTAGTACAATACAAAATGAGGTGATATACTTGAATAACGATCTGCAGGCCATCCGCGCCAAGCGGGGCTATATTTGCGACATGGACGGTGTGATCTATCACGGCAACGATCTGCTGCCGGGCGCCAAAGCGTTTGTGAACTGGCTGTATAAAACCGAAAAACCCTTTTTGTTTTTAACCAACGGCAGCGGTCGCTCGCCGCTGGAGCTTTCCCAAAAGCTGGCCCGCATGGGGCTGGACGTGGACCAAAGCCACTTTTACACCAGCGCCCTGGCCACGGCGGACTTTATTCGCAGCCAATGCCCGGGCGGGTCGGTGTATTGCATCGGCGGCGCCGGGCTGATGGGCGCGCTGTATCAGGCGGGGCTGAGCATGAACGACGTGAGCCCCGATTACGTGGTGGTGGGTGAAACCGAAAACTATAATTACCAAAGCATTGCCAAGGCGGTGCAGCTGGTGCATGCGGGCGCCAAACTCATTGGCACCAACCCGGATATGACCGGCCCCGGCGACGGCGGGGTGATCGTGCCGGCCTGCCGGGCGCTGACTGCGCCCATTGAACTGGCCACCGGCAAAACCGCCTATTTTTTGGGCAAACCCAATCCGCTGATGATGCGCACCGGCATGAAGCTGCTGGGCTGCGAGCCGGAAGAGACCATGATCATCGGCGACCGGATGGATACGGATATTATCGCGGGCATTCAGTCTGACACCGAAACGGTGCTGGTGCTTACCGGCGTTACCGCGCGGAAGAATCTGGCCGAATTCCCCTACGGCCCCACGTATGTACTCAACGGCGTGGGCGACATTGCCGAATAGGGATCGCATATGAAACAGGCTTTTTTGGAATTTTGGGATCATTTGATCCATTTTCGCAAGGACAAACTGTTTGTGGAAGTGACCGAAAACAGTTTTACCCAGTTTTTCCGCTTTATTTTTGTGGGCGGCACCGCCACGGCGGTGGACATCGGCAGCGGCTGGCTGTTTTTCCGGTTTGTGTTTTTGCACAACTGGACGCTGGGCGGCTTTACCCTGACGCGGGACGTGCTGGCGGCCGCGGTGGGCTTTTTGCTTGGCCTGGTGGTGAATTATGTGCTGAGCGTGCTGTGGGTGTTTGTGCGCAAAGACATAAACCGGGTAAAGGAATTTCTCTCCTTCGCGGTGATCGGGCTGGTGGGCCTGCTCATCAAAAGCGGCGTGATGATGCTGCTGGGGCTGGTGATCCCTCAACAAAGCGGCGGGCTGTTTTTGCTTAAGAGTTTTATCGGCACCATGGTGGCCTTTGTGTGGAACTTTACCGCCCGCAAGGTGTTTATTTACAATCGTGTGCCCGAAAGGAGCCAAGTATGAAACGAATCGTGATCATCGGCGCCGGCCCGGCGGGGCTTACGGCGGCCTATGAACTGCTTAAACGGGGCGGCGGCCAACTGGCCGTGACCCTGCTGGAAGCCGGCGACGCCTTCGGCGGCATTTCCCGCACGGTGCGCCACGGCGGCAACCGCATGGACATCGGCGGCCACCGGTTTTTTTCCAAAGATCAACGGGTGACCGATTTTTGGCGGGAAATCTTGCCCCTGCAGGGGGCGCCCGCCCTGGACGACGCCCTGCTGGGCCGCCAAAAACCCCTTGCGCCAGACGGCCCCGACCCGGAACGGGAAGACGAAGTGATGCTGCTGCGGGACCGGGTTTCCCGCATCTATTATAAGCAAAAGTTTTTTGATTACCCCATCAGCATGAAGCCCCAAACCATTAAAAACATGGGCTTTGGCACCACCGTGAAGGCGGGCTGCAGTTATATGAAAGCCGCCCTGTTCAAAAAACCCGAAACCTCGCTGGAAAACTTTTATATCAACCGGTTCGGCAAGACCCTGTACGGCATGTTTTTTGAAGGCTACACCGAAAAACTGTGGGGCCGCCACCCCCGGGAGATATCGGCCGACTGGGGCGCCCAGCGGGTGAAGGGGCTTTCCATCCGGGCGCTGATAAAAGATATGTGGCGCAAGGCCTTCGGCAAAAAGGACCCCGCCCATGTGGAAACCTCGCTGATCGAGCAGTTCTGGTATCCCAAATTCGGCCCCGGCCAACTGTGGGAAACGGTGGCCGACCGGGTGCGGGCCATGGGCGGCGTGATCGAAACCGGCCGGGCCGTGACCGGCCTTACGGTGGAACAGGGCAGGATCACGAAAGTGCATTGCGGCGACGCCGTTTATGACGCCGACGTGGTGATCTCGTCTATGCCGGTGAAAGACCTGATGAACGCCCTGCGGGGCGAAACGCCTTCGGCCGATCTGCTGGCGGTGGCCAACGGCCTGCCCTACCGGGATTTTGTTACGGTGGGTCTGCTGATGCCCCGCCTGCGGCTGAAAAACGAAACCGCGATCAAAACCCTGGGCGACGTGGTGCCCGACTGCTGGATCTACGTGCAGGACACGGGCGTGAAGCTGGGCCGCATTCAGATTTTTAACAACTGGTCTCCCTACATGGTGGCCGATCCCCAACACACGGTGTGGATCGGGCTGGAATATTTTTGCGCCGAAGGGGACGATTTTTGGAACATGAGCCAGGCCGACTGCGTGGCTTTTGCCGAAGCGGAACTGGTGCGCATGGGCGTGATAGAGCCCGGCTGTGTGCTGGACAGTCACCGGGAACGGGTGCAAAAAGCCTATCCCGCCTATTTTGACACGTATGATCGCATGGACGAGCTGGTGGACTATCTGGACGGTATACAAAACCTGTATTGCGTGGGCCGCAACGGCCAGCACCGCTATAACAACATGGACCATTCCATGCTCACGGCCATGCTGTGCGCCGACCATATTCTGGACCCGGCCGGCGACAAGCGGGCCATTTGGCAAGTGAACACCGAACAAAGCTACCACGAACAAACCGAAGCAAAAAAGGAGACGGCATGAAAAATCAACGGCTTTCCTCCCTCACCCGGCACGTAACCGACCAATCGCTGATTGCGATGGGGCTGGCGTGCCTGCTGCTGCCCCTGGTGTTCACGCAGGCGGACGGCGGATTATTCACCCCTCTGGCGCCCTGGCTGTTGGGGGCGGCGGGGCTGGCCGCTTTGGTGTTTTGGGCCCTGCCCTCTCCCCGGCGCATTGCCATTGTGGCGGTAAGCGGCGGGCTGGTCGCCGCGGCGGGGGTACTCGTTTCTTACGCCGCTCATCCGGCCGCCCTGCTGCTGTTGATGGGACTTATTATGCTGGCGGTCACCGCCTTCGCTTTGTGGCTCACCAAACGGCTCAACTGCCGGCGGGTGGTGATTTTGCTGATCGCGGCCGGCTTTTTGCTGCGGCTGTGTTATGTGCTGTATACCCCCGTGTGGATGCGCCAGCACGACGTGTGGCTGTTTTCAGACGGCAACTTTGCCGGTTTTACCGACCAGCGCCACGCTCAATATATTGAATATATCGCCACCTATTTGCGGCTGCCGTCGGTCGATCCCACTCAGGTGGGGCTTTCTCAGTTATATCACCCGCCCCTGCACCATCTGCTGGCCGGGCTGTGGCTGCGGCTCAACGTGGCTCTGGGGGTCCCCTACGCCGCCGCCTGCGAAAACATTCAACTGCTCACGCTGTTTTATTCCGGCGCGGCCATGCTCATCGGCTACCGCATTCTGCGCCAGCTGAAGGTGACCGGCATGGCGCTGGTGCTGGCCATGGCGGTGCTGTGCCTGCATCCCACTTTTATTCTTATGGCCGGCAGTGTGAATAACGACGTGCTGTCTGTCACCCTGGCCATGGGGGCGATCTTGGCCGCCCTGCGGTGGTATGAATCGCCGGGGCTGAAGCATTTGCTGTTGACCGGGCTGTGGCTGGGGCTTTCTATGATGACCAAACTGTCCGGCGGATTGGTGGCGCCGGCCATCGCCCTGCTGTTTGCGGTGCGCTGGGTGCAGGCCCTGCGCCGGCACGACGGCAGCTTTGGCAAAATGACGCTGCAGTTTTTAGCCTTTGGGGCGGTGTGTTTGCCCCTGGGGCTGTGGTGGCCGGTGCGCAACGCTTTGCTGTTCCATATGCCTCTCACCTATGTGCCGGCGTTAAGCGCAAGCAGCGATCAGTATATCGGCGATCTTTCGGTATGGCAGCGGCTCACCGGCTGGCCGGGCGAGGGCCTGCGCCGGGTGTTTATGGCCTGGCAAAACACCGATTACGCCTCTTCTTACAATGAATTCAATCCTCTGCTGGGATTGCTGAAAACCGCCGTGTTCGGCGAAACCGCGCTGTTCAACGCCGCCCTGGTCCCCGGCTGGGTGCAAACGGCGGGCGAAGTGTGCTGCACGGTGCTGTTTTATGCCGGCGGGGCCCTGGCGGGGCTTTCGCTGTATGCCGGGGTGCGGGCGCTGGTGCAAAAACGCCACCGGCTCACGGGCGCCATGGCCGCCTTTTGGCTGGTGCTGTGGGCGGTGGTGCTGGGCAGTTATCTGCGGTTTTGCTTTGCCTACCCCTTCACCTGCACCCAAAACTTCCGCTATGCCGTGCCCACCCTGCTGTGCGGCTGTGTGTGGCTGGCCAAAGCGTTTCAGGGCAGCAACAATGCCTATCGCGGCATTTTCGGGGCTGTAACGGCCCTGTTTTGCCTGTCTTCCGCCGCCGCTTATTTGCTGCTGGGGTGCTGAATATCCCCTTTGTTACTCTTCTTGACAATGCCGCGCATTTCTTTTATAATAGAGGTAATGAATGCGCTTTCCCGCGCATGATATAAAGGGAGGAATCACAATGAAAAAAGTCGTTAGTTTATGGATCTTGGCCGCCCTGCTGGTCACGCTGGCCGTGGCCCCCGCCCCCGCTTTGGCCGAAGGATCCGCCGGCCCGCGAGACGATTATGTGATTTTGTTTGACGGGTGGTATAACGATATCGACCTGCAGTTTTCCGCCGCCAACCCGGTGAAGAAAACGGCCGATACCGAAATTTATCTGGAAGGCAACCAAAGCACCCGGTTTGAAATGGGCAATTATGCCGATACCGGTTTTCCCCAGGAAAACTTTTGTTTAATGTGCATTATTCATTTGATGGACCTGGCCGACGCGGCCGAATATCCCATTTCCGAACTGTCGTTTTACAACCATACCGCCACCAAAAACGGGGATTCCATTCAGATCAACTACGTGGATCCGGACAATTCCTACGGCGCGCCCAACGATCTGCACCACGGCACCGACGACAGCTTTAACAAAGATTTTGAATTCAGCAACCAGCCCGCCGGCTGGCACCGGCTCAGCCACGTGGTGACCGAAAGCAAATTGCCCGGCTGGAACTGCAACCCCAGCAACATCGACCACATCCGCATTTCCTGGCGTACCGACAAAAACAACTACACCCGGGTAGACTGGAATTTTGACTGCCTGCTGCTGGCCAAGCAAAGCTTTTTTGACGACCGTTCCGCCGCCGAAACCGAGGTGGAAAACCTGGTGGCGACTCTGACCGTGCCCACCGCCGAAACCTACGAAGAGCTGAAAGAGCCCATTGAAACCGCCATTGCCAAATATAACGCCTATAAGGCGGAATTTCCCAATTACATGATCGACAATCTGGAAAAACTCAACCAGGTGACCGCCGCATTCATGGAAATTCAGGGCCCTGCCGCCGCGGCCGGCATTGTGCAGGCCATAGACGCGCTGGGTGACATCACCGCCGACAACGCCGCCGAAAAAGAACAGGCCATCCGGGCGATCGACGCCGACCTGGCCGCTTACACCAAAGCCGGCTATCCCCTTTCGCTCATCACCAATATAGATAAGCTCACCGCCGCCCGGGATCAGGTGGTGGTTGTGCAGGTGGTGGCGCAAATAGAAGCCTTGCCCGACGAGATCACCGAAAACGACGCCATGCGGGTGTATGCCGCGCGGTCAGCCTTTAACGACCTTTCCCCCATTCAGCAAAACGCGGTGCCCGCCGCCACCGTTAAAAAACTGCAGGCCGCCGTGGAAGCGGTGCAGGCCCTGCTGGCCGTGGGGACCTACGGCGATTTGAACGGGGATGAAAAGGTGGACGCCGGCGACGCTCTGCTGGTGCTGAAAGCCGCCGTTGGCAAAACCGAATTGACCGACACCCAAAAGGAACTGGCCGACGTAAACGGCGATGACGCCATCGACGCCAAAGACGCCTTGCTCATTCTCAAAAAAGCCGTGGGCAAGATCGATAAATTCCCGGTGGAAGAATAAGCAACGGCTGAAATAAATATAGCAAAACGGACCGCGTGTGCGGTCCGTTTTTTTCGCTTGGTGCGGGAACTCCCCCGGCTGCACGAGGGAGGATAGACTGCGGTTTTGTCATTTCGGCCAAGCGAAGCAAGTAGAAAGATCTCATCTGCAACAACCCCTCCGGTTTGGGGACTGGCGCCCCAAACCACCTCCCCTTGCACAGGGGAGGCGTACAGCGCGTAGCGGACTTTCGGCTTGCCCTCCCTTTGCGCTCT
>CADBNN010000054.1 GCA_902796075.1 Oscillospiraceae bacterium | reverse complement strand
TTGATTGCGGGCGAAAAAGTCCGCCAGATCATGGTAATAGGTAATGTCCAGCAAATGCCAGTAATCCAGCCCCGCCCGTTTGAGTTTTTTATCGTCAATGGCAAAGCCCAGAGGCTCCACCAAATGCAGGCGGCTGCCGGTAGCGGCGCAGGTGCGGGCAATATTGCCGGTGTTTTGGGGTATTTCCGGTTCTACCAGCACAATGTTCATGGCCATGTTATGCGTCCTCCCCGTCGGCTTCCTGCACATAGCAGGCCAGCATACTGTCTTCCCGCGCCACCGGGCGCAGGGTAAAGCACACGCTTTGGGGATCGTCTGTCAACCGGGCGTCGTCCGGCAGTTCCGGCCCGCAAGAGGCGGAGCCTACGCCGCATTGCCGCCCGGTTTGCACCACCGTGTGGGCGCCGGCTTGCAGCGCTTCCATCCGGCCGGCGTCGGCCAACTCCCGCGGGGTAAAGGGCAGGGCCGAAACGTCTAAGCCTTCGCGCTGCCATACGGCCAGGCCAAAGCCCTGCTCGTCGGTCACTTTGCACAGCCGCACCCGGCGGTTGCCGCATTCCTGGGGCCGCGGGTTGTTTTCCACCATTGCCGAAACGGTGGTGTTAAACAGTCCCAAATAGGCGGCGGTTTGCCGGTCGCAATAGTTTTCGGCCGGGCCGTAGCCGTAGTATTGGAACCGGTTGCAGGCGGCCGGCAGCATCCATTGCAGCCCCACCCGGGGAAAAGCAGGCCGCCGGTCCCGGCGGACAGTAAGGGTCATGCGCACCGCGCCGTCCGGCCGGAACAAATAGGCCAGTTCCGCCCCGAAGGGATAGCGGTTGGCGCCGCCCATACGCAGGCGGGCGTGTACCGCCACGCCTTGTTCGGTGGGGGTGGCGGTCAATCCGGCGCAGCGGCTCATCAGCCGGTCATAACCGGCTTGCTCCCATTCAGCCGCAAGCTGTTTGCGGTCGTTATCGGTGGGGGCGCGCCACAACTGCACCACGGCAGGCGCCAGCAGCAGGTCCCGTTCTTTGTATTGTATGCGGCTCAAAGTGCCGTAGGCTTTATCGATCACATACCGGCAGTCCGCCGCCGTAACGGTCACCGCCCGGTCGGTTTCCTGCAAGGTGGGCAGGGGGCGTTCGGGGGCCGGCGCCGGTGCGGGCGCCGCAACCGACAGGGAAAATTGCCGCCAGGCCATTTCGGTGCCGCTTTTGGCGTAAGGCGCGTCGCCAAACAGGCAAAACCGCAGGCGCACCGCGCATTCGCCGTTTTCGGGCAGGGTGTAGGGCACGTGAACGGCTTCCTGCTGATGGGGGCCGATGGGCAGCACGCCCAAACTGCCTTTTTGCACCACTTGCCCGTAACGGGTCACCTCAAACAAACACTCAAAGCGGGTCAAATAGGTAAAATCCAGCAGATTGGTCACCAAAAAATCGCCTTTGGCCGCGTCTGCGGCTTCCACCTTCACGGGCGCGTAAACCGCCTTGGCTTCCGCCAGCGAGGAATGGGGCTTGCCGTCGGGCGCCAGCAAACCATCCACACAAAAGTTACCGTCGTTGGGCGCGTCGCCGAAATCGCCGCCCCAGTGCAGCCCTTCGGGGGTTTGCAGGGCGTGGTCCCGCCATTCCCAAATCAGCCCGCCCATACAGCGTTCGTCGCTTTCAAACACCGCCTGATAGTCGGCCAGCCCGCCGCAGGAATTGCCCATGGCGTGGGCATATTCGCACAACAGCACCGGGCGGGGGTCGCTTTCCCGGGTGGCCTGCAAAAAATCGGCCAGCGCGGCGGGGGAGGGATACATAAAACTGATCACGTCCGGTTCGGGCGGATACACGTTGTTTTGCATGACGGTGGAAGCGCCTTCATAATGCACCGGGCGGCTGCCGTCCAGCTCGCGTATGCGGTCAATAGCCCACCGCAGATTGGAGCCGTAACCCGATTCGTTGCCCACCGACCACATAATGACCGACGGCGCGTTGCGGCTGCCGGCCACCAGGGCTTCCACCCGGTCCAGCACCAGGTCGCGAAAATCCAGTTCGTTGGCGACGGGATTGCGGTCATGGTGATAAAACCCGTGAGCTTCCAGGTCCGCTTCGGCTATCACATACAGACCGTACCGGTCGCACAGTTCCAAAAAGCGGGGATCATTGGGATAATGGGCGGTGCGCACGGCGTTCATGTTGTGCCGTTTCATCAGCAGCACGTCCTGCTTCATCTGTTCATATGTTACCGTGTAACCGCCGTCTTTTGAAATATCGTGCCGGTTGGCGCCTTTCAGCTTCACCGGTCGGCCGTTTACGGTAAACACACCGTTTATGATTTCCACCCGCCGCAGGCCCACGGCGTGGGCGGTGTATTCGCCGTTATAGGCGGTAAGCAAGGTATACAGCCGGGGAGATTCCGCATTCCAAAAGCGGGGCTCGTCCAGGGCAAATTCCGCCAGCCCGTCTTCGTCAGGTCGGGCGGTGGCCACGGGGTTCATATCCGGATCCAGCAGGGTCAGTCCAATCTGCTCGGGACACATAGACTGCACCTGCACCCGCACCCGGGCGGTTTTCATATCGTCGGGCAGCAGGGGATCGATGGCAATATCCTCCAGCCCGCCCGCCGGCCGGGTGAGCAGATACACGTCCCGGAAAATCCCGGAAAGCCGCCATTTGTCCTGGCATTCCAGATAGGTGGAAACCGATCGTTCCAGCACCACCACCGCCAGCCGGTTTTCACCGTTGTGCAAATAAGCGGTAATATCAAATTCCGACCGGCAGTGGGAAACCGAACTGTAGCCCACCTGCACGCCGTTCACAAAGGCGTAAAAGGCGTTGTCCACCCCTTCCAGCACCCAGTAGCGGTGCTGGCCGTCGTCGGCGTCGGTCAGGGTCAGATCCCGGGCGTACACGCCCACGGGGTTGTCGGCCGGCACAAAGGGCGGGTCTACGGGGATGGGAAAACGGTCGTTCAAATATTGAGGCGCGCCGTAACCCTGCAGCTGCCAGCAGCCGGGCACGGCAATGGTTTCAAATGAAGAAAGCCGGGCGGCGGGCTGCACCGCCTGGTCGGGCACGCGGGAAAGGTTAGAATAATAGGCAAAAGCCCATGTGCCGTTAAGCAGCGTGAACCGGCCCGAGCGGGTACGGTTGCCCGCCAACGCCTCTTGTTCGCTTGCGTAGGGAATAAAATAACTGCGGTGGGGCCGTGTGCCCACGTGCGGGGCGTGATAATCTTCGTAATACCGTTTCAGCTCCATACCCAAACCTCCCGGTCAGCCGATGTAGTCGGTCACGCCGACTGTTTTTCCGTTTTGCACATACACCCGTGGCACGCGCTTACCCAGCACGCACACCAGTTCATAGTGAATGGTACCGCACAGCGCGGCCACTTGCTCCACTGGCAGCATGGCGTCGCCGCTGCGGCCGAACACGGTCACTTCGGTTCCCATTTCCACGCCGTCAATGCCGGTCACGTCCAGCATCAGCTGATCCATGCACACCCGGCCCAAAATGGGCGCTTTGCGCCCGTGTATCAGCATATATCCCTTGCCCGAAAGGGCCCGGGGATACCCGTCCGCGTAGCCGATGCACACGGTTGCCACCCGCCGGTCGCCGGTCAGGGTAACGGTGCGGCCGTAGCTTACCGTGTCGCCCGCGTGCAGGGTCTTTACCATGGAAACCACGGTTTTCAACTGCATGGCCGGGCGCAGGTCCACCACGCCGTCCAAAGCAGGGGAGGGCGCCAGCCCGTACAGGGCAACCCCTTCCCGCACCATATCCATAGCCGCACCGGCAAAGGCGATGGAAGCGGCCGAATTACAGCAATGGCGCACCGCAAAGGCAACGCCCTCGGCTTCCAACTGGGCCACGCGCCGTGTGAACAGATCAATTTGTCCCCGGGTCACGTCGCCTTGGGGATCGCCGTCGCCGTCGGCGCTGGGGAAGTGGGTAAAAACGCCGGTCACGTGCAGCCCGGCCAGCCGGCAGGCGGCCAGAGCGTCGGCCATTTCCGCGTCGCTGTCGGCTCTGAATCCCAAACGCCCCATGCCAACATCTAATTTGATATGGCAGTCCACCGTAACGCCGGCGTCTGCGGCCGCTCCGGCCAGCGCCGTGGCATAGCGGGTGCTGTAAACCGTTTGGGTCAGGCGGTTTTCGGCCAGTTGGGCGGCGCATTCGGGCGGGGTATAGCCCAAAATCAGCACCGGCAGGGTGTGGCCGAACCGCCGCAGCTGCATGGCTTCCGAAAGGGAAGAAACCGCAAAATGCGCCACGCCGGCTTCGGCCAGCGTGCGGCTCACCGTTTCCACACCGTGGCCGTAGGCGTCCGCCTTCACCACCGCCATCATGGGCTTGTTGCCTATGTGGGCTTTCAGCGCCGCCGCGTTATGGGCAACGGCGTCCAGATCCACTTCGGCCCAAATGCGTTTAAAATAGTCCAAACTCAATGTATCGCACCTCTTAAAAAAGCAGATAAATATAAATATGATTAGAATTATTATAGAATACAGATAACTTAAAGTCAACACCATTCGCCATTTTTCATTTGACATTCCCTTTGCCGGCTTTTATAATAAGAGCAGGGAGGGATGCACATGAACCTTTTGGCGATCGGCGACGTGGTGGGCGCGGCCGGCTGTGACCATTTGCGGGCTCATCTGCCGGCGCTCAAGCGGCATTATCACGCGGACGTTACGATTGTAAACGGCGAAAACGCGGCCGAAGGCAACGGCGTCACCCCCGCGGCGGCCGACCATATTTTTCAGTCGGGCGCCGACGTGATCACCGGCGGCAACCATTCCTTCCGCCGGCGGGAGATCTACGACCGGCTGGAGCGGGACGATTTTTTACTGCGGCCCGCCAATTATCCGGACAGCGCCCCCGGCCGGGGCCTGTGCGTGTTGGACCTGGGCCGGTGTTTGGTGGGCGTCATCAACGTGATGGGCGAAGTATATTTGCCTGCCACCCGCAGTCCTTTTGAAACGGCCGACCGCATGGTGGCGCAGGCCAAAGAAGCGGGCTGCCGGCTGATCGTGGTGGACCTGCACGCCGAAGCCACCAGCGAAAAGCTGGCCCTCGGCTATTATCTGGACGGCCGCGTTACCGCCGTGGTGGGCACTCACACCCATGTGCCCACGGCCGACGCTCGCTTGCTGCCCGGCGGTACCGCCTATATTACCGACCTTGGCATGTGCGGCCCCGCAGAATCGGTGCTGGGGGTCAAAAAAGAGCAGTCCATCGCCCTGATGAAAGATAAACTACCCGTGCGTTTTGAAACCGCGCCCGGTCCCTGCCGGTTAGACGGCGTGTGCGTTACCGCCGACCCCGCCACCGGCCTGGCCACGGCGATCGAAGCCTTTTCCGCCTGACGCAGAACACAATAAGGAGTGTGCAATATGTGGTGTGCCCATTGCCAAAAAGAAATGGACGTTGACCGGGCCGAATGCCCGCTGTGCGGCCATCCGTTACAAGCCTATACGCCCATTTTGTCTACCGAAGCCGCCGCCGTGCTGGAAGTGGATGAAACCGGCATTGCCCCGGGTATCGTGTGGCCCGAAGAGTTTAAGCCGGTGTTTTTGCTGGCCGTGGCCGATGAAGAAGAGGGCGCGCGCCTGGCGGCTCTGCTGGAGGGCAAGCGTATTCCCTGCCTGTGCAAGCCAGACGGGGAAGACCCGGGCGTGTTTAACCTGTTTGTGCCCGAAATGCTGTTGGAAAAATCTCTGCAGCTGGTGATGGCCGAAGACGAAGACTTGCCTGCCGGGGAGGGAGAAGCAGAACCGGTGCCGCTGGAGCCGGAAGCCGAACCGGAAGCGCCCGCCCGCAAAAAGTGGTTTGGCCTGTTTGGCTGACGCGCAGAAAAATTTTCCTCGTTTCCGGCAAAAAAGTGGTTGACAAGCCGGACAAGTGCTGATATAATAAGTGGGCTTGAAAAGCGATCCATTAGCTCAGTCGGTAGAGCACTTGACTTTTAATCAAGGTGTCCGGAGTTCGAATCTCCGATGGATCACCAACAAAGAAATC
>CADBNN010000053.1 GCA_902796075.1 Oscillospiraceae bacterium | reverse complement strand
TTTTTCAACTATATTCGTTCCTTCGGAACGAGTTATATTCGACCTTCGGTCGAGTGATATTGCTTCGCAGTGATATTCG
The DNA here is from genome assembly GCA_902796075.1 of Oscillospiraceae bacterium. Classification (GTDB taxonomy): domain Bacteria; phylum Bacillota; class Clostridia; order Oscillospirales; family Acutalibacteraceae; genus UMGS1484. Next base: position 2,688 of record CADBNN010000053.1, on the reverse strand, counting down.
TCCTGCGGACGAGTGAAGGAACGAATATAATATCACTTTTCGCGCAAGCGAAAAATATCACATTTTTCTTTGAAAAATATATCACATCGAGCAAAGCTCGATATTTCACTTTTGTGAGTTCATTCGTTTAAGGATGGGTATTTCATAAGGAGCCGAAATCAGGCGAAAATACAGTTTTTACCTATTTTATCCGTTTTGCATATTCGTTCGGTAAGCACAGAAAAAGCCTCGCGTAAGCGAGGCTTTTTCAACTAAGTGTTCCGCCCCGGCGGAACGTGAAGCATCCTTCGGATGTGAAGTGCGCTGCGCGCGTGAAGCGTGCCTGTGGCACGATATACGGAACACTTAACTTCACTTTGCGGCAAAGCCGCAATACATCACGCTTGCAAAGCAAACTGCATCACTTGCCCGCAGAGCAAACTTCACGACCCCGTGGATCCGGATCCATCCACCACAAAAACCTCTTTTGCCTTTTTAGCAAAAGAGGTTTTTATTATCCCGTTATTCGCTTTTTCCGAGCCGGTTATCATGCGCCGCGTTCGTCTTCCGGCGCAGGGCCGGCCATTTCAATAAGCCGGTCTTGCAGGCGGCGCACCACCGCCATAATGGACGGATCGAAGTGAGTGCCGCTTTCGGCAAACATGATTTCCAGCGCCTGCCGGGCGGTCACCGCTTTTTTGTATACCCGCACCGAAGTCAGCGCGTCGAACACGTCCGCCACCGCCATAATGCGGGCCGAAAGAGGGATCTCTTCTCCTTTCAGTCCCTGGGGATAGCCGCTGCCGTCCCATTTTTCGTGGTGAGAAGCCGCGATCTCTTCCGCCGCCCGCAAAAATTCCTCGTCGTTCAGCCCTGCAAAGGTGGTGCGGATCATCTGCCGGCCTTTGGTGGTGTGGGTCTTCATGGTGTTGAATTCTTCTTCGGTCAGCTTGCCGGGTTTCAGCAGGATCGTATCCGAAATGGCGATCTTGCCCACGTCGTGCAAAGGCGCCGCGTTATACAGGGTGTCTATCACTTCATCGGTCAGCACCGCCCGGTACCGTTCATCCTTTTGCATTTCAACGGCCAACATTTTCACATATTCTTTGGTGCGGGCCACGTGTTCGCCGGTGCCCTCGTCCCGGGTCTCTATCAAGGTGGCCAGGGCGTCTATCATCCGGCTTTGCATGGCGTTCACCTGTTCGGTTTCTTCCTGCACTTGCTCTGCCAAAGCCGCTTGCTTGCGCAGCATGGCGCTGTTGCGTTTGGTAATGCCCATGGTCAGCACGGTAATGGCCACCACCCCAAACAACCGGGGAACGGCGTAATGGGTCAGCAGTTCCACCATCCGTTCCGGCGTGGCAATGGCCAGACGGTTGGCAAACACCATGGCTTCCGCGTCGGTCAGCATGCCTTTCAGCATATTGCGGTCAATGACGCCGAAAAAGAAACCGCCGTATACGCTCACCGGCACCAGCACCAACGTGGCGACCACGGTGCAAAGGGCGATTTTTCTGTCTTCCCGGTATTGGGCGGCGATCAGCGGCGGCACGGCCAAAATCAGCACCGCGTGGAAGGAAAGGGAAACGCTCAACAAGGCAATGCCCAAAAAAGAAAAAACCAGAATTTTGAATTTAAAAGCGGGGTGTTCCAGAATCGTTACAGGCTGTTTGAGCAGCCGGTCCCGCACAAACCAACTGGCGATAGGCGCCGCAAACAATGCCAGCGCCGCCAGCATGGTGGGCAGCAAAACCGATTGCGGAATAATGAACACGCCCAGCTCGTTCAGCACAATGGTGGCCAACGCCAAAGCGCACAGTACCGCCAGACATTTAAGATTAAAGGCGTTGGCGCTGTGTTCCGCCGCGCGATACAGCGCCCGGGAACTGTTATCCTGCATGGGTAAAAACGTCCTTTCGCAATAACAATAGAAAAACCGTTTGGTTGCCGCAGATATTATATACCAAACCGCCCCGCGAATCAAGAGGCAAGCGCGCATGCGCGCCGCCCCGTTCGGCAGCGGGGGTTTTGGTTGAATAACCGCGCAAAGTGTGGTATAATAACATGAATAACTATAGGCGGCACGGCGGCAACGGCTCGCGTACGGCGCCATCGCAAAGGAGAAATCGGCATGATAACCGGCGAATTGAAAAACAGGATCGACAGCCTTTGGGAGATTTTTTGGACGGGCGGCCTCACCAATCCGCTGGACGTGATCGAACAGATCACCTATTTGATGTTCATCCGCGATCTGGACGACAGCGACAATCTGCGCGCCAAGGAAAGCGCCATGCTGGGCTTGCCTTATCGCAGCATTTTTGAAGGGCAGGTGCCGGTGGGCCAGCGCACCATCAACGGCAGCCAGCTTAAGTGGAGCGTGTTTCACGATTTCCCCGCGGCCCGCATGTATGAAGTGGTGCAGGAGTGGGTGTTCCCCTTCATCAAAAACCTGCACGGCGACAAAAACAGCGCCTATTCCCAATATATGGAAGACGCCATTTTCAAACTGCCCACGCCTCTTATGCTGGACAAAGTGGTCAACGCGCTGGACGAGATCTACCGGCTTATGAGCGAAGCCCAGTCGGCCGACGTGCGGGGGGACGTGTATGAATATCTGCTGGCCAAGATCGCCACGGCGGGGGTCAACGGCCAGTTCCGCACGCCCCGGCATATCATCAAAATGATGGTGGAACTCATGGACCCGCAGGC
>CADBNN010000052.1 GCA_902796075.1 Oscillospiraceae bacterium | reverse complement strand
TCTGGGCAAACTGGCGGCTTATGCTTCCATCGCGCTGGTCAAGGGTGACATCGACGGTACCGTCGGCGGCACCTTCACGGCCGGTGACATGGAAAACAGCCCCTACACCCTGACCGCTGTGGAAGGCACCAATGATTCTGAAATCATCCTTGGCCAGCCTTTCAAATTCGATCCCAGCAACATTGAAGAGTGGGCCCAAGTCTATTAAAGACTGTTTTTCGGCTGCCCCGCAAAAGCGGGGCAGTTCTTTTTTGCGAGGTATGTCCCCCATGATCGAAAGATTAAAACAGATTTATTCCGACTATTTGGACGCAAACGCCCAACCACGCAAGCGCACCTTCGCCGACGCCTTTAAAGGCTGGCTGAGCGGCCGCGGAAAGGGTGCTTTGCCGCAAGACACCCGCTTTGCCGACGATGTGGCCGCATGCGTGGCCGAAATCGCCCGCGAAAACGCCCCAAAAACGGTTTTTGCCGCTATGGAGGTGTTGCTTAGCCATCCCGACAAAACGGGCGAATATGACCAAAATTTAATGCTTGCCGCCGTGCATCGCAACGGTTTGCTGCTGGCTCCCCTGCTTTCGGCCGAAGAAGCCGCCGCCGCGCTGGCGCTGTTGGAACGGGTGCCAAAGCAGTATCAATTCCCCGTTCAAAAAGAACTAAAACAAAAGCTGCAGGAGCAACTGCAGCCGTAAAAGGAGAACCCTATGGAAAAATACGCCTGGAAAGCCACCATTAAGGACGGCTGTTTGGATGAATATAAACGCCGACACGACAATTTGCCGCAGGAAATGAAAGACGTTTTAAAAGAAGCCGGCATTTGCAATTACACCATTTGGAACGTGGGCAACGAATTGTTTGGTTATTATGAGTGCGAAAAAGGGGTGGACCATGCCGCCGCTGTGCAAAACCAAAGCCCGGTCGTGAAGCGGTGGGACGCTTATATGGCCGACATTTTGCAAATGGAAAAAGACCCGGTGACCGGCGCTCAGCCGTTGTTGACGCAAGTATTCTCTTTTCGCTGAATGCGGCGACCTTCCCTGTCAAATAATGCAAACAAACACAACACCGATCTTATGCAAAGATCGGTGTTTTTTCTTGACATATGCAGCCGCGCGGTGTATACTAATTTGCGAACGATTCGCAAATTGGAGGAAACTATGATTCGATATACCACCAAACAGCGGCGGGAATTGCTGCATTATCTGGCCCTTCACGCAGACGAAACGCTGAACGCAAGACAGATCGCACAGGCACTGGCGCAAAAACAAATCAGCAAAAGCGCGGTTTATCGCAATTTATGCGCGTTGGAACAAGATGGCGCTGTGCGACGGGTTGCGGTTGCCGGCCAGCGAGAAGTGTATTATCGCTACGCAGACGCAGATGAATGCCGGGCGTGCCTGCACCTTTCCTGCAAGCAATGCGGCAAAACGTTTCACATGCACACGGCGCAGGCCGACGCGCTGATCGACCGCATTGCCAGCGAAGAGCATTTTGCCGTGGACCGAACGGAAACTGTACTGTATGGGCTTTGCGACCAATGCCGCAAGCCGAACGAAAAAGCGTGAGCAACAAGAAAGGGTCGATTAGAGATGAAAAATAAGATCGCTTTCTTACTCTGCCTAACGTTGCTGGCAGCGTGCTTTAGTGGTTGTGCCACAGGCGCAAAACAAACTAATAAAGATAAGCCGTCTGTAATGGTTACCATTGCCCCGGTGTACGACTGGGTTTGCCAGCTGGTGGGCGACCGGGCCGAAGCGGTTGACGTTTCTTTGTTGGCAAAGGGCGGCACCGATCTGCACAACTACCAGCCGTCGGTAGACGACATGGTGCGCATTGCCGACTGTGATTTATTCATTTATGTGGGCGGCGTTTCTGACGCATGGGTGCAGGATGCATTGGCAGGCACAAACAATAACAACACAGCCTCCATTAACCTGCTGCAAACCCTTGGTTCAGCCGCCAAAATGGAAGAAACGGTAGAAGGCATGGAACCGGATGAAGACGAAGCGCAAGAGCCGGAAGCGGATGAACATGTATGGCTTTCGTTAAAAAACGCCGAACTGTTTTGCCGCGCGATCACCGACGCCTTGAGCCGTCTTGACCCGGCCGGGCAGGCAGTTTATAACCGCAACTTGCAGGCTTACACCGAGCAACTGCAAACGTTAGACGACGCCTATGCAAAAACCGTACAGCGAGCCAAACGCAACGTGGTATTGTTTGGCGACCGATTCCCTTTCCGATATTTGACGGATGATTACGGCTTGACCTATTACGCGGCCTTTGCCGGCTGTTCGGCCGAAAGCGAAGCCAGTTTTAAAACCGTGGCCTTTTTGGCGCAAAAAATCGACGAACTGGCGCTTCCGACGGTGCTGACCATTGACGGATCTGATCAAAAACTGGCTCGCACCATCATTGAGGCTACCAAAGCAAAAAACGCTCGCATTGCCGTGCTGGATTCCATGCAAGCGGGCATGGACCTGACCAAACGGGATTATATTAGCGTAATGCAAGACAACCTGACCACTTTGCAGTCGGCGCTGAATTGAGGAGTAGGATTATGGCATTGTTAACCTGTGACCATGTAGCGCTGGGGTATGACGGACGGGAGATCGTGAGCGATCTTTCCTTTACCGTTAACACCGGTGATTACCTGTGTATTGTGGGGGAAAACGGTTCTGGCAAAACCACGCTAATGAAAGCCCTGCTTGGCCTGCACCGTCCTTTGCGGGGACGCATTGAAACCGGTGACGGCTTGCGCCAGCAGCAAATCGGTTATTTGCCCCAACAAACCGACGTGCAGCGCGATTTTCCCGCCACGGTGAAAGAAATCGTGCTTTCGGGCTGTTTAGGGCGAAAGGGCTTTCACCCGTTTTATACGGCAAGCGAAAAACAGTTGGCCCACAGCGCCATGCACATGCTGGGCATTTGCGGCCTGGCGGGCCGGTGCTATCGAGAGCTTTCCGGCGGTCAGCAGCAGCGGGTGCTGTTGGCCCGGGCACTGTGCGCCACGCAAAAACTGTTGCTGTTAGATGAGCCGGTGGCGGGGTTAGATCCCAAAGCCACGGCGGAAATGTATGAACTGGTGCATACGCTAAATAAAGAAAAAAGGTTAACGGTGATTATGATCTCTCACGATTTGGCCGCCGCCCTGCCCTATGCTTCCCACGTGCTGCATATTGGAGAACAGCTTTTTTTCGGCAGCGTTGACGATTACCGGACCTGTTTTACAAAGGGAGGGCATCTGGCATGAACGTGTTAGAAAAGATTTCCCTTTACTTTCAATATTCCTATGTGCAAAACGCCTTTATTGTGGGCGTTTTGGTGGCGCTGTGCTCCGCGTTGCTTGGGGTAACGCTGGTGCTTAAACGGTTTTCATTCATTGGTGACGGCCTTTCGCACGTGGCGTTTGGCGGCATTGCCATTGCCAGCGTTGTGGGACTTAGTAACAACATGCTGCTTGTGTTGCCCATTACGGTGATAAGCGCCGTGCTGTTGCTGCGGGCGGGGCAAAACGCCAAAATCAAAGGCGACGCGGCCATTGCCATGTTTTCGGTAGGTGCGTTGGCCTGCGGGTATTTGCTCATGAATCTGTTTTCCACCTCTGCAAACCTTTCGGGCGACGTGTGCTCTACCCTGTTCGGCTCCACATCGATCCTCACCCTTTCCGCCGCCGACGTATGGTTGTGCATCGGGCTTTCGGCGGTGGTGCTGTTGGTGTTTGTGCTGTTTTACAACAAGATCTTTAGTGTGACGTTTGACGAAAACTTTGCCGCCGCCACCGGCACCCGCACCGGGGCTTACAATTTGCTCATCGCCCTGCTGATCGCCGCGGTGATCGTGCTGGCCATGAATCTGGTGGGTTCGCTGCTGATTTCGGCGCTGGTTATATTCCCCGCCCTTTCGGCTATGCGGCTGTTTAAGAGTTTTAAGGCTGTTACCCTGTGTTCCGCCTGCCTTTCGGTGGTGTGCGCCGGTGTGGGACTGCTAACGGCTTTGTTGGCAGATACGCCGGTAGGCTCAACGATCGTGGCGGTAGACATTGCCGTATTTTTTGTATGCTGGATAATAGGCGCCGTCGGTCGTCGTGGATAAAAAAAGAATAAGAAAAAAGAGCGTCCGGCCGGGCGCTCTTTCATTATGTTCGGTTATTTGCCTAATACGCGCAGCAGCAATTTATCGTCCGTCACACCGCACAAGGAACGCAAATGGGCCATGATCTTTTCTTGCAAGCGGGCCGGTTCAACCGCATACGCGGAAGTAACGTAATCGTATCCCATCACGGCTTCCGGTGTGGAATAGCGCGCCACGCCCCAGCCGTATGTTTTGCCCTGGCGGTCGGTCATGTAGTCAAAGTCGGCAATACACAAATAGGTTTGCATTTGCAGGCGTGTGACGGTCGGCTCAAACCCTTTTGCACCGTTTTTGCCGTAATGGCAGGCGGTTTTGAGAGCCGGCGTGAGAATGGACCCGGCGGCCGCTACCGCGTCGTAAAGATCTTTATCCTTGCGGGAGGCCAGTTCGTCGTCAAACCGGGCGTCAAAATCATAGCCGTCCCGTCGGGCGTTGCAAAAATCCGGCACCCATTCCCGGCTGATAAACCCGGCTTTGCCGTGAAAAAACTTGCCGTAGAGGCAGTCGCCCCGCCGGGCTACCGGGCCTTTCCATTCCCAGGGGCCGTCTGCCGTATCGGAAAACCACAGGTGGGGCGGCGTGCATTCGGCAATGGAAAAGCCGGGCACCGGATTACGGAAAAACGGCAAAAATCCCCAGGCTTGTACCAGCGCGGCAATATCCTCTGGGCTTTGAATGCGCGGATTGCGTTGTTTCATATTCTCGCCTCCTTTTCGCGCAGCAGCAAACCGCCAAAAAAGGTAACGGTGTTGGGACCACCGTGATACGCTATGCCGGCTGCCTGCGCCAATAAATCGACCCGCAGACCGAATCCTTCCAGCGAATAAACCAAATCGTTGGGAAAACGACAGGGCGAATCGGGATAGGTGCATTTAGCACAGCGGGAACAGCCTTCGTTGCCCAGCAGCAGGCCGGCAATGCTCTGCCGGGCACAATAAGTCCCAAACTGACGGGCAAGGGCGGCAAAATCTTCTTTTGCGTCCATCATGCCTTCAAAATCGAAGGAATCGGCCAGCGGGTAGCATTTGGCAAACACCAGCATTTGATCGTAGGCAGCACAGCGGGCCTTGCATGCATCCACGCTGCCAAACGCCGGCGGACAGGCCCAGGTTTTGCCGTATTGCCCGCACTTGTTCTGTTCGCAATAGCCGCGCACTTCGGGGCTGAACGGCAGTTGCGGCACGGCTACAAACCCCGCCCCGGTCATGCCCAGGCGGGTGAGTTCATTATTTAACAGGGCTTTCTGCATGCCGCGCCCTCCCCCATTTTTCAGCATTACCCTTTGCCGCCGAAGCAGCAAAGGGTAACAGATCGATCAAAACGTTTATTCGTATTCAACCAAGATTAAGCAATTTTGTTTATGTGTTTTTGTTTCTCGTTAGTCTTGATTTTTTTGATACACAATGTATCTGTTTTATCCTGTGTTAAACCGCCCTTGTTA
>CADBNN010000051.1 GCA_902796075.1 Oscillospiraceae bacterium | reverse complement strand
CCCCGAAAGGCGCAAGCCTTTTGGGGAAAAGCCGAGGCATCGGAGCGGTGAGAACCGGCGGTTACGCCGGGGCGATGAGCGGAGACCGCCGAGGCGCCGGTGGCGCGGTGTAAGCCGCGACGGGAGGGTTGTTGCAATAAGATAACAAGAGATCCCTCGGCTTCGCTCGGGATGACAGATTTCAGGAGTGTCATTTCGACCGAAAACCGGGGCCCCCGAAAGGCGCAAGCCTTTTGGGGAAAAGCCGAGGCATCGGAGCGGTGAGAACCGGCGGTTACGGCAAAACACGGGGTCCCCGAAAGGCGTTAGCCTTTTGGGGAAAAGCCGACCCATCGGAGCGGTGAGACCTGCCGGCCACGGCAGGGCGATGAGCGGAGATCGCCGAGGCGCAGCGAGTGGAGAAATCTCTGTTCCGTCTTTTCGCAGGCTAACAAAAAAGCCCTCCCGCTATGGGGAGGGCCGGTTTGCATATCTTCTACAGGCTTTGCAAAAAGATTTGGATGCGGTGCAGGGCTTCTTTGATATGGTCGGTGGAATAGCAATAGGAGGCCCGCACAAAGCCTTCGCCTCCGGCGCCGAAAGCGGTGCCGGGCACCACGGCCACCTTTTGGGCGTACAGCAGTTTTTCGCAAAAATCCTCGCTGGTAAGGCCGGTGGAAGCAATGCTGGGGAAGGCGTAAAACGCGCCGGCCGGTTCCCGGCAGGTGAGCCCCAGCCGGTTAAAGCCGTCCACCATCAGGCGGCGGCGCATATCATATTCTTCCCGCATGGCCTGCACGGCGTCGTCACAGTTGGTAAGGGCTTCTATAGCGGCGTATTGGGAAGTGGTGGGGGCGCACATAATGGCGTATTGGTGGATCTTGGTGATCTGCCCGATCACCGGCGCCGGGCCGCACACGTAACCCAACCGCCAGCCGGTCATGGAAAAAGCCTTGGAAAAGCCGTTTACCACCAGGGTGCGTTCCGCCATGCCGGGAATGGCCGCCGGGGACACGTGCCGCCGGTCGCCAAAGGTGAGTTCGGCGTAGATCTCGTCTGACAGCACCATAATATTCGTGTCCCGCAGCAGGTCGGCCACCGCCTGCAGATCGGCCCGTTCCATAATGGCGCCGGTGGGGTTGCAGGGATAGGGCAGCACCAGCAGCCGGGTGCGAGGCGAGATCGCCGCCCGCAGGGCTTCGGCCGTTACCTTAAAATCATCTTCGGCCTTGGTTTGAATGATCACCGGCACGCCTCCCGCCAGGCGGGTGATGGGCTCGTAACACACATAGCTGGGCTGCGGGATGATCACTTCATCCCCCGGGCGCACCAGGGCGCGAATGCTTAAATCGATGGCCTCGCTGCCCCCCACGGTGATGAGCACCTGCCCGGCCGGGTCGTAGGTCAGATCGTACCGGCGGGCCACATAATCGGCCACCGCCCGGCGCAGGGGCATCATGCCGCCGTTGGAGGTATATTTGGTTTTGCCCCGTTCCAGCGACCGGATGCCGGCGCTGCGGATCTGCCAGGGCGTGGGAAAGTCGGGCTCCCCTACGCCCAGTGAGATCACGTCGTCCATAGAAGCGGCAATGTCGAAAAACCGGCGGATGCCGGAAGGCTTCATGGCCACCACGGTGGGGTTGAGAATACCGTTATAGTCGATCACAGCAGGAAATTCCCCCTATCGTCGGTGTCGGTATTCACCAGTTCCACGTCAAATTCCTTATACCGCCGCAGCACAAAGTGGGTGGCGGTGGAAGTGACCGATTCGATGGTGGAAAGTTCTTTGGCCACAAACATGGCCACCTGGTGAAAGGTTTTGCCCCGCACCATCACGTTCAGATCATAGGTGCCGGACATGAGATAGACCGATTCCACTTCCGGATATTGCATCACCCGCTCGGCGATCTCCTCAAACCCCAAACCGGGTTTGGGGGTGACCTTCAATTCGATCACGGCCGTAACAAAGGCGGCGTCCAGCTTGTCCCAGTCTACCACGGCTTTATAGCCGCGGATCAGGCCCCGGGCTTCCAGATCGCGGATAACGCCCGCCACCTGTTCGGCCGGCTGGCCCAGCATAACGGCAATATCTTCCGCCGTGAGCTTGGCGTTTTGATACAACAGTTGCAGAATTTTTTGTTCCATGGCAAAAGCCTCCCAACCTAAAAATAAGCGCCCCGAATGTTTGCACACTCAGGGCGAATCAAGATCCGTGTTACCACCTGGCTTCGGCAGGCAAGCCCGCCGCACTCGCGTTTCCGTTAACGGGGAAAAACCGTGGCGCTTACCGCAAACGCTTTTCGCGCCAAAACTCGGGGAGGGCCGCCGCCGGTGGTGAAGGAAAACTCACACCCGCCGTTTTCTCTCTGGGCATCACACACAAGGGCTCGTTCCCGTCGCAGTTATGGAATATACGAGTATTATAGCAATCCCCCGGCCGTTTGTCAAGCAAAACCGCCAAAACGGAATGAATTTAGTTGACATAAAACCAATTTTTCGGTTTTCATGCGTGCAAGGCGAGGGGGGCGAGGTAAAAAGAAATGGGCGAAATCGGGAATGGAGCGCAGCGTACCTAAGCACGATAGGCCCGCATTTTATGTGTCGCCCCCTTTTTAGACTTTCCATCCCCCTCGTTTTGCACGGGTCATTTTGAAAAACCGCCCGAAAATGGGCAGTTTCGGTTTACATAAATCCGTTTTTTCCGTTTTCATGCGTGCAAGACGAGAGGGCGCGGTAAAAAGAAATGAGCGAAATCGGGAAAGAGGCACAGCGCAACAAAATACGTTCGGCCCACTTTTTGTATGTCGCCCCCTTTTTAGACTTTTCAACCCTCCCGTTTTGCACGGGTGAAATCAAAAAACCGCCCAAAAATAGGCGGTTTTGGTTTACATAAACCCGCTTTTTCCGTTTTCATGCGTGCAATACGAGAAGGCGGGGAAACAGTTTTTGAGAAATCGGCGTTTTGAGGTGGGCCCGCGAAGCGGGAAAAACCTCTGCGTGCTTTTTGCCCCGCGCCTTGTTCTCCCCGTCCCTTCGTTTTGCACGGGTCATTCTGAAAAATCACCCAAAAAACGGCCGATTTGGTTTACATAAACTCACTTTTTCCGTTTTCATGCGTGCAATGTGAGAGGGCAGGGCTATAGAGATTTCTCCACTCGCGGCGCTCGGTCGAAATGACAAATCTGCAGTCTGTCATCCCGAGCGGAGCCGAGGGATCTCACGCACAAAGCGCCTGAACGGGTATCTGCTCCCCCAACAATCATCTTCCGCCCCTGATTTTCTTCCCGCCCCTACGTTTTGCACGGGTGAAATCAAAAACCGCCCGAAAATAGGCGGTTTTGGTTTACATAAATCCGATTTTTCCGTTTCCATGCGTGCAATGCGAGAGGTCGAGGACAGTTTTTGGGGACTACAAATGGAGTGCGGCGAAACGCAAGCCCGTTACAAGCCTTACGCCTCCCCTGTGCAAGGGGAGGTGG
>CADBNN010000050.1 GCA_902796075.1 Oscillospiraceae bacterium | reverse complement strand
GCAGGGCCTCGTCGGTCGCCATGCCGCGCAGATCTAGTTCTGTGTTCACCGCACGGGAGCCGCGAGACTGCACGCCGTATTGCCGGGTGGTTTTGGCGGCCCGGGTCTTTTCAGCCGGGATGAGCCGCAGATTTTCCAGCGCCACCTTGGTTTTGATAATGCCGGCCTGCACATACACGTTGCCCGCATCGTCCGGCGGAATGAGCACAACGCCCTGCTTATCGATATCGGCAATGAGCACCGTATCCCCCACCCGCAGCGGGCGAGGCAGTTGATAGGCCTGGCGCAAAGGCTGGTCCACCGGGTCGGCGGCGTCGCTCATACGGTCCAGTCCGCCTGAAACGGAGGCTTTGGCGCGGCGCAGCATTTCGGCAGCGTTGCCGCCGGCGGCCTGCTTTTTAATGGCCTCCAGCTCGTCCATCATACGTTGTGCTTCCCGCCGGGTCTCTTCGATCAGACGCTGGGATTTTTCCCGCGCTTCCTGCATGATACGATCCCGTTCCCGCAGCAGATTTTCCCGGTCGGTGCGGGACCGGTCGGCCAGTTCTTTGGCTTCCGCTCGCAGCCGGCCCACTTGTTCCCGTTCTTCTTCCAACTTCATGTGAGACTGTTCGAGCGTTTGCACCACTTCTTCAAACTGCTTATTTTCACTGGAAACGAGCGTTTGGGCCCGTTCTATCACACCGGGTTCCATGCCAAGCCGTTGCAAAATGGCAAACGCGTTGGAACGGCCCGGCATGCCGATGAGCAAACGGTAAGTAGGACGCAGAGTAGCTACGTCAAATTCACAGCAGGCGTTTTCCACCCCTGGGGTTTGCAGGGCAAAGGCTTTTAATTCGGCATAGTGCGTGGTGGCAGCCACGCGGGCACCCTTGGTCCGCAGCGTTTCCAGCACGGCAATGGCAAGGGCCGCGCCCTCAACGGGGTCGGTGCCCGAACCAAGCTCGTCCGCCAAAACCAAACTGCGTGCGTCGGCTTTTTGCAGAATGTCGATCATATTAGTCATGTGGGCGGAAAATGTGGAAAGCGATTGTTCTATACTCTGTTCGTCGCCAATGTCGGCAAACACGGCGCCGAACACGGCGATTTGGCTGTCGTCCGCGGCCGGGATCATCAGTCCGCACATGGCCATAAGCGTCAGCAAGCCCAGTGTTTTGAGAGAAACGGTTTTGCCGCCGGTGTTGGGACCGGTAATGACCAGCGTGTCAAAATCGGTGCCAAGGCGGATGTCGGTCGGAACGACGGTTTTGGGATCTAATAACGGATGGCGGGCTTTTTTCAGATCGATCTGCCCCCGGTCGTTCAAACGGGGTTCCCCCGCCCGCATATCAAACGCCATTTTGGCCTTGGCAAAGGCCAGATCTAACTGACAGCAGGCTTCAAAACCGACCTTGGTGCTATCGTAAAACGTGCCGGCTTCGGCCGATAAAGCGGCCAGAATGCGTTCGATCTCTTCCCTTTCCTGGGATTCCAGCACTTTGATTTCGTTATTGGCTTCCACCACGGCGGTAGGTTCCACAAACAAGGTGGAACCGGAAGAGGAGGTATCGTGCACAAGGCCGGTGATCTCGGAACGGTATTCCGCCTTGACCGGCACCACAAACCGTCCGCTGCGAATGGTTACGATAGGCTCCTGCAAATATTTTTGCACCGTTTTAGAGCGAATAAGCCGATCTAACTGCTCCCGCACGCGCCCGGCGGCCGCCCGCATTTTGCGGCGGATCTCGGCCAGCTGCGGTGAGGCTTTATCGCTCATTTCTTCTTCGTTGATAATGGCGGTGAAAATCAGGTCTTCCAGGTATTTGTTGGGCTGCAGCACCTCAAAATACGGTGAAAGCGCCGCGGCGTCGGACGCATGATTATCTTGCCATTGGCGAAGCGAGCGAATGACCCGCAATGTTTCGGCAATATGCAGCAATTCGCCCATGCCCAGCACGCCGCCGGCGGCGGCACGGGTCAAACAACCGTTCACGTTATGCAGGCCGTTAAACGACGGGGCGCCGAAGTGCGCTGTAAGTTGATAGGCCTGAACCGTTTCGTCCAACAGTTTTTGCGCGGTGAACAAATCGCCCTGCGGCTGTAAAGCCAGCGCCATTTGGGCCGTTTCTTCACAATAACAAAGCCGGCTCAACCGCGCCAGCACTTTGGGCAATTCCAGAACGTCTGCATGTTTTGGGGTAATGGTTGGTTGCATAAAAGTTCCTTTCATTCCGTTGCAGATAAGGTGTGATAGAAATCCAACGTTTTGAACGACCGTTCCAACTGGGCCTTTACCAACGCTTCGCTGGCGGCCCCCAATTCCTGCATGCCGGCAGGAGATAAAGTAAAAGAAAACAACCGTTCCACCGGAGCCCCGGTGATATGCCGCATGGCCTGCAGCGTGCCGGCCGACAAGGGCAAACACCGCCCGGTGAGGTGGTTTTGGCACAACGCCACGCCGCCGACGGGATCCAGACCCATGGGACCGCTTTTGGCGCCGCAAACCGCACAACCGCTCACGTCGGGCATATAGCCGGCCAGTGAAAGCAAGGCAAGTTCCAATACGGCTTTTAACTGCAAAGCGGGCAGCCGGTCGGTTTCCAAAAACTTCAAAGTGTTGAGCATTACCCGCAAATAATCGGCCGCGTCGTCCTGTTCCGGCGCCAGCGCGCCGCACAATTCGCAAAAATACTGGGCCAGCGACAGCTTGACCAGGTCGCTGCGCAGCGCAAAAAACACGTCCAGACATTCCGCTTCGGTAATGCGATATGTATCTTTACGTTCGGTAAAGGCAAAGTTGCCGTAGGAAAGCAGCTGGGTGCCGGCCTGCTTTTTGCCTTTAATGCTTCTGGCGCCGCTTGCAAAAGCGCGTATCAAGCCAAAGTCCCGCGTGAGCACGGTGACCAGCCGGTCACTTTCGCCCACGTGGAACTCCCGAATGATCAGTCCGCTGGTGGAAAGGTTCATACGCTGCCTCCTGCGCCGGCCGGTTGCGAACGTATGCCAAATAGTCCGCCACAGAGCCGGTGCGGCAAAAACGCCGCCAAAGCTGTTCGCCGGTATTGTGATCCATACTGCCGCCCCATTCCTGCAAAGGTTATAACCGTATTGTAGGAAATTGCGGACAAAATATCAGTGGAAAGAAATAACAATCGATCAGGCGTCCAGCCCAAAGGTATGGATAAGGCCTTCGCGATTGCGCCAGTCTTCCTTGACCTTGACCCAGCATTGCAGGTTGACGCGGCAGCCAAAAAACGCCTCCAGGTCGGCCCGCGCCATGCTGGCCGCCCGTTTGAGAGTGGCGCCGCCTTTGCCGATGATAATGCCTTTATGCGACGCTTTTTCACAAAAAATGGTTGCGTCGATATCCAAAACGTCCGAATCGGGCCGCTGGCTGAAACGTTCGGTCACCACCGCGATGCCGTGGGGGATCTCGCGGTCCAGCAGGCGCAGCAATTTTTCACGAATGCGCTCGGCCGCCAACACACGCTCGGGCTGATCGGTGAGGGTATCGGCGTCGAACATATGCACGCCTTCGGCCGCAAAGGGCATGATCTCTTGTTTGACCGCTTCTACCCCATCGCCGTTTTTGGCGCACACCGGAACCACGGCGGCAAAATCAAACCGCTCGCAATAGCGCGCGATGCGGCCCATCATGTCTTCTTTGCGTTCCAAAAGGTCGATTTTGTTAAGCACCAGAATAGCGGGCAGCTTTTTCTGGCGAAAACGGGCCATCAGTTCTTCTTCAATGGGCGATATCTCCCGGGTACAATCGGCCACCAGCAGGCAAACATCCACATCGTCCATACCGTTGCCGACGGCTTTGATCATGTTTTCACCCAACGCGGTGCGGGGCTTGTGAAAGCCGGGGGTGTCGATAAAAACAAACTGATAGGCTCCGTCGGTCAAAACGCCCATAATACGGGTGCGGGTGGTTTGAGGCTTGTCTGACACGATGGCCACTTTTTGCCCCAGCATGGTGTTGAGCAACGAGGATTTACCGGCGTTGGGCCGCCCCACGATAGCCACAAATGCAGAATATTGTTGATCCATATTACTCCAAAGTATAGTTCGACGTAACGGGCAAGCCGAGCTGCTGCATGACCTCTTCTTCTTTTTCACGCATGCGCACCGCTTCCATGCCGCCTGCTTCATGGTCATACCCTAACAAATGCAGCATGGAATGGGCGGTCAAATAGGCGATCTCCCGCTGGAAGGAGTGGTCGTATTCCTCCGCCTGGCGCACAACACACGGAATATTCAGCACAATATCGCCCAGCATTTTAGCACCGTTTTCGGGATTGGTATCATACTGACCGTTTTCGCCCAGGGGGAAAGACAACACGTCGGTGGGCCGGTCCACATGCCGGTGTTCCCGGTTGAGCAGGTGGATCTGGTCGTCGTCCACAAATGTAATGGAGATCTCGGCGGGATCGGTGAAATGCTCCATCACCAGCACGGCGTTGCAGCAACGCCGCAGCAGCAGGCGTACGCCCGTGGGGATCTTGACCTGCTTTTGATCGTTTTTAATAATGACTTTTACCTTTTCCATCATGCGCTCTCCTTATGGTTCTTTCACGTTCCTTTTTTTGCTGATACTGATCGTAGGCCCTGATGATGGATTGCACCAGTTTATGGCGCACAACATCTTTTTCGCTCAAATGGATCACGGCAATATCGTCTACATTTTTCAGCACCGCCGTCGCTTCCAGCAAGCCGGAACGCTTTTGGTCGGTCAGGTCGATTTGGGTGATATCGCCGGTGACCACTACTTTGGAATGGAATCCCAACCGGGTCAAAAACATTTTCATTTGCTCGGGAGTCGTGTTCTGGGCTTCGTCCAGAATGATAAAGCTGTCGTCCAGCGTGCGACCGCGCATATAGGCCAGGGGCGCCACTTCAATGTTGCCGCGTTCCTGATACTTCAAAAAGTTTTCGGCGCCCAACATGTCAAACAGCGCATCGTAAAGCGGGCGCAGGTAAGGGTCTACCTTTTGCTGAATGTCACCGGGCAAGAAGCCCAGCTTTTCACCGGCTTCCACCGCGGGACGGGTGAGGATGATGCGGTTCACATCCTTGGCGCGAAAGGCTTTAACCGCCTGGGCCACCGCCAAATAGGTTTTGCCGGTGCCGGCGGGGCCCACGGCCAGCACCACCGTATTGTCCCGAATGGCCTGCACGTATTGCTGTTGGCCCAGGGTTTTGGGCTTTACCGGCCGGCCTTTGGACGTGATGCAAATGCAGTCGTTATCCGCCAGGCCGGAAAGTTTATCGTCCTGCCCGTCCTTCACCAGCGAAATCACGTAGGCCACGTTCTGGTCGTTAAGCGTTTCGCCGCTGCCAAGCAGTGAAAGAAGACCCTGCACGGCGCGTTCGGCCTGCATGACCTGTTCCGGCTCGCCGGCCACTTTCAGATCGCCTTCGCGCACGGTAATGGTAACAGCAAAGGCCTGTTCCAGCTGCCGGATATTTTGGTCCAGGCTGCCGAAAAGGCCGATCGCTAAATCCATTCTGTCTATGTTGATCAGTTGTTCGTACATAATACCTCTCTGTTTATAACAAAATCCTTTTTATTTGTTTACATTATATCACGTTTTAATCATAAATCAACCGTTTTTCCGCAAATGTGGCGCTCTCACGGCAATAAATTTTTGCTTTTACGATCAACTGATCGTCTACCATCGAATGCGTATACTCCAGCCGTATCGCATCAGCGCCGGCCAGGTTGTTTTGTACATACTGTTCGGCCTGCTGTTTGCCCTGCGCAAGCGCTTGCGCCGGCGTTAAACGCAGCGGCGTTTCCTGCAAGGGAAAACAGACGGCTGTGCGCACCGAAACAGGCAAAACAACGCCGTCTATCTGCCAATGCCACGTTGTTGTTTCGGTTTCATAGGGGCCATTCAAACTGCCCAGATACAACGGCACTTGCAAGCCGAATATGGCCAGTGTGCGCCGCACACACGGCGGGCCGGCCCGGGTGCTTTTGGTTTGTGTAAGCGGTACCGCAAACTGCATGCGCCGCACGGTTTCGGCTGTGATTTCGGCAGACGCATGCTGATACACCACGCTGCCATTCGGCAACGTTACGGCGCCGTTCACCAGCACGTCTCCTTTCACCACCGCATCGCCCGCCTGCACGGCCGGCGTGCCGGCAAACACTTTGATTTGTGTTATGCGGCCGTCTGCCGCCGCCACCAGGCTGTAGGGCGGCTGATTGGCGCTGTCCGGCGGCGGCGTGGCTTCGCTCAAATCAACGTGCATAACGGTGCCTACCGGGTTAAGGGACATCCAGGCGATCTCGGGATGGTCGTGCAAAATGGTCTGTCGCACGGTTGCCCACTCATACGCGTTCGTACGCACGCCTTCCCGAATGCCGTATTCGGCCATGATCTGCAATACCGTTTCGCGGGTGAGAAGACGAACACCCTGCACGTCGAACTGCCACACCCGGCCGCACAACACCTGCAGAATGAGAACAAAGGCAACGACCCCCAGCGGCAGGCCTACCCTGCCGCGATAGCGCCGCAGCACAAAAGGCAGACCGCACCGGCGTTCAATATGCAGTCGACAGCCGCCCCGGCGGGCCGCTCGGCGCAGGTGTTTGAATTCCGAAGCGCGGATCTTCACTGTCACACCGTTGTCACAGGGAGCAAAATCCCACATATCCGTGCGACGGAAGGCGCACAAATTCATAAACCGTTCGGGCGTTTTGCCGGTGACCCGCACCACCACATATCCCCAAAACCATTCCAGCCACCAAAGCATACGCGTTTCCTCCCCGCTACGCCGAAAACTCCAGTCCGGTCACAAACCCTTCCAGTTCCACACAGCTGCCGTCCAGCAAGCGGATCACCAGATCCCGGCCCGTCACCTTTAACTGGCACTGGCCGAGACTGAGGCGGATGACGGTGCTTTCGTATTCTAAGATCCCGCGGCAGCCTTCAATGCTCACTTCCCTGCCGCCGATCATGAGCAGTTTGTAATCGCGTCTCACCGCGCCGGGCGGCAAGGCGAACGCACGTTCGATTTCGTCGCCGCGCGATCCGTTCCGTCTCCCCATCGGCCACCGCCTCCTTTTTTTCCTGGATCGTATATATATGCGCATTACGGGCAAAAAATCACCGCGACCTTTTGGGGCCGCGGTGTCAATCATATTACAGCGTGCGTGACAGGATTCGTTCGGTGGTTTGGCGGCGCATATCCTCCAGCCGGTCAAAATCCATTGCGGCAACGTAAAAGGCTTCTATTTGGTCGTGCACCTGCCGCGCCTGCGCCAGATAGTTGTGGGCGCCTTCCAACAGTTCGGCCGCCGCCCGCTTATTGAACCGCATGCGCTGTTTGTGCTGGGCAAACACCGTATTATCCCGAAAACGTCCGGCGCGGATGCGGCGGGCAGGCTCCCGGTCAAATGCCAGCAAACTGTTGGCGGTGCAAATCGCCAGCCGCCGTCCGGGCACGATCACATGGTCGATTTTTCGTTCGGGCGATACGGCGCAGGGGCACACATAGCTTTCGTATCCGGCGTCTAACGCCCATTGGCGCACGACCGCCAGCATGACCGAAGCAGCCGCCCCGAATTCGTCGTCAATCACAATAACCTGCTCGGCCAGGTTGTAGACCGTATCTTCAAACACAACAACGCCTTCGGGGGTAACGGCGCTTAAAAACCGCTTGGTCTGGGTCCCGTTGCGGTTACGCGTCGGCAGTAACGTGCGGCACAGCCGCCGGGCCAATTCTTCGGCTTTTTCCATTTGACAGCCCTCGCAATCGGCTGTAAAACTGTCGTCCAGCAATTGGGACGCGGCGGCAATAAAACGGCCCGCCCGCTTGTGCAGTTTGGCATTTTGTTCATACAGCGGCAACAGCGTTTCCCGCTCGGCCTCCACCGCCGCCATATCCAGGCAGTCCCCCACGTTCACAATACGTTCGCTCACGCCCAGGTATTTTGCTTCCGTCACGTGGGGCGCCGTACCGTCTACGATAGCCGCGCCCAAAGTGGGAAACCGTACCCCGTCTAACGAACGGGGATCGGATGAACAGTAACACAGTTCACACGGTTCCCCCTGCTGAAGCACCGCCGCGGCGGTGCGCTTCATAAAAGTGGATTTGCCCGTTCCGGGGCCGCCTTTCAGGATGAATAAATGTTCCCCTTGCAAGGGGTCGTAAACAGCGGCAAAGCCGTTATAAAAACCGCTGCCCGCATTGGCGCCCAAAAAGAATCGGGGTTGTTCGGCCAATGCCGCCTCATAATCGATCGTATTCATACTCAGCACCTCTTTTAAACCGGTTATTCCCATGCTATGCCCGCAGGATTGTCCGGGTGCACAACGGGATTGCATTTTGAATGGAACGGCAGTATAATACGAAAAGAAAGAAGGGATCGCATGCGTTACGTTATTGATCACGACTTGCACATTCACAGTCAAATTTCGCCCTGCTCCCGGGACGATCGTCAAACCACAGCCGCCATTTTGGCCTACGGGCTCACCAACGGCTACCGGCTGGTGGGCGTTACCGATCACTTTTGGGATTTGAATGTGGATTACGGCGACGCGCCCGGCTGGCTGGACGTGGGAAACGAGTTATGGGCTTCGGTTCTGCCGTTGCCGCAATCGGATAAATGCCGGTTTTTGTTCGGCGCAGAAGTGGACATGAACCGGCGGGATACCATCGGCATTTCTTTGCCGACGCTGGAAACCATGGACTATTGCTTGATTTCGACCGGGCATTTGCACCTTTCCGGTTTTGTGACAGATCCCGCCTGTTTTCCCCGCACGCCTGCGTTTGTAAAAGAATACTATCTGCACCGCCTGCAAACCCTGCTGGCGCACACGGAGCTGCCCCTGCGGCGCATGGGTATGACCCATTTTACTTCCTGCCTGATAGGCAGCGACAAGCTGGCCCAAACGCTGGCGCTGTTCAGCGACGACGAACTGGCCGCCCTGTTTGCCAGAGCCGCCGCCGTGGGCATGGGAGTGGAATTGAACGCCTGCGCCTTGCCGGCTGACGAATCGCTGCTGGACGACGTACTGCGACCCTATCAAATTGCCAAAAACCAGGGATGCGGCTTTTATTTGGCCAGCGACGCGCATCATCCCGAAGGGTTTGTTAACGCCAAGGCGGCGTTTGAAAAATGGGTCGATCTGCTGGGCCTGGCCGAAACGGATAAATGGGAATTTGTGAAAGAACAAACGGCATAACGTGTTTCACAAGTGGACAAATCCCGCATAGGATGTACTGATTCATCCTGTGCGGGATCTTTTATTTCAGAAAGGAATCGATCGACCATGATACACACATGTTTGCTGGCAGGCGGTGATATTCGCCAGCGCATGATGGCTGCTATGCTGCTGCAAAAAGGCATGACCGTTTATGCCGTAGGGCTGGAGCATTGCGTTCAGCTGCCGGGGGACGTGCGCCCTTGGGACGAAGCGGCGCCGCCGGTGGATTTAGCCGTTTTGCCGGTGCCGGCCACGCGGGACGGCGCAACGCTCAACGCGCCTTACGCCGCCGGACCCCTGCCATTGAGCGACGTGCTGAACCGTTTGCCGGCCGGCTGCCGACTGTGCGGCGGCATGCTGCCCCCTGCTGTGGCGGAACTGTGCCGAAAAAAACACATGACGCTGTTTGATTACGGCAAAGAAGAACGGTTTTTGCAGCAAAACGCCTTGTTAACGGCCGAAGGCGCCATTGAGATCGCCCTGCGCAACACGTCGCGCCAACTGGAGGGAACGCCGGTGTGCGTGGTGGGCTACGGCCGTATCGGCCGCATACTGGCCAACAAACTGCAAGCGCTGGGTTGCCGCGTTACGGTGGCGGCCCGCCGGCCGGAAGCCCGGCAAGAAGCCCTGGCGCTGCACATGAAGGCCATAACGACAAACGAGTTGCCGAATCATGCCTTTGCCGTAATATTCAACACGGCGCCGGCCCCGGTGATAGACGCGGCGGCCATAGCGGCCCAGCCGGATCATTGCCTGCTGATAGACCTGGCGTCGCCGCCCGGCGGCGTAGACAAACAAGCCGCCCGCCGGCGGGGACTGCGCCACATTCACGCCCTGGCCCTGCCCGCTCGCTGCGCGCCGGCTTCGGCGGCAGACATTATTTGGCAAACCATTGCCCATCATTTTGAAGAAACGGACTGATCCATATGTCTACCACTATAGGATTTGCCATGTGCGGATCCTTTTGCACCTTTGCCCGCGTGCTGCCCCAAATAGAAGCTTTGTGCGGCGCCGGGTATGAGGTCATACCCATTCAATCGGCCGCCGCCCACACAATAGACACCCGCTTTGGCGCCGCGGCGGATTTCAGCGCACGTATCGAAGCTGTGTGCGGTCGGCCCATCATACACACTCTGTTTGACGCCGAGCCCATTGGGCCCAAAAAACTGCTGGACGCGCTGGTGATAGCCCCCTGCACCGGCAACACGCTAGGCAAGTTGGCGGCGGGGATTTACGATTCTCCCGTTACGCTGGCGGCCAAAGCCCATTTGCGCAATGAACGGCCGGTGGTGATCGCCGTTTCCACCAACGACGCATTGTCCGGCTCCGCCCCCGCATTGGGGCGTTTGCTTGCCCAAAAGCACTATTATTTTGTGCCCATGCGGCAGGATGACCCCACCGGCAAGCCGGCTTCTCTGGTGGCCGATTTTGCGCAAATACGCCCCGCGCTGGAAGCAGCCCTGCAAAGCAGGCAGATCCAGCCCGTTTTGTGTTAAAACAAAACGCTTTTCTCTTGATTTTTGTCCCCGATACTGCTACAATAGGCAAAAAGCAATATGCGGGAGTGATACGATGAAAGGCAAACTGCGATTGATCGCGTGCCTGCTGGCGCTGGTTGCCGGGCTGACGGCTTGCAGTAGCCAAGCTTATACCATGCCGGAAACCCAACCGGCCGGCGCTTATGTGGCAAAAGTGACGGGGCTTCCCGTGCCGCCCCTTGCGGTGGAAGATCCGCAGGACGTGGCCGACTTAATGAATGCGCTGGCCAACGCCGACTTGCAAGCGGTGACCGAAAGCACCCAACTGCCGGAAAACGCCGCGTATCGTTTTACGTTAACAGACGCAGCCGGAAAAGAGATCGACACCTATGCGGTGTATGCGTCGGAATACGTGCAAATCGGGCAAAGCCTGTATCGAGGCGATTTGACCGAACTGCATCAATGGCTGGCAACGTTGTTCACAGCAAAGCAACTCACCGAACTTTCCGACCTGTTTACACAGCCGGCAGACAATGTAGCCGAAATCGCCCTGCACAACAACGAAGCCGGCACCTTTAAAGTGGTGACCACCCCGGAGGAGATCCAAGTTGTTTGGACGGTACTGGGCACCGTAACGCTTTCACAAACACAAACCGATCCCGCTGCCGACGCGGTGACCGCGTTTACGCTTTACGCCCGCATGGACGAACAGACGGGCTATGCCGCGCCCCTCACGTTTTTGCGGGCGCAAGAAGCGTGGTGGGTGCGCTGCGGCGACAAGACCTGCGCGATCCAACCGATAGATTGGCAGACCACTTACGACTGGCTGCCCGCCAACGCCATGCCGATTCCGGCAGAATAAAACGTGCATAACAAAACAGCCTGTCGGGTGACAGGCTGTTTTTTTGTATTCTCTACCAGGCCAGATGCTGCGATTTATGCTCGCCGTTTTCAAGCCAGCCAACGGTCAGGCCGGTGTCGTTGGCCTGCTCCACTTCCACGTTTGTTGCGGTGTGAAGACGGCACAGCCGGGCATACTGTTCTTTTTGCGCGTCGGAATACCGGTCAAATTCATCTGACGCAAACAACACGCCGCCGAACAAGCTGTTCACCGTGCCCAGCATGTCCTTTTGGGCGGCGGAAAGAGAGGTGTTGTGATCGCGCAGGATAAACACGTCGGGATCGTTCCAAAACACCCGGCCGTTCAACTGGCGGCGAAACACTGTGTTGCGCACCGTGTGCTTGGTTGACGGCCGTTCGGCGTGAAACAGGCGCATAAAGGGTACGTCGTTATACGCCAGCGAAATATCGGGACCGATACGGCAATATTCCACCCGGCCGAAAGCGGACGCCAACGGCACGCCGCAAGCCAGAATGGCCGCGTCGCCGCATATTTCCCGCAGCAGTTTCATGCCGTCCGCCATCATTTCGCCCCGGGTTTTATGGGCGGTGGGCCGCATGCAGGCCGCATATAAAAAGTCCAGCTTAAACAGGGTGAAACCCATGGCGCGATAAGTGGCAAAGCACCGTCGCAAATAGTCGCGCACCTCGGGATGATAAATGTCTAACGCATAAGCGCCGCTCCAGTTGCTGCCGCTATAAACCGGTTGGCCCTGCGCGTCCTTGAGCAACCAGTCGGGATGATCGTTATACAAAGCGGATTTTGCTTCGCACACAAAGGGCGCCAGCCATAAACCGGCCCGCATACCGCTCGCCAGGATCCTTTCCGCTACCGGCGCCATGCCGTCGGGGAATTTAACAGGGTCTGCGTCTAGCCAATCTCCCACATAGCGGGCGTAGCCGTCGTCGATTTGAAACACGTCGGGCTTGACCGGCAGCGTAAGCAAGCCGGCCAGGTCCTTTTCCAGCGCCGAACGGTTGATGTTCTGATAGCGGTTATACCAACTGGAATAGCCCACCGCTTTGGGGGCCGGCAGGGGCGTTACGTTCAGGGCGTCGAACCAAGCGTTAAACACGACTTGCTCCCGACCGGCCACGTGCACCACGTCCAGCGCGATATACGGGCTGTCGATCATCCGGCCGGCGCAATCTTTTTCAAACGTAACGGTGCCTGCATGCGTATCGAACGTGATGCGGGTAAAGCCCGTATCTTCACACAGCGAGCCGAACAAATAATAGGTTTCGCCCCGCCGCACATAGGCATAGGAATAGCCGTGCTGCACCCCTTTTTGGTAACGGGGCGGATAAAACCAGCCGTCGCCATAGCGGGTAAAACCGAACTTACGCTCCACCCAGCCGGGACAATGACGCAGGGCTTTGTCCATGCCGTGAACAGACCTTTCCGGGCTGTAGGTCCAGCTTTGATAGCCGTTGCAGAACAACCGGTCGTCTGCATGAAAATCGAAGGAAAAAACCACGGCGATTCTTTCCAGTTTGGCCGGATGATGCACATCCGGCACTAACGTAAGGGTATACCGGTTATCATCGTTCGTTTCGTTCAAACGCGGGGACCCGGAGGTTTTAACAATGGTTTCCCGCCATTTCATGATTATTTTTCCTCACCTTTCAAAGAACGGATCTTGGCCAAAATGTCGGTTTCGTTATACAGCAGGAACAGCACCGCGCCAAGCAAGCACGCCACTGTGGCCACAATGGCGGTGGTGCGGTAAGGCATTTGGATCTGCGACCATATCGCCTGCAGGTCCACGTTGCCGGCGCTGTCGGTATGGCTGGTGACGATCGCCACGGCGGCGGCCGTGATGGAGGTGTAGATCACCATCGAGATCGCCTGGCCCATTTTCATGGCAAAGGTGCGGGCGGCAAAGAACATGCCGCTGCGGTCTTCGCCGGTTTCCAGCGTATTCAGTTCCGAAACGTCCGCCACACAGGCTTGGGGCAAAATGCCTAAAATCGCCATGGGGATACCGGCCGTAACAGCCACGATAACGCCCCAGATCATGCCGGTGCCGCAAATGGCCGTGAGGAAGAACACAGCGGAATAGGCAAAGAAACCCACCACGATCAGCCGCTTTTTGCCCAGCACGGGCGCCAGGCGGTTGATGACCGGATACAAGGCCAGGGAAACCACCGTCATAAGCACCGTGAGCAGGAACGTGTTGGTGGAAGGGATAAGCATAAGACGGGTTTCAAAGTCGGCCAGGCCGGTTTGGAACAGCGTTACGGCGAAGAAATAGATCACGTCCGCATACACAAAGCGACGGAATTGCTTGTTTTTGTACGTTTGCACCAACGAAGAAAACGCGTGTGTTTTAACCGGTTTTGAATCGATATAGTCCCGCTCTTTGATAAAGATGGCGGGGATCATCATGGCGATGGTGGCCAGCAGACACATAATGCCAATGGCGATGCGAATGGAATTTTCCTGGCTGCCCGCAAAGCCTTCCAGCATGCCGGCAAGCGAAGGGATAAAAGTGGCCAGCGAAAAGCCGGCGATATAAGTGAAAGAAATGTAGGTGGAAACGTTGATGCGGTTCTTTTGTGTATCGCCCAGTTCGGCGATGAGCGCGTTATAGGGGGTGCAATACAGCGTCATAAACAGATAGAACAGCATGAGCAGCACAAAGATGATAGCGTTATTGGCTGCAATGGAAGCGGTTTGAGGCAGCACGAAAATCGCCACCGTTACCAACGCGAAGGGAATGGAAAAGGCCCGCAAAAACGGAATACGGCGGCCGCCCTTAAAGTTGGCCCGGTCAGACCAGCTGGCTACCAGCGGATCGGTAACGGCGTCAAACACACGGCCTACGGCTGTGATGATGCCGAACAGCGTGAGAGAAAACAGCAGCGGCGATTGGGTGATAAAATCACCGAAAATACCGTTTGTATCGCCGGGCGTGTGCAAGCCGGTATACATATGGACCAGCCAAGTGGAGATAATGCCGGAAAGCAAACTCCAACCGAATTGCCCCACGGCAAAGATCCAAAGCACTTTGTTGGTAATCTTTTTCATGAATCGTTCCTCCTAAAAAATCGGTGAAAAAAAGTCAAATCATAAAAGTTTTGACAAAATTCCCGCTATAGTTTATAATATTTAATGCAAATTGTCAACTCTTTTATTCTCGGGAGGCATTATGAACAACAAATCGACTGTTATATTCGGCAACACCATGCCGGCAAAAGACGTGAAAAAGGCGCAAAAGACCCAGCGCAAATTCGCCAAAAAGTTTGGCGACGACGCCGGCGTCGTCTATTCCTTTGCTCTGGCGGACAATGACGTGCTGGCTCCTTTGGGCACCCGCCGCCTGGTAGCGGGCGAAGGCGCCGCGTTCACCGATAAATCGATCTTCATCGGCAACATTCGCATGGGCTTTGGCCATTACCGTATTTCCATGGCTATGGCCTCTTGCGCCCACGCACTGGGATATGAACCCATTTGGCTGGACTTAAATTCCTTTCCCGAATCCACCTGCACCAAAATCATCAGCCACCAAAACAACCTGTATTCCATGGGCTCGCGCCTTTCGCAAAAAAGCAAGCTGTTTAACGCTTTATATTGGGAAAAGCTAAACAGTGAAGGCTTTCGCAAGCTTTCTTACAACGCGGCGGACCAGGCCAGCGCCCAACTGATGGCCAACTTGCTGGGCCAACTGCCCAAAGAAACGCCCTATATCGCGACCCACGTGTGGCCGGCCCAGGCGGCTGTTCACGCCGGTTTTAAACGGGTGGTAAACGCCATTCCCGACAACTGGCCCATGGCGCTGCATCTGGCGGAAGGCAGTTTGCACACGGTGCAGACTCATTCGGCTTATTTGGGCTATATGGCCCTGCGAGGTATGGATAAGACCCGGTCCTTGCAGCCCATGCCGGCCGACGCCATACGCTATACCGGCCATTATATTGACCACGAACTGGTAAAAGATCTGGACGCTGATACCGCCGCCCGACAGGAGCGGCTGCGCACAGGCCAGCCCATTCGCTATTTGCTCACGGTAGGCGGCGCCGGGGCCCAGCAGGCGTTATTTGCACAAATCATTGAAGATCTGCTGCCCGAAGTGACAGCCGGTAAAGCGGCGCTGCTGATCAACGTGGGCGACCACAAGGGCGTGTGGCGCGCCCTGCAAAACGCCGTGCCCGCCTTGAAAGAAGCCATGGTGTATGCCGACGATTATCCTGCGGCGGCCGAATTTGCACGCCAGGCGCTCACCGGGCCTGTGAACGGTATTACCGCCTTTTATCATGAGGACATTTTTGCCGCAGTTTATATTACCAATTTGCTCATGCGGGCCAGCGACGTGCTGATAACCAAGCCAAGCGAACTGGCCTTTTACCCCATTCCCAAACTGTTTATTCAGCACGTGGGCGGCCATGAGGTGTGGGGCGCGATCCATAGCGCCGAAGTGGGCGACGGCACCTATGAAGTGGCGCCCGGCCGCGAAACGGCCGACATGCTGGCATTGTTGCAGCACACGCCGGAAATATTGGACCAAATGAACGACCGCATTTTGCTTAACGCCCGGCAAGGTCTGTATAACGGCGCCTATGAAGTGGTAAAAGCCGCCGTGGAACAGCGTTGAAAATCGCATTTTACAAAAAAAATCCCCCGCAGGCTTCACCTGTGGGGGATCGGTTTTTATAACGGTCAATCGGTGCGGATCGATTTCATTTCGCGCTTGCGGTCATACATGGCATGGTCGGCCCGTTTGAACACATCCAGCACCGAAGTATCTTCATCCGGATTGAACAAGGCGTAGCCGAGAGCGGCCGAGATCTGCCGCCAGGGCGGCAAAGAGGGATCGTTGGAAAGATGTTCAATGCGAGCGTTGAATTCTGCCGCCAGTGACATAGCGTACATAAAGTCGTGGTGCTTTAAAATAACGGCAAATTCATCACCGCCAATGCGAAACACGGGCGAATGCGCATACACGGCGCAAATCAACTTGCCCAAATCGGTAATGGCGGCGTTGCCGTTTTCGTGGCCGTAGGTATCGTTGGTGCGCTTTAAGAAGTTCAGGTCGATCATCACGATGCCGAATTTGTTGCGGCCGGACTGGAGATCCCGGCTGAGCTCCGCAATGGCCACGTCATAAGCGGTTTTGTTGCGCAGCCCGGTGAGAGAGTCGGTGTTGGCCAGTTCGCTCATTTCGCTGGCCACGCTCTTAGATACAGACAGTTGATCGTGGGCCGACATGAGGTTTTCCAAATGCTCGTTCATATCGCTTTCCATCTGTTTCATGGAATTGGTAAGCGATTCGATCTCATCGCGGGTATGGATATCCAGTTTGGAAAACGCATTGTGGTTGATGAAAGCGGACGAAGCATCGGTAGCGCGGTAGCGAGAAGCCGCGTCGGCGATCTGGCGCAGAGGCTTAACAAACAAGTTGTTGATAATGACCAGCACAACATAGCACAGAACTGCCGTTGCGACCAGCATGATCAGAACGGTTTTGATCACGTTTGCATTTTGTTCGGCCCGCACGCTTTCCATAGAAATATCGGTCATAACATAACAAATCACGTTGCCGTCGGCATCCTGCAAGGGGGCGCCGGCAGTAACCAGCCAGCCGCATTTGTCTGAATCGGTAATGCGGGCGGGAAAGCCGCGAGTCGGGTTAGACAGCACCGCCTGGTTTTCGTCATTCAGCGGATCAAAGCAGCCTGGCTGGCAGGGGTCTTCCGTTGCGGAATCCACCAAATAAACAAACGACCTGGTGGAAGCGTCTACATAGGCTAAATACACACTTCTGGCCTTGCTGGTGGCCTGCACGGATTGCAATAAAGCGCGCACGTTTTGAAACGCTTCGCTTTGCGTTACGGAATTATATCGGTCTAAATAGGCGTAAAACGCACTGGTTCCCCACTCCCAACTGCCCACACGTTCGGTGGAATCGGTGGCGCTATAAATGGCGGAAACCTGCTCCTGCAGTTGCCGGCAGGGCTCCACGTCCAGCATTTGGGCGATAGTGGCCGACATATTGTCCGCCTTATCGCAGTATCGTTTATCTACCAAGCCGGAAATAACGTTGCTAAGGATCAGCGTGGCGATCAGATCGAGCACCAAAGCAAAAATAACGGTCATAAGTGTCGTTTTCTTGCGAATGGACCATTTCAAATCTGTCACCCTCTTTTGTAAAATAAACAAAAAACATCGTCACACAAAAGCATAGGCGATGTTTGAAAAAGCAACTGGCTATCTTGAAAAGACCCTATAGCTTTGCGCGACCGGATCATTCCGGGTTTGCCGGATGATTTGTTTTATGTATTATAGCACGACTTCATTCATTCGTCAATATACTTTCTCGCATTCAATCATGTTTTTTGCAAACAGGGCAAACAAGCGGCAAACCGTTGACAGGCCAAGATTTTTTGCGTATAATATACGCGCTGAAGCAATGCGTATAACAACCGATAAAGCAACATGCTATAAGAGAAAGGAAAACCCACATGATACTGTATATTAACGCCTGCGTGCGTGCTCGGTCGCGCACCAAACGGCTGGCCGATTGTTTGCTGGCTTGCCTGCGGGACGAGGTGCGGGAAGTGCGGGTGTGGGAGTGCGACTTTCCCGCCATGGAAGAGGAAACCTTGCGCCGCCGGGACGAACTGGCTCACCTGGAGGCGTTCAACGACCCGTTGCTGGCGCCGGCGGCGGCATTTGCGGCGGCCGATACCATTGTGATCGCCGCGCCGCTGTGGGATCTGTCCTTCCCCGCCTGCCTGAAACGGTATTTAGAGCAGATCAACGTGGTGGGCGTAACCTTTTGCTACAACGAACGCGGGCAAGCGGAGGGTCTATGCAAGGCCAAAATACTCATTTACGTTACCACGGCCGGCGGCACAAACGAACCGACGGCATACGGCTACGGCTATGTGAAGGCGCTGGCCGAAACCTTTTACGGCATTCGCCAGATCGAGTTGATACAAGCCGCCGGGTTGGATCTGGTGGACGCCGACCCGGAAGCGATATTGCAGGCAAGCATGGAAGACGTGCGCCGCCGGTTTGGGCAATGAGGAAAAGAGAAAAGAAGCCGCGTGAAGCGGCTTCTTTCTTTTGCGAAAACCAAATAGATTGCCTTGCGTTCTGTTGTATTTCTCCAACTATTCATTCGCAGCAAATTATTCAATATCCATCCAAATCCCTTCAGCTCCGATGCCGTTTTCAGGAGGTGTTAATAGGCCTTTATCAATCAGCGCTTCCACAAGCATATCCAGCACAGGCAGATTCGCCAAACTATTCACATACAGATAATCACCCATCAAATGCTTCGGGAGATTTCGACGGACGAACTGAGATATTTTACTTGCAACAGCGTCGACCGGTTCTGCCGGCATCATATCGTGCAGAAGATTTGTCGTGTTAAAAAGCGACCGTGAATCGTTTCTCTTGTTAACAAGAAATTTCGTGTACAAAATGTCATTTTCACGATACAAGTAGCCGCATTCAACTGCTTTTGCGGCAATCTCTTTCTCGTCTTCGGAAAGATCATGGATCGGCAAACCGTAAACGGCGCGGATCGCCATGCGCAGTTTTGCATCCGTTGAGACATTACACCCACAGCGAAAATGCGGTTTGATTCTTCCGATATAAATATTATTTAAGTGGATATGCTTATATCCGCAGATATCCGATGCGTCGACTCCATCCCAGCCTGCGCCCCAATGTTTGGGGTTCATTCCGTTTTTATAGCAGAAAACCGTAAACGGGCGGTTGGACTGTTCCACATCCTTCATATAAAAGTCTTTCAATCTGCTCTCCACACAGTCTGAAAAAGAACATGCCATGCAGAACACCTGCTGCCACAGTATCAGGTTCAACGTCGGATTTTTATTGACATATGGGAAAGAACAATACTTCTCCTTGTTTTCGGCAATGTGTTTCATGACAATTTCCGAAATCATCGGAATGCAATCCGTATATAATTTCTGCAGATCGGCAATTTCCTTTTCGTCCAGAAGAACGCAGTTAACTATATACTTACCGGAATCGGTTTTCTTCAGCATTCCGTATCTGCCGTTTGTTCCGTGAGCCTGAATTTCAAGTTCTTCCTCTATGTATGTCATCGGAACACCGAGTTTGTCGGAAATACTACGCGCGGTCTGAGATTCTTTCCTGCAAAGCCAGACAATATGTTTTGATAACTGTCTTGTACATACCTCGCGGGGATCGCCGTCGTGAGGGTTGCCTGTACCCCATTCGGTCCAGTTCATTTCTTCCAGCAGTGCCGGTCTGTTTACGATTCGTGTTTCATCCATTTTCGTTGCCCCTTTTTTCACTTCATTTCTTGCATAGAACAATCGTTGTCGAACCGTAGTTTCCAGGAGAGATAATTCTTTTGCCAGTTGCGCTGTGGATTTCCCGTCCAGATAAAAGCCGATCATAACTTTTCGGTAAGCGTAAGAAAGATTCGAAATCTGACGATATATAGAAGACAGAAGATTTTCGTCAATATCATCGTTATTTTCTTTATACGGAATCATCTCAAAATGCTCATCCTGTATCTCAATCATATTTTCAGCTTGGATATGCTTTTTTTCACAATAATCAGCATAAACATTGTGAGCAATTGACCAAAAATAACCGATCGGATTGCTGACTTCTTTATCGTTATGACAAGACTTTACGACAGCGTACAGAATATCAGAACAAAGGTCTTCTGCCTCATGGCTGTTTGTCGTTCTTGCGTAACAATAGCGATAAACACGATCAATCAGATCCGCATCAATCATTTTCAACATTTCTATCCGTTTCATTTTTTCTCCCGCAAATACGATTCTTGAAAGCTTTCAACTATATAGTCGGTTGTAAAACGAAAATGTTAGGTGTTCCGTATACTTTCATTATACAAGAACGATTCCATATAATCAATGTTTTGCGGAGCAAAACTACCTTTTCTCTTCTCTCTTCTCTTTTCTCTATTCACTGGAAAAAGTCGCGTGGGGAGCGGAGAGAAGAGTGAAAAGTGAAAAGAGAAGAGTACAAAAAGAAAAAGCCGCGTGAAGCGGCTTCTTTCTTTTGCGAAAACAAATTGAATCGGACAGCGTCATTGTTTTTCCAAAACGATCGGATACTCTTTTTCCCAAATAAAAAATGGTTGTATATATTCTTCCAACTCATCACGCGAGAGTCCGGTTTTGGTAATTGTAATGTGGTATTCACCCAGTAAGGTCTCTATCAACCCTACTGAAATAGTAAAACTATCCGATTGCGAATCGAAGCCCATATAAAGCCTGATAATATCGCCCTGACTATGACAACGAGCCTCTTTTCTTTTCGTTGTTATAACGTCACGGATACAATTGGCCATTGCGTGAATATCGTGCGTTGAAACAAAAAAACCGCCTCCAAAGCTAAATCCCTCTTCATCGTCTTCGCGGTAGCATATTTCAATTTGATTGTCATCAAACTCATCAATGATATTATTAAACTCATCTTCATGCCAACCAATGATTTTCTTGCGATCCATAGATATTTTAATCATTTTTGGGTCATCCCTTAAAATCAATTCATCGGGCCTTTTTTCAAAACGCATATCCAGTAATCCTCATATAATTATATTTGTTCAAAAATCTCCACAGATGGTTTTTAATGTTTCTCTTCCGCCTGAGCCAACGCCGAACGTCCAAACCTCTTGACCGGTCTTTTTGGAAAAGATGTGGACAATTGACCCATAAAGCTGCGGATGCTTTTCGCAGTAAGATGTGTCAAAATGATATTCAAAATCATCCCAATTGCGAAAAATGTGAACGTCGTTCGCATTAAAGGAACAACAGATAAATTCTCTGATTCCCGCATCGACTTCAAAAATGTGGTCGTAGGTCGCACCTAAAAGCAACATCTTGAGTGTCCAAATGCATTTCTTGTTCCAGAAAGCTTCATTTTCCGGATCACCACATTCAATTAGAATAAAATTGGTCATTGCATGGTCCCAAAATTCTGTGAAACCACCGGCAGAAAGGCCGCGATCCAGCAGCATCTTCAGCGCAACTATGGAATTCTCATTTGTAACAAAAGTGAAAAGCCATAAAGGATGCAGGCTGTAGTCGCCATCATAAGGTATTTTAGGAGCGTCAACATTCATCCCGTATTTCAAAAACAATTCTGTGACCTTCGGAAGATTGATGCTGTTGTTTTCTTTAGAATCAAGCACTATTTCCCCATAAACGTGCTCAAGCAAATCCCAGCCGCATATTGCGGTGCCGCCAAGCGGATCCGCGCCTTGCTTTAATAACTCTTCAACTCTTGCAAAATCAACTTTTTCTTTATTGCATTCTTCCTTTAATGCTATATTCAGTTCAATTTCATCGGGAGTATACGTGCCCTCGTACTTTTGCGTCCATTCTCGCTCATAATCATTGATATAAGTGTATTCCGGCATATTATCACTCCCTTCATTAACAAATAACACATTTCCTTGTGATACCAACAGTTTCGGCTATAGTTACTTTATAGAACAGTAAATTTTATTATATCTTGAGAATCATCAAATGTCAATAATGCCATCAATGATAACAAATATGCAAAAAGTTTTGCGACGGCAAAGCACAACATACAAAAAAGCGCTCTTGTCAAAAGACAAAAACGCTTTTTCGTTTCTGTTGGGTGTCAAAAGATGGATTTTCGTTATTCTATAGAATGAAAATGATCCGCCCAAGCCTACAGGCATTTAACATGCCGCAGACGTATTTCCCGCGCGGGCAAATTGATCGATCAAATATGAACTTTTCGGCGTCTTGATGTTGTCTGCAAGATTGACGGCAGAAATTGCAAATT
>CADBNN010000049.1 GCA_902796075.1 Oscillospiraceae bacterium | reverse complement strand
TTCCGAACAGATCGCCAAAGCCGAGGAAGGCAAAAAGTCTTCCGGCAAAGGCAACGGCAATAAAGGCTCCGGCAAAGGCAACGGCAATAGCAACGGAAAAGACCCGGGCAGTACCACTTCTCCCGGATCCACGCCTCCCAGCGGCACTTCTCCCGGCAAGCCGGGTAAGCCCACTGTCAAAACCATCGATATCACCCTCGGCACCATCTACGGCACGGTGTACAATAGCAGCGACGCCGCCGGCAAAGAATGGACTTCCCACTTCGAAAACATGAAGAACAAGTATCATATCGCCACCACCATCGATGTTATCGACGTTTCCAGTGCGGCTGATACGATCATCAAGGAAGTTATGGCCGGTAAATCCTCTGCCGACGTGTTCGACATTTCGCAGGTTATGTGCCGCAACGTGGCCAAGAAAAAGGCCGCTGCCAACATCTACGCTTCCAAAACCCTGAAGCAATCCTTGTATAACACCGGCGCTACCGCTTCCGAAACCTTCGGCGGCAAGGTGTACGGCGTGGCTTTCGCCTCCAAGTCCACCCAGCCCATGGGCGTTATCTACAACAAGGATATGGTCAAAAAGTACGCTGCCGATTACGATATCGCCAAGCTGTATAACGATGGCAAATGGACCTTCGACGCGTTCCGTTCCATCGCCAAGCTCTGCACCCGCGATACCAACGGCGACAACAAAACCGACGTGTTCGGCTTCACTTCCAACACCAACATCATCGGCATGGCCCTCACTTCCAACGCCGGCGGTACCGCTCTTATGAAGAACGGCCGCGTGGAAGCCACCATGTGCAACGATGAAGGCGTGCATGCCCTTGAATGGTGCAAAGCCCTGTGGAAGGACGATAAGAGCTGGAACTACAAGGCTGACATCATGCAGTGCGTCAACGCTTTCGCCAACGGCGAAGCCGCCATGTTCGTGTCTTACCTGATGTACTATCCCTACATCGCGGCCCAGGCCAACTTCAGCTTCGGCTTTGTTACCATGCCCATCGGCCCCGATCAGACCGAATACAAAAACGGTATTTATGACTGCAGCCTCTTCGTGGTGCCCAAAACCAAGGAAGGCCGCCTGGACGATATCGGCAACTGGCTCAACTATGTGGCCGCCATCTCCAGCAAGCTCATCAACCACAAGGTGACCGACCTGGCCCGCAACGGTTTCGATATCACTTCGCAAAACGTTTACAAATGGGCTGTTAACCACATGACGGCTGAATTCGGCTCCGGCCCCTTCAGCGCCTCTACTTCGCAAGCGATCGACAGCTCCGTTACCTCGCCCTCTAAATCACCTGCCAAGGTTTGCGCCTCCATCAAATCCCAGGCGCAGGCAGAATGCGACGACTACTACGGCGAACTGTATTGATCTACCGCTTCGGCAGCCGATCGTTACAAATGATCTGATGTGCTAATCCCTTTTCCCGCGCCGTGTTTTTGCGGCGCGGGAAAAGTCGGAAACTAAGGAGGAAGAAACAAATGAAAAAACTGTTTGCACTCGCCCTGGCCCTCATCATGGCGCTCGCGATCGTGCCGGTGGCCACCATGGCCGAAGAAGAAACCGGCCCCGCGCAAGAGTTCGTGATCGACGGTAACCTGGACGTTTGGTACATGGAAGAAAACGAGGCCGACTTGACCGACCTGACCATGTACGCCATTGAACCGTTTGACGTGTTCAGCAAAGTCGGCGGCAACGGCCCTTACATGGAATATGAAACCTATGCCAAGGTTTGGACCGCTTATGACGACAACTATGTATACTTCTATGTTAAATGCTGGGACGATACTCTGCGGCCCTATATCCCGGGCGAGCATGCCGATTCCAGCTACGGCGATTCCATTGAAGTGTGGTTCGATCCCGATCCGAACAGCCAGTCCACTTATCCTGACGGGACCCCCCGCGAAGTGGTAACCGACGGTTGGTATAACCAAACCAGCGATCCCACCCAGGGCGACGTGCAGTTCCGCGTGGGCGGCCACGGCTTCCTGATCAACGACTATCACAACGTGAAAAAACTGGGCTATGGCGACACCCCGTTTGGCGAATACATCACCAACCGCGCCAATCTGATGCCCTTCTATTTTGACAACGACCCCATGACCTTTGAAAATCAGGTGGGCCAAGAATTCACCATCGACAAGGGCTTCGGTATTGAAGTGCGGCTGCCCCGCAACGACGATAAAGCCATGGCCTATCGTTTCAACATCGCCTGCAACAACTCCGCCGAATTCCCCGGCGACCGTTATGCTCTGGCTACCGCCAACGCCTGGTGGTTAGACTACGGCATGGCTCCGGTGGTGTCTTATCAAGAAGAAAACCCCTTCTTTATGCAAGACGTTTCCGGCAAACAGGTTTGGTATGCTTCCGATAGCGACGGCAACAAAGCCGGTCAGGCTGTGGTAGATAAAATTGAAGCGCTGCCCGACCCCGCCACCGAAGACGATCGCACCGCCGTGCAGGCTGCTGTGGATGCCTATGTGGCGCTGTCGCCCATTCAAAGAGGCTTTGTGAAGCAAGCAAACTATGATAAGCTGGCTGCCGCCGCCGAAGCGCTGGGCATTGAAATGCCGGAAGAACAAACCGATCCCGATCCCGGCCCCGGCCCCGGCCCCGATCCTCAGCCCGGCGAAGTGAAATACGGCGACGTGAACGGCGACGATGCCATTGACGCCAAAGACGCCCTGCTGGTGCTCAAAGCCGCCGTTGGCAAAGAGACCCTCACCGACGACCAGAAAAAGGCTGCCGACGTGAACGTGGACAAGGCCATCGACGCCAAAGACGCCCTGGATATTCTGAAGTTTGCCGTTGGCAAGCTGGAACACTTCAAGGCCGAAACGCAAAAATAAACCTGCTTTCTTTTCCGCAACCGGATGCAGCAATGCATCCGGTTGTTTTTTGTGCGCCGCCCTTGCTTTTTGGCTCCGGGTGTGCTACTATTATGGCGGCGCAACCGCCGCATACCACGCAAAAAAGGGGAACCCGTTATGATCTACGAAGCCGCCAACGGTCTGTCTGACCAAGAATTGCGGGCCGCGCTGGCTCAATCGCTGGCCGGCCGTACCTTGCGCAAGGTGCTCATTTTGCCGCCCGACTATACCCGTATGTATTCGGGGGCCGGCAAAATCACCCGCATGTATTATGAACTGCTGGCTAAAACCTGCCAAATCGATATTTTGCCCGCTCTGGGCACCCACGCTCCCATGACCCGGGAGGAATGGACCGCCTTTTTCGGCCCCGACGTGCCCTTTGACCGCATGATCGTTCACAACTGGCGTACCGACGTGGTCAAACTGGGCCAGGTGCCTGCTTCCTTCGTCAGCGAAGTGTCCGAAGGGCTGGTCACCACCCCGATCGACGTGGAAGTCAACCGGCGGCTGACCGACCCGTCTTACGATCTCATTTTGTCCATCGGCCAGGTGGTGCCCCACGAAGTGGTGGGCATGGCCAATTATTCCAAAAATATTTTTGTGGGCTGCGGCGGCTCGTCTATGATCAACGCTTCCCACATGCTGGGCGCGTTTTACGGCATGGAACGCATCATGGGCCGGGATTTTTCGCCCGTGCGCCGGGTGTTCGACTATGCCCAGGAGCATTATTTGGCCAACCTGCCGCTGCTGTACGTGCTCACCGCCACCACCAATCAGGGAGACGACGTGACCATCCACGGCCTGTATATCGGCCGGGAACGGGCCAATTTTGAAGCGGCCGTGAAAAAAAGTCAGCAAATCAACCTCACCCACATGCCCCGGCGGCTGCAAAAAGTGGTGGTGTATCTGGATCCCCGCGAATTTAAAAGCACCTGGCTGGGCAACAAAGCCATTTATCGCACCCGCATGGCCATGGCCGACGGGGGACAGCTCATCATTCTGGCGCCGGCGGTGGGCCGCTTTGGGGAAGACGATGAAAACGACCGGCTGATCCGCAAATACGGCTATGTGGGCCGCCAAAAGGTGCTGCAGTTGGTGGAACAAAACGAAGACCTGCGGCAAAATCTGTCGGTGGCCGCTCATTTGATCCACGGCTCGTCCGACGGCCGGTTCACCATCACCTATTGCGCCGGCAAACTCACCGCACAAGAGGTGCGGGGCGCCGGGTTCGATTATATGCCTTATGAGCAGGCGGCCGCGCTGTACGATCCCCACACCCTGCAAGACGGTTTTAACACCGTGAACGGGGAAGAGGTCTTTTATATTTCCAACCCTGCTTTGGGGTTGTGGGTGTGCGAGGAATAACCATGAAAACCATCGATCTGCACACCCATTCCCTTAAAAGCGACGGCGCTCAGCCCCCTGCCGAGGTGGTGCGCACCGCCCACGCCGCCGGGCTTGCGGCCATGGCCCTCACCGATCATGATTCGGTGGCCGGCGTGCAGCAGGCGCTGGATGAAGGCGCCCGCCTGGGCGTGGAAGTCATTCCCGGGGTGGAACTGTCGGCTCAGTCGGATACAGAACTGCACATTCTGGGCTATTTT
>CADBNN010000048.1 GCA_902796075.1 Oscillospiraceae bacterium | reverse complement strand
ATGATAGAAAAAATGGACCGGCTGTTTGCCACGCCCCCGTATTACCGGCCTTTCGGCTACCATACCGAGATCCATGAAATGACCGAAATGGCGGCGGTGGACTTTGGCCAATGCGCCCTTTCCAACCAGCCCAGTTTTCATATTCCGTACATTTACACCATGATGGGCGCGCCCTCCAAAACCGCCTATTGGGTGCGCAAAGCCGTGCGGGAACTGTTTCATTGGAACGTGGGCTATCCCGGCGATGAAGACAACGGCAGCATGTCCGGCTGGTACGTGTTCAGCGTAATGGGGTTATATCCCGTGTGCCCCGGCGTGCCCCAATACGTGTTGGGTTCGCCTGCCGTGCGCCGGTGCGTTATCCACACCCACGCAGGCACCGATTTTGTGATAAACGCCTACGGAAACGACGCCGACAAGGTTTATTGGCGGGAAGCCGCACTCAACGGCCGGCCTTACGGCAAACTGTATTTATCACATAAAGACATTATGAACGGCGGCATGTTCACCCTGAACATGACCCCCTATCCGCCCACGGACGATTACGGGGAAGAGGCCTTGCCTTATTCCGTTTCGCGGGACGCACACAAGTGGTAAAATCATAGCAGAGGCATCTGTTATTATTTTTGATTTTTGAGTTTGGAGGCAAAACCATGAGCAACAAAAAGTATACCATGCACATCATCAGTGGCACCCACTGGGATCGTGAATGGCGCCACACGGCGGAACAGTCCAAGCTCCGTCTGGTGGACCTGATGGACAACATCATCAACATTCTGGAAACCAAGGATTCCTACAAATGCTTCTGCGTAGACGGCGGCACGATTGTGATCGAGGATTACCTGGCTGTGCGGCCGGAAAACCGGGATCGCATCAAAAAACTCATCGCCCAAAAGAAAATGTGGCTGGTCAACTGGTACACCCTGCCCGAAGCCAACACCGTGGCGGCGGAATCGCTGGTGCGCAACCTGCTTAAAGGCCACGCCATGGCCAAGGAATTCGGCGGCGGCATGAAATCGGGCTACACGGCCACGTCTTACGGCCAGAATTCCCAAATGCCTCAGTTGTATCGCGGCTTTGATATGGATACCTGCATTTTCTACCGCGGCACCAACCGGCACGTGATCAAAACCCCGCTGTATAAATGGATCGGACCGGACGGCTCCGAGATCGACGGCTTGCGTACCTTTGACGACGTGACCCGCACCAACTGGTTCTTCTTTGTGCACAGCGCGGTGGTGCTGGGCAAAACCGCCACCAAGGACCTGAACTACTATTATAATGTAAACGAAGTGCCGGTGCACGCGGCGGATATGGATCTGTATGAAAAGGCCTTTACGTTGCTCAATGAAAACTTTGATTATCACCATGATACCGCCATCTTCAAACAGGCTATCGAAAACATCCGCAACCAGGTGATGCCCTACGCCATCGGCAACCACCTGCTGGCGCTGAATATGGAAGATAACGACGAGCCCTACCGCTATCTGCCGGAAATGATCGATGAAATGAACAAGATCTCCGACGATATCGAATTCGTGCAGGAATCGCTGGATGATTATATGGACATCATCCGGGCTGAAGTGAAGCCGGAAGATATGTATAAACACTATGGTGAAATGCGCTATACCACCATGGAATACGGCAACTTCAATTCGCTGTACGGCGCCACCCATTCCTCCCGCATCAAACTCAAACTGCTTAACGATAAATGCGAAAACTATCTGCTCAACCACGCGGAGCCGCTGGCTTCCTTCGCCTCCTTCTACGGCAAAGAATACCCCCGCACCATTCTGGACCGGGCTTGGGATTTTCTGCTTAAGTGCCACGCGCACGATTCCATTTGCGGCGCGGCGGTAGACCGGGCCCATGAAGATATGCTCTATAACTTCTCGGTCGCGCAAACCGTGGCCGAAGAAGTGACCAACCGCAGCGTGGCGGCTTTGTATAACCAGATCAACACCGCCTGCAATCCCAACTATAAAAA
Organism: Oscillospiraceae bacterium; assembly: GCA_902796075.1. Classification (GTDB taxonomy): domain Bacteria; phylum Bacillota; class Clostridia; order Oscillospirales; family Acutalibacteraceae; genus UMGS1484. The sequence goes on along the minus strand of CADBNN010000048.1, from coordinate 41,064 downwards.
GGACGATCACATCATCACCGTGTTCAACACCTTGCCCTTCCCCCGCAAAGAGGTGATCGAGCTGGTGGTCGACACGCCCGCCGGCGCCGGCCGCAGCGGCTTTGCCGGCATTGGCGGCCAGTCGATGGAAGACGAATTCTACGACATTTTTGACCAAAACGGCAACAAGGTGGAACACACCGAACTCACCCGCGACACCATTACCATCGGCGTGGAACGGGAACTGGATACCAAGGCCGCCCGCATGAAGGTGAACCGCCGGCACATGCTGGTGTATGTAGACGTGCCCGCCTTCGGTTACGCCACCTACGCCATGCGCTTCCGCGAACCGGAATTTGTGTATGAACCCCCCATCGGCGAAAACCGCAAGCTGATCGCCCGGGACGGCGGCGTGCTGGAAAACGAAAACCTGAAAGTGGTGATCCATTCCAACGGTACCTTCAGCCTGACCAACAAAAAGACGGGCAAGACCATGGACAATATGCACTACTTTACCGATACGGGCGAACACGGCAGCGCCCACGTGAGCGTGCAGCCCACCCGGGATTATACCATTACCAGCCACGGTGCCCACGCCACCATCACCATGATGGAATCCAACGCCCAGCGCGGCACCTTCCGCATCGACCTTTCCATGCAGATCCCCGCCGCCGTGACCAACGACGGCAAAGACCGGCTGGCTGAAAAGAAAGAACTGCCCATTTCCACCTGGCTTACGCTGGAAAAAGGCAGCGACGTGCTGAAGATCCGCACCGTGCTTACCAATGAAAGCCGCGACCACAAGCTGTGCGTCAACTTCCCCTCGGGCGTGGCTACCGACTGGGCGTATGCCGAAAGCGCCTGGGACGTGGTCAAACGCACCGTAAAGTGGACGGTGGATGGCGACAATCAAGAAAAATTCCTGCCTTACCAGCCCATGCAGAACTTCCTGGATCTGTCGGACGGCAAAGAAGGCCTGGCCCTGCTTAACCGGGGCCTGCGGGAATACGAAGTGCAGGACGACGACGCCCGCACCATCAAACTCACCCTGCTGCGCACCCAGCGTGCCTACATGACCGCCACTTCCGACATGACCCCCGACGAACTGGCCAAATATACCGGCCAGCACTCCATCGGCAAAATGGAATTTGAATATGCGCTGTATCCTCACACCGGCGATTGGGAGCAAGCGGGCGTTTATCAAAAGGCCTATGCTTTCAAAACCTCTATGAACGCCATTAAAGGCGTGGTGAAAGAGGGCGTGCTGCCTTCTCAAGGCAGCTTCCTGCAGGTGTCGGATGAAAAACGCATTATGGTTTCGGCCATCAAGCAGGCGGAAGACGGCAACGGCACCATTTTGCGGCTGTATAACACCACCGGCGAAACCGTACCCTTTACCGTAACGTCCATGTTGCCCGTGCACAGCGTGAGCGAAGTGAAGATCAACGAAACCTTTGTGAAAGACCTGCCTGTGAACGACGGTACGTTCAGCGGCGAGTTGGGTCCCCACAAAATCGGGACCTATCTGCTCAAAGCATAAAACCACGCAAAACGCGACCGTGCCTTCCGCTGTTTCGGCGGAAGGCATTGTCGCACCGGAGGAAAACGTATGAAGGAATTCTGTATACCGGATCTGGGCCGCTTTGCGCCCGACTGCGGGCTGATCCCGCTGGACTGCTGCAGCGACGGCTTTCACCGTCCCGGCGAAAACGGGGTGGTTTCGGTCACTGCCACCGGCGACCGGAAGGTGGAACTAATCGCCTACGAAAACCGCACGCTGGCCTACGTTACGTCGGCGCTGGGCTATCCGGCGTATTATCCGGTGCGGCAAACCAGCCTGCGGCGGCCGGTGAAAGCGGTGCTGATGGATTTGGACGGCACCAGCGTGCGTTCGGAAGAATTTTGGGTGTGGATCATAGAAATGACCACTGCCAGCCTGCTGGGCGATCCCGCCTTTCGCCTGGAACCGGCCGACCTGCCCTACGTTTCGGGTCACAGCGTTTCGGAGCATCTGGAATATTGCATTCGCAAATATTGCCCCCACAAAACGGTGGAGCAGGCCCGGGCCTTTTATTTTGAACACACCCACCGGGAAATGAACGAGATCCTGGCCGGCCGGGGCAGGGAAGGGGCGTTTGTGCCCGCCCCCGGCATTAAGGAGTTTCTGCTGGCTTTAAAGGCCCGGGGCATCAAAATCGGGCTGGTGACCTCCGGCTTGTACGAAAAAGCCTGGCCGGAGATCATGTCTGCCTTTAAAACCCTGCATATGGGCATGAAGGCGGAAGATTTTTACGACGCTTCCATCACGGCCGGTTTCCCCCTGCGGCAAGGGGCTGTGGGCACGCTGGGCGAGCTGTCGCCCAAACCGCATCCCTGGCTGTATGCCGAAGTGGCACGGGTGGGTCTGGGCATCCCCTTTGAAGAAAGGGACCGGGTGCTGGGCATTGAAGACAGCGGCGCCGGCGTGGCCTCCATTCGGCTGGCGGGCTTTACCACAGTTGGCATTGCCGGCGGCAACATTGAAGGCAGCGGCACCCGGGCGCTGTGCGACGCCTATTGCCAAAACTTTAACGAGATATTGGCGCTGATAGACGGATGAATGCGTTGCCGGACGGGCTGTGTTGGCAATTTTCCCCTTTTTGACCGCACATTTTTTGAAAAAAGTATTTACAAAACGAAAATTTTGTGGTATAATTTGCTACAAGCAATTTAATGAACTAAAGCGGCAAAGCGCTTTTGGGTTGGTTTTTCACCAAAAAAGCGGATTGTGCCGCGTGTTTTGGTACCTGTTTTAATATGTTGATTGCGGTAAAACCGTTTTCAAAAAACATTTTTAGGAGGAATACTAATGAAAAAGGTGTTAGCGATCCTTCTGGTGCTGGCAATGGTAGTAGCCTTTGCTTCCTGCGCCAAGGGACCCAACTCCGGCAATGACGTCACGCCTGCTGAAGAATTCGTTCGTCCTACCAAGTATGAACGTGCAGACGATGGCGCAATCTACGAAGCGGTTCTGAGCGAATACGCGACCATGATTGAAAACGCAAAGAAAGCGGAAAGCATCGACGAAAAATTCGTTCTGTTTGCGAAAGCCGAAGCTTATTTGCTGGATTCTGCTGTCATGATCCCCACCACCACTCAGGGCGGCGCCTATCAGATCTCCCGCATCGCTCCCCACACTGTGCCTTATGTACAATGGGGCAATGACGACGACCGCGTTAAGGGTCTGGTCATTTCCGCCGAAGATTCTTTCCTGACCAAGGAAGAAATCGCCGAACTGCGCGAACAGTGGAGCAAAGCGCTGGCCGGCGAAGGCACTTACGATCCTGCTAAGTACCTGACCGACAAGGGCTACAAACTCAACAAAACCTACACCACCTATTTCTCCACCGCTCCGGTAACCTTCGACTGGCTGAACACTTCTTCCCAGTCCGATACCGAAATCACCGTGAACACCGTTGACGGTTTGGTGGAATATGACAACCTGGGCAACATGCAGCCCGCGTTGGCTACCAGCTGGGACATTTCCGACGACGGCCTGACCTATACCTTCCACATCCGCGAGGGTGTTAAATGGTATACCTCTGAAGGCACCGAATATGCCGAACTGACTGCCGGTGACTTCGTTGCCGGTTTCCATCACATGCTGGACGCCGCTGCCGGTCTGGAATGGCTGGTTGAAGGCGTTGTGAAGGGCGTCAGCGAATATCTGGACGGCGGCAGCTGGGATGGCGTTGGCTACGTTGCTACCGACGATCATACCTTGACCGTTACCCTGGAAGCCCCCACTTCTTACTTCCTCACCATGCTCACCTACTCCTGCTTCCTGCCCATCTGCGATAAATTCTATCAATCCCGCGGCGGCGTGTACGGCATCGATGAATACAAAGAAAAATCGGCCGACACCAACGCCTACACCTTTGGTCTGAACACCGACGTGTCCTCCCAGGTGTACTGCGGTCCCTTCCTGATCAGAACCTTCACGCCCGACGCTGAAATCGTTCTGGTCAAGAATGAAAACTACTACAACATCGATAAGGTCAACCTGGACACCATCCGTTGGGTCCACGATTCGGGCGAAGATCCGGTCGCGTTCTACAACGATGCTGTTAAAGGCACCTATCCTGCTACCGCTCTGAGCCAGACTGCCGGTACCATCGACCTGGCTAAGGAAGACGGCAACTTTGATAAGTATGCTTATGTTACCGATACCACTTCTACCACCTACTTCGGCGGTTTGAACCTGAACCGTGGTACCTATGAACTGGAAAACGGCAACTGCGCTTCCGCTCAGACCGATACCCAGAAGATCGACACCCACATCGCGCTGATGAACAAAGATTTCCGTACTGCTCTTCAGTTTGCGTTTGATAAGGGCACCTACAATGCTGTGTCCCGCGGCGAAGATCTGAAATACACCAACCTGCGCAATATGTACACCTCTCCCGAATTCGTTAAGCTGAGCGCTGACGTGACCGTGGATGGCAAGACCTATGCTGCCAACACCCAATACGGTGAATTGGTGCAATCCTTCCTGGACGACATGGGCAGCCCCATTAAGGTTGCTGACGGTCAGGACGGCTGGTTCCATCCCGAAGAGGCTAAAGCTGCGTTCGAAAAAGCGAAACCCGACCTGGAAGCCAAGGGCGTTACCTTCCCGATCCAGATCGACGTGGTTTACTATTCGGCCGCTCCCGTGAACGTTGCTCAATCTCAGGCTTACAAAAAGTCCATTGAAGACACCCTGGGTGCCGAAAATGTGACTGTTAACCTGATTGAAGCCACCATCGACGAAGACTTCTACGCCTGCGGTTATCGTGCCGCCGACGGCAAAGCCGGCAACTTTGATATGTTCTATGGTTCCGGTTGGGGTCCTGACTTCGGTGATCCCTGCACCTATCTGGATACCTTCCTGGGTTACGGTGCCGGTTACATGACCAAGGTCATCGGCCTGTTCTAATCGAAGTTATCGTTCAGTCGATTTAGAAAACGGTTATTTTGAGATACGCGGGCGGCTTGCCGCCTGCGTATCTCACACGGTTATTATCGGGAATTGTGCAAGATTGGCCGGTTGGGGTCATAGCAAGCTGTTCCGCCATTTCCAATACCAATGGCGGTTTTCTTTTTTTGTTTGAATCAATACCACGGGTTATGCGTCGCTGCCCCCCGATGCCGCGGTGCGTAACGGAAAGGACGTTTTATGGGAAAATATCTTACCAAGCGGATCCTGTTTTCCATCTTTTCTCTGCTGGTCGTTGTTATGGTGGTTATGTTGCTGGTCTATAATCTGACCAACCGCAACGCCATTTTCCAAACCGACGACCTTTGGAATAAAAAGAGCGGAAACGACCGGTCCTATTACGAATACATGCAGTATCAAAAATTCGGATACCTTGAATTCGTTAGCTATTCAAGTTTCCTTTCCGATAAATATAAAAAACAAATCGGGGATAATTACGATCAGTCCGATGCTTTTTTGACGGACAAAAACGCCATTAAACATCCGGAACAATACGAAAAGAACAATTCGGTAAAGGAGTTTACCGAAAAATATGAATCCGCCGGGTATTCCATCACCTATCTGGCGCCCGAAACCTATGCCAACGGGCGCGCCAAACCCGGTTCCACCGCCTATTTGATCGCGGTGAAAGAAAACGGGCCCTTCCTGCGTTTGTGGGAATATCTTAAGGGCTTTATTTCCTTTGAATCTACCAATGACGTGAAGGATCCCAAACTGACCGACCGGTACGTGCGGTTTGAACACGATCCTTACAGCGGCATGTTTGCCATTGTGGGCTCCGGCACCACCCATAAATATCAGCTGTATTTTGACGGCTCTTTCCCCTTTATTCACCAACACTGGATGCACGTGAATTTGGGTACTTCTTACACCAAATATCGCGGCCAGGAAATTTCCAACGTGATTACCGCCTCCCAGGGCGATTTGAAAAAGCAAAAACTGCAGTATCCCAAAATGCTGGGTACCGACCAGTATGTGGAAACCGCGACCGAGATCCACAGCCTTACTTATAACCCCGAACCTACCGACGTGGAACGCTCACAGTTCTATGATAATTATACGTCCGCTACCCTGAACAAAAAGGATCCGTCCATGATCGGCACTTCCTTCATCATGGGTCTGGCGGCTACGCTTATTGCTTATTTGCTGGGTCTGCCGCTCGGCATTCGCATGGCCCGCAAAAAGGATAAACTGGCCGATAAACTGGGCAACCTTTACATCATTTTCATCATGTCGGTGCCAAGCCTTGCCTACATCTTTATGGTGGCGGCCTTCGGCACCCGGCTGTTTGGCTTGCCATACAAGTTTGCCAACGCCACCGTGCCCATTCTGGCCTACATTCTGCCCACCATCTCGCTGGCGTTGCCTTCCATCGGCAGCCTGATGAAATGGATGCGCCGCTATATGATCGACCAGATGAATTCCGACTATGTGAAATTCGCCCGGGCGGAGGGCTTGTCGGAAGGGGAGATCTATCGCAAGCACATTTCCCGCAACGCGATCATTTTCCTGGTGCAGGGCGTGCCCGCCAGTATTCTGGGCTGTCTCACCGGCGCCATCATCACCGAACGTGTGTATTCCGTGCCCGGCGTGGGCAACCTGCTCACCACCGCGCTTAACGGCCACGATAACGGCATTATTATTGCCTGCACCGTGTTCTATACTTTCTTAAGCATTCTTTCCATTATTCTGGGCGATCTGTTGTTAGTTAAATTCGATCCCCGTATTTCACTTTCCGGCGAAAGGGGTGGCGGACGATGATCAACGTGCAGGATCTGCAAAACAAGAGTCAGGACGAGCTGTTTTATTTCGTCGGCACCGACGTGGTCAGTTCCGAAAAGATCATTGCGCCCCGCTATTCCTATTGGCGCAGTGTGTTCCGGGTGTTCTTCCGCAAAAAAATCAACATTGTGCTTTTGGTTTTTTTGGCTCTTATTCTTTTCATGTCCTTTGTGGTGCCTATTTTCTGCCCCTATGATACCTTTGAAAATGTGCACGTGGCCAAAACCTTTAACCTGAGCCCCACCGATGCAATGAATTATTTCGGCGGGTTTTCACTCAAGTATATTCTGGGTACCGGCAACTATGGTAACTCCATTGCCTACGGTATTATGTCTTCGGCCCGCATTTCGCTGCTGCTGGCCACCATTTGCGCCGCCATCAATATGACGGCCGGCATCCTGATGGGCGCCGTGTGGGGCTATTCCAAAAAAGTGGACGCGGTTATGCTGGTGATTTATAACATTGTGGCAAACGTGCCTTACATTTTGCTTATCACCGTGCTGGTGTACGTTATCGGTTCGGGCTTTTGGCAATTTGTGCTGGCCCTTACCATAACCGGCTGGCTGCCCATCGCATTCTTCTTCCGCACCCAGGTCATGATTATTCGCGACCGGGAGTATTCACTGGCTTCCCGGTGCTTGGGCACGCCTATCAGCCGCATCGTTTCCAAAAACATTCTGCCTTTCCTCACTTCGGTTATTGTTACCATGCTGGCTACCGAACTGCCTTCCTACATTTCTATGGAAGTGTTCCTGTCCTACATCGGCATCGGTCTTTCGGCCGAAGTGCCGTCGCTGGGCCGCATGATCTCCGAAGCGCAATCGGCCTTCCTGGTGTTCCCCTGGGCTTTCTGGGCGCCGGTGGCCATTGCCTCCGCCATTACCATCATTTTGTACGTTCTGGGCCAGAACCTGGCAGACGCCTCTGACCCGAGAACTCACATGTAAGCGAGGTGCCGGATATGAACGAAGACAGAAAAGTTATCCTCTCGCTGAAAAATGTGGTGGTCAAGTTTAACGTGCGCGGCCGTATCCTCACCGCCATTCGCAACGTTTCGCTGGACATTTACGATCATGAATCGCTGGCCATCGTGGGGGAATCGGGCTCCGGTAAATCGGTGCTCACCAAAACCTTTGCCGGCATGCTGGATTCCAACGGCTTCATTCCGGAAGGCACCATTGTGTTTTCGGACGATGAACTTTCGGCAACCGACGTAAAACTCACCGGCCGCAATCATGCCACCTATCGCCACGCCTTAAAATGGCTCGGCAAATATTCCACCTTGGAACGGGGCGCCGAAGAATACCGGCAGATCGTGGCCAAGAAAAAGGAGATTGAACACGCCCAGCGCCTTTCGGTTGAGGAAGAAGCCGATCTGAACGAACGGTCCAAAACCGCGTCGGACGATATGATCGACAAAACCAACTATCTGTGGACGTTGGATAAAAAAGCCGACGCCGCGGAATACGAAAAGGTGCAAAACGAAATCGCGGAACTGAAAACCCGCATTTCGCAGTTGGATAAAGAGCGCGCCGAAAAGATCAAGACCCATTCCGCCGCCTACAAAGCGGACACGGCCCGCGCCCATGCCGACGCACAGTTGCTGGCTGAACTGCAAAAAGCCCGGGCCGAAAAAATCGCCGTGGCGGACGAAGCGGTATCGGCAGAAAATCCCTTCGGCCTCACCGCCGCCGTGCGGGAACGCAACGACCGGATCGCCAAGGAATTGCTGCTGTCTATCGGCCGTTATCCCTACCGCAAGCAAAGACTGTATCTGTATAAGCTTAGAAAGGCTTTTCGCCGTGCGATGATGCAGGGCGAGGATTTAAGCAATCCCGAGATCCTCAACAAGATCTTTGAAGTGGTGGCCTTCCGTGTGGAATACCGCAGTTATGATGAAGCCACCAAACTGCTGCACGGCTATGCGATTTTAGACTGCGCCAAAATCAAATATACCAACGACTGGCAGCAGATCCGCGGCCGCCGCATTGCTACGGTGTTCCAAGACCCCATGACCTCCCTTAACCCGGTCATCACCATCGGCAAGCAGATCATGACCGTTATTTTGAAGCACCAGAAATGCTCCAAAACCGAAGCGCGCGAGCGCACCATCGATATCATGCGCAAAGTGGGTATTCCGGACCCCGAAAAACGGTTTGACGATTATCCCTTTGAGTATTCGGGCGGTATGCGCCAGCGTATCGTTATCGCGATCGCACTTTCCTGCCAGCCCCGCATTCTTATTTGCGACGAGCCCACCACCGCGCTGGATGTGACCATTCAGGCGCAGATCCTGCAGCTCATCAAAGATCTGCAAAAGGAACTGGGCTTCACCACCGTTTACATCACCCACGACCTGGGCGTGGTGGCCAACGTGGCCGAACGCGTGGCGGTGCTGTATGCCGGGCAGATCGTGGAATTGGGTTCGGTGGAAGATATTTTCTACGATCCGCGCCATCCTTACACCTGGGCGCTGCTTTCGGCGTTGCCTCAACTGTGCGAAAAGGGTACCGACCTGTTCAGCATCCCCGGCACGCCGCCTTCGCTGTACAATAAGATCAACGGCGACGCGTTTGCCCAGCGCAGTGAATACGCTATGGCGATCGACCTGGTGGCCGAACCGCCTATGTTTAAGGTGAGCGATTCTCACTATGCCAAAACCTGGCTGTTAGACCCGCGCTCGCCTAAGGTGGAAGCGCCTGAAAATATCCGCGACCTTCACAATAAGATCAGCAAAACCTACGTGGATTTTGACAGTGAAACGCAACAGCAACACGAACAAGGAGGTGCGGACCATGAGTGAGACCACGCGTACCGACAAGCAGGTGCTGCTGTCCATTAAAAACCTGGACGTGGTGTTCGGCAAGGGCAAAAAAGCCTTTAAGGCTGTTGACAACGTGAGTTTCGATATCTATAAAGGCGAAACGCTTTCGCTGGTGGGTGAATCGGGCTCCGGCAAAACCACCATCGGCCGCGCCATCGTGCGCATCAATCCCTGCTCTAACGGCGAAATTTGGTATGACGGAGAAAAAATCTCCGGCAAACTGTCCCGCGCGAAGGACCGGGAAGTCATCCGCAAGATCCAGATGATCTTCCAGGACCCCGCGGCTTCGCTGAACGAACGCGCCACCATCGAATACATTATTTCCGAAGGCTTATACAATTTCAAACTGTATAAGGACGAAAAGGATCGTATTCAAAAAATCGAAACCATTATGAAGGAAGTCGGCCTGCTGCCCGAACACCTGACCCGCTATCCCCATGAGTTTTCCGGCGGCCAACGGCAACGTATCGGCCTGGCCCGTTCCATCGTAATGGAACCGGAATTTGTGGTGGCGGACGAACCTATTTCGGCGCTGGACGTTTCTATTCGCGCCCAGGTGCTCAACCTGCTCAAAAAATTCCAGCAGGAACGGGGCCTTACCTATTTGTTCATCGCTCACGATCTGTCTATCGTGCGTTTTATCAGCGATCGTATCGTGGTTATTTACAAGGGCCGCATTATGGAAATTGCCGAAACGGAGGAACTGTTCCAGTATCCGCTGCATCCCTACACCAAATCCCTTATTTCGGCCATTCCCATTCCCGACCCGCGCATTGAGAAAAAGAAGAATCTGTTTGTGTATGATCCTGCTATGCATGATTATTCTACCGAACAGCCTTCGCTGTGCGATTTGGGCAACGGGCACATGGTGTTCGGCAGCCCCACGGAGATCGAGCAGTATAAGGCGATCCGATTCTCCGAAGCATAAACAAAGGAGCAACGACGGATCTTCGGATCCGTCGTTTTTGTGTGGTGCATATGAAAAAAACGACATCCCAAACTGCCGCCTCCGGCGGCGAAGAACGGTTTTTCACCCCCAAAACCATTGTGCGATTCATCGCCTTTATTGTGGCGGTGGGCGCCGCCGTGTTTTTTATAACCTATGCCGTGCAGCAAATGGTGCATAAAGAGCCCGGCTGGTATACGATTGCCGCCGATCCTGACCCGACCGTGCCTCATTATGCCGACGGACTTACATTCCGGTATGATTTTACCGGCAACAGTAATGAGATCGGCCTGCAAATGAAGGAACTCAAGGATCTGTATGAAAGCACCCTGAAACACTATGCCATGCTGTTAGATCCGCGCAACGCGTATGAGGGCATTAACAATCTGGCCGCTGTGAACGCCGCCAACGGCCAACCGGTGTCGGTAGGAGACGAACTGTTTGCCGTTTTGGCCGACGCCGACCGCTTGGCAAAGGATGGCGCGTGTTCCATTACAAACGGTTTGTTTGCCGCTTTGCGGGACCGGATCTTATATGCGCAAGACGTAACGGACACCGATCCGGCCAACCTGCCGGAATACGCCGCTATGCTGGCGGAACTGGCCGCTGTTACCGCGCAAAAGGATGCGGCGGTACTCACGCTGGACGAAAGTAAAAAGACCGCCTCGCTTACGCTGTCGGCCGCCTTGCGCGATTATATCAAAACCTATGAATTGACCGACCCCGTGTTGGACCTGGATTATCTGCGAGACGCTTATTTGCTGCAATATACCGCCTGCGCACTGCAAGAACGGGGCTTCACTACCGGCTATTTGGAAAGCGATTCCGGCCTTACGGTGGTGTTGTCCCAAACCGAAGGGGTAGACGTGTGCCTGTATGGCGGCTGTGACGCGAACACCGGCGACCCGCTGGTGGCGGCCACTTGCACGGCCAAGGGCGGCAGTGTGAGCGCCGCTGTGCGCAGCTTCCCCATATTTGCGGGGGAATACGGCTATTACGCCTTGCAAAAAAACGGCAAGGCTTTGCCGCGCTATCCGTATTTGACCGACTTTAACACCGGCGCCGCCGTTTTGTGCAGCGCCGTGGTGCAGCGAAACGACGGAGACCTGCCTGCCGCTGTTTGCCTGGCCTACCGGTTGCTGGCCGCCGAACAACGTAACGACGTGCAAACCCTGGCGGCGGCCGACAAAAAAGCGCAGGTTATGCTGCTGCCCACCGGCAGCCGCACCGTGCTGGCCACCGTCCCCGCAGCCGTAACGGCAAGCGAAGAACAGGGCTATTCGGTCCAGCCGCTTGCCTGACTTTGATGATAAAACAAACCGACCGGGAGAGAACAGTTCTCTCGGTCGGTTTGTTATTGCTGCCGTCAGCGCTTCAGGGCTGCCAGCTGTGCTTTGTGTTCGCTTGCTATGCGGCGGCTTTCCCGGGCCTTTTGAATGGCCTTGTTGTGCACCCACACCGGCAGGCGCTGGGTGGTGAAATAGGGCAGAATCACGTTGTACTGTTTGGCAAGGGCGGTGGCGAAGTACCAGGCGATCATCATATTCACATAGTATTCGTTCGACTGCACCTGCGCCACCCGCGCCGGCCATTCCGGGTCGAAATCTTCATCCAAAAAATACCGCATGGCCATACCGATACCAAATCGTACCGCGTAGGGCGCCGGGTCGGCCAGCCACGCTACAATGGCCGCTGCCAGCGCCGGCTTGCGATGGCCCAACACCGGAGGCGAAAGCTGGTCGCAAGTGGCCCAGTTGTCTACATAGGGCAAAAAGGCGTTTACCCGCGCCAAACACCGGTCAAAATCTTTTTCCCGGCACAGCAAAAACGCGTGCAGCTGGTTTTCTTCAAAATAATCATGGGGCAGAGCGGTCAAAAAGGCTTCCGCTTGCGGCGTGCCGGCCTGCTCTTTGGCCAACTGCCGCAGCGCGGGCGTGCGCACGCCCACAATACGCGCCGGGTCTACGGTGGGGATCAGCTTGCTCTGAAACGCCCCGTATTCGGCGTCTTGCAATGCCAGCAAAGCCGGCAGATAAACACTGGATTGCACGGCAAAACCCTCCTGTTACGCCAGCAAATAAAACAAGCCGAACAGCACCGGCTGGTGCAGTAAATAGATCCACAGCGATTGCCGCCCGCACCAGCACAAAAAGGGCAGGGGAAACACGTTTTCGTTCACCTTCGGCAGCAGGGTCTTGCGGGGAGCATACAGGGTTTTGCCTGCAAACATGCCCAGCAAAAACCAACCCAGATTGGGCAGCAACGGAAAATAGTCGGCCGAAGCAAAATCGGCCCGCATCAGTCCCAAGGGAAACAAATAAGCAGGCTCAACGGTGAGCGTGTGCACCCAAAAACCGGCGGCGATCATGCAAAGCCCCAGAACCGGCAGCGCCCATTTGGGCAAGCGGGCAAACACAGGCGCAACCAGCATGCATACGCCCAGGCAATGCAAAATGCCAAACCAGATCATCACGTCGGCCGCAAAACCGAAAAACTCCATGCCCCAGGTAACGGCGCTCACCAGCAGCCCGCACCCCAGCACCACGGCGCCGCGCTTTATCGGGTGGTGGCCCAGCGTAACGCATATGCCGGAAATCAAAATGAATAACACGCCGCCCCAGCTGCGCACAAACACAAACACCGGCGAAAAGGTGAATCCGCCGATGAACATGTGCCAGTCCAGCACCAGGTGGACGATCACCATGCCCAAAATGCACAGTCCCCGCAGGGCGTCCAGTTCAAAAATACGCCGTCGTGTTTCGGTCATTGTTATCGCTCCGCTTTCGCTTCTTCTTCCAGTTGCCGGTAGGCGATTTTGCCCACCAGGGTTTTGGGCAGTTCCTGCCGCAAAACGATCTCCCGGGGCAGGGCATATTTGGCAATGTGTCGCCGGCAATGGGCCAGCAGGTCGGCTTTAAAAGCCGCTTGGTCCGCCACCGGCCGGGCGGGCACCACATAAGCGCGCACCCGCTGTACCCGCAGGGGATCGGGCACGCCGATCACACAACTGGCCGCCACGCCGGGGTGCGCGTCCAGCACCGCTTCCAGCTGGCTGGGATATACGTTATAGCCGGAGGTCACGATCATGCGTTTGATACGCTGACGAAAATAAACAAAGCCGTCTTCGTTCATCAACCCCAGATCCCCCGTGTGCAGCCACACGTTGCCATCGGCATGGCGGCGCAAAACCAGCGCTGTTTCTTCCGGCTGGTCTAAATAACCCAGCATGACCGACGGCCCGCAAATGCATATTTCACCTTCTTGGCCGTAAGGCAGCGGATCGGTGGTGCCAACGGCGGTGATTTGATAAAAGGTGTCGGCAAAAGGAATGCCAATGGAACCTTCTTTTGCATGGGCAATGGGCGTTAAGCAACTGGCGGTAACGCATTCGGTGGTGCCGTAGCCTTCCCGAATGGGCACGGGCGCGTGGTGGGCGCTGAGAAAGGCGTCCACTTGCTTTTTCAGTTCCGGCGACAAGCTGTCGCCCCCCGAAAACACGCCTTTTAAAAAGGAAAGATCGGCGTTTTGCAGCGCTTTGGCGCCAATCAGCGCGGCAAACAGCGTGGGCACGCCGGGAATGAAATTGGGCTTGCGCGTTTTTAACAGCGCGGCGTACGTGTTCACATTGAACCGGGGCACCAGCACACAGCAAGCGCCGCCGATGAGGGCCGTGTGAATGCCGATGCCCAGCCCGAAACCGTGAAACAGCGGCATGACCGAAAGCATGGCGTCTCCCGCAATGGAAGGATAGCCGCTGGCGGCGATGGTTTGCAGACCCAGGGCGTTAAAATTGCGGTTGGAAAGCATAATGCCCTTGTTCACGCCGGTGGTGCCGCCGGAATACAAAATGGCGGCACAGTCGTTCGCCCGGCCGGTGTGAGGGGGCAGGGCAACGTCCCGGCCGGCCGCTAAAAAGTCGCGCCAGCGGACGTAGCCGGTTTGGGGCAATCGCACGCCCCGGCCGGCTTTGGTAAAGGGAAACACCGCCCGCTTAAACGCCGGCAGTTCTTCTCCGATACCGGCCAGTATAATAGGACAGGGAGCGTCGGCCTTGGCCACCGCCGCCGCGATCTTGTCATAAAACCGGTCCAGCGTAACAATGGCCTTGGAATGACTCACGTTAAGATAAAACACGATCTCTTCCTCCGCCGAAAGGGGATGGATCATGTTGGACACAGCGTCTATACGATTCAAAGCGTAAAAACAGTCTACCCCTTGGGGCAGGTTGGGCAGGCACACGGTCACCCGGTCGCCTTTGCCGATGCCCATCGCCGCAAATGCGGCGGCTGTGCGGTCAATACGCGCCATCAGGGCGGTGTAATCGGTTTGTTTGCCCATCAGTTCATAGGCGGGCAGGCGGGGATACTGCGCGGCCGTGCGGCGCAGCAATTCATACATGGTCACGTCGGGATAATCCAGGGTGGCCGGGGTGTTGCCGTAAAACGGCAGCCAGGGGGCGGACGGGCGCAACAGTCCCACTTCCTTTCAAAAAAATACCGGCAAAAACGCGGTGATCGTCGTTTTTGCCAGTATAGCATATTTCCCGCGGGAATGCAACCCACCGGGGGCATTTCAACCGCCTCGCCGCCACATCAGATCCATCAGCGGAACGCCCAGCCCGCCGGCCGCCAAAAAGCCGGTGCCGGTTTCAAACAAGGCTTGGGCGCGGGCCGTTGCTTCGCAGGGATCGCCCCATAGGCCAAACCCGGCCGCCGCGCACAGCGTGTATGTAATCACAGCGGCGTAAACAAAGCCAACCAGTACCCACTGGGGAAATGGGTGCATGTCAGCCACCGTTTGTCGTACCTGCTGCAAAATCGTTTTCATAAAACCGCCCCCTTGCATGGATAGTGTAACGGATGCCGCGCCCCGCCGCAACCGGGGAAAGACTGGAAAAACGGTTAAACGTTCGTGCACAGCGGATCGCAAGAGTTGTTTTCGCTCATCAAAAACCCCGTTCAATCGAACGGGGTTTTGGTTATATATTTGGGTCACGCGGCCACACGCAGCGCGCGGGTGGCGTTGAGAATGGCAATGACCGAAACGCCTACGTCGGCAAATACGGCCAGCCACATGGGAGCCAGGCCAAAGGCTGCCAACACCAGCACCAGCGCTTTCACGCCCAGGGCAAACGCAATGTTTTGCCGCACAATGGCCAGCGTGTGCCGGGCGATGGCTACCGCCTGCGGCACCCGGGCGGGATCGTCGTCCATCAGTACCACGTCGGCGGCTTCAATGGCGGCGTCAGATCCCATGCCGCCCATGGCAATGCCCACGTCGGCCCGGGCCAGCACGGGGGCGTCGTTCATGCCGTCGCCCACAAAGGCCAGAGTGCCGCGTTCCTGCCGGTCCAGCAGGGCTTCTACCCGGTCTACTTTATCGCCGGGCAGCAGTTCGGCAAACAATTCATCGATCCCCAGCGCGCCGGCCACCTCTTGCGCGGCGGCTTGCCGATCGCCGGTCAACAGTACCGTGCGGGCCACGCCCAGGGCTTTAAGACGGGCCACCGCGTCGGCCGCATGGGGTTTAACGGCGTCGGAAATCACAATATGGCCCAAATACTTGCCGCCGGCCGCCACGTGCACAATGGTGCCGGTTTTATGGCAAGGATGGCCGGCTATGCCGTGGTCGCGCAGCAGAGCTTCGTTGCCCACCAGCACCGGCACGCCCCGCACAGTGGCGGCCACGCCCCGGCCGGCGACCTCCTGCACGTCGGTCACCTGTTCGGCAGGGATCAGCATTTTGCCGGCCGCACGCAAAGAAAGCGCAATGGGATGGGTGGAAAACTGCTCGGCCGAAGCCGCCAGCGCCAGCACCTGCGCTTCGCTGACCGCGTGGGGATGTACCGCCACCACTTCAAACACCCCTTTGGTCAGGGTGCCGGTTTTGTCAAACACCACCGTGCGCACGTTGGCCAGGGTTTCCATATATTGAGAACCTTTGATCAATATGCCGCTGCGGGAAGCGCCGCCGATGCCGCCGAAGAAGGTGAGGGGCACCGAAATGACCAGCGCGCAGGGACAGGATACCACCAAAAAGATGAGCGCCCGGTGAATCCATTGGCTCCACCCGCCTGCCACCAGAGGCGGCACCACCGCCAACAACAGCGCGGCAATCACCACCACGGGGGTGTACCAGCGGGCGAATTTGGTGATAAAGTTTTCCGATTTGGCCTTCACGGCGCCGGCGTTTTCCACAAGTTCCAAAATTTTAACGGCCGTAGATTCGGCAAAGGGCTTTTGTACCCGCACTTGCAGCACACCCTGCATGTTCACACAACCGCTCAGCACCGTATCGCCCGGCGCCACGTCCCGGGGTGCGGATTCCCCTGTGAGCGCCACCGTGGAAAGGGAAGAGGCGCCTTCGATCACCACGCCGTCCAGCGGGATCTTTTCGCCCGGCTGGATCAGGATCACGTCGCCCACCCGCACGTCTTCGGGGCTCACCTTGACCGGTTCGCCGTTTTGCAGCAGGTTGGCCGTGTCGGGCCGGATGTCCATCAAAGAAGCGATGGAGCGGCGGCTTTTGCCCACCGCCACGCTTTGAAACAGTTCGCCCACCTGGTAAAACAGCATAACGAACACCGCTTCCGGATATTCTCCGATGGCAAGAGCGCCCAAGGTGGCGACGCACATTAAAAAGTTTTCGTCAAACACCTGCCCGTGGACGATATTGCGGGCGGCTTTCCACAGCACGTCATATCCCACCGTGCAGTAGGGCAGTAAAAACAGGGGCAGCCGCCACAGCCCCGTTACCGGCAGCAGCACCGCCGCCAGCAGCAGCACGGCGCCCACGCCGATGCGAATGAGCAGTTTGGTTTGTTTTTTCGTCATAATACGATCTCACAATCCGGTTCAATGCGGCGGCAGAGTTTTACGACTTGTTTCATCACGTCGCTAAACCGGGCGTCGTCGGCCTCCACCGTCATTTTTTGGGTCAAAAAGTTCACGCTGGCGTTCGTTACGCCCTCCAACTGTTTAATGCCGTTTTCCATTTTGGCGGCGCAGTTGGCGCAGTCTAAATCGATCAGTTCAAATGTTTTTCGCATGTGGGTTTCCTCCTATTCTTCCACATGTTCCATACCCTGGTCAATAATGGTGCGCACGTGGTCGTCCGCCAGGGAATAGAAGACGGCCTTGCCATCCCGCCGGTATTTCACCAGCTGGGCCTGCTTAAGCACCCGCAGTTGATGGGAAATGGCCGAAGTGCTCATGTTCAGCAACTGCGCAATGTCGCACACGCACATTTCCGATTCAAACAAAACGTACAGGATTTTAATGCGGGTGGTGTCGCCAAACACCTTGTATAGTTCGGCCAGATCGTATAACACTTCATCTTCCGGCATGGATTCGTTTACCCGCTGAATAATATCCTGGTGGGCGTTCATATAATCACAGCCCGGTACTGCATTGGACACGATTGCACAACCTTTCATTTGAATAATTGTTCAACTATAGTATACACAAAACACAGCGTTTGTCAACCCCTAAAAGAGAAGACGTGTGATATTTTTTGAAAATGCTGCTTTACCGGAGCAAAACTGCCGAAGAAATCCGCACAAAATGGCGAATAATTGCAAAAAGGGACGACATTTGGCTTGCGGTGAGGGAACGCGTGTGTTACAATAGTCGCGTAAACGCCGGCTGCCCAATGGCCGGTGTTTACCAAAACCGAAAACGGAGGGTCCTGTTATGGTCAACTTTTTACGTTCTGTCGCCGCGGGCATGATGATCGGCATCGGTGCTACAGTTTATTTGTCGTGCGAAGATCGGGTGGTGGGGGCGCTGCTGTTTTCGGTGGGGCTGTTTTTGATCTGCTCTTTCGGCATGCACTTGTTCACCGGCAAAATCGGTTATGTGCTGGCCAACCGCAACAAGCCCAACTGTTTGGTGATTTGGCTTGGCAATTTAACGGGCTGCGTGCTGCTGGCGGCCGCTGTGCGGGTGGCACGACCGGCGCTGCACCAAACGGCTGCCCAAATGGTAGCAAACAAACTGGCGCTGCCCTGGTATGCCGTGCTGCTGCTGGGCTTTTGTTGCGGGCTGCTGATGTATGCGGCGGTGGAAAACTTTCGCCGGCACCCTCACGAGATCAGCGGCATTGCCGGCGTGATTTTGTGCGTGAGCGTATTTATTCTGTGCGGATTTGAACACAGCATTGCCGATATGTGTTATTGCGCGTTTGCCGTTGCCTCTCCGGCCGACGCATGGCAAAGCCTGCTGTTTTTGTTGTTGGTAACAGTGGGCAATTCGTTGGGCGCGCTGGCGTTGCGCGGCTTGACCCAGCTGGAGCCCAAACAAGCATAGAAAGAGGTTATTATGTCAACCAATACACCGTCCACCCCTTTGTGGACAAAAGATTTTACCATTATCACCGCCGGCAGTGTGATTTCCATGTTGGGCAGTTCGCTGTCCGGCTTTGCCATGAGCCTGCTGGTGCTGGACCTGACCCAGTCTACCTTTTTGTTTGCGCTGTATCACGTGCTGTTTATGGTGCCAAGCATTGTGGTGCCCACGTTAAGCGGCCCGTTTTTAGACCGGTTTTCCCGCAAACGGGTGATCTACACCCTCGACTTTATCTCCGCCGGCCTGTATGTGGTGCTGGCGGGTGTGCTGGCGGCAGGCTGGTTCCATTTTGCTGTGCTGGCGGCGGCCACCTTGTTGCTGGGCACCATCAACAGCATTTATTATGTGGCCTATGACAGTTTTTACCCTTTGCTTATCACTAAGGGCAATTTTCAAAAGGCCTATTCGGTGGCCAGCACCCTGGAAACGCTCACCATGGTGATGGTGCCGGTTTCGGCGGTGGTGTATGACTGGGTGGGCATTGTGCCCCTGTTTTTGGCCAACGGCGTTACGTATTTTGCGGCCGCTTTGCTGGAGACCCGCATTACCGCCCGGGAGGAGTATTTGCAGACCCGCCGCCCCGAAGGGGGCCGTTTGCTGCGCAAACTAACGGATGATTTTAAGGAAGGCATGACCTACCTGGTGAGCGAAAAGGGCCTGTTGGCCGTTGCGCTGTATTTTACCGCTTCGTCTTTTGCCTTTGGTGTAAGCGACGCGCTTACGCTGCCTTATTTTGAGTCGACTTTTGAACAGGGCAAATATTTATATATGCTGGTTTGGGGCACCGCTTCGGTCACACGGGCCGTCGGCGGGCTTATCCATTACAAATGGAAGCTGCCGGTGGCCGGCCGGTTTGGCATTGCGCTGGCGGTATACGTGCTCACCAACCTGTTTGACGGAGTGTACTTATATTTTCCTCTGGGCGTTATGATGCTTTTGGCCGGACTTAACGGGATACTGGGCGTTACGTCCTACACCATCCGCATCGCCGCCACCCAAAACTATGTGCCCGATGAAAAGAAGGGCCGATTCAACGGCACCTTTCAAACCATGAATATGATGGGCACGGTGGCGGGCAGTTTGCTTTCCGGCGCGCTGGCGGAGGTGTTGCCCATGCGGGGCATTATTACCTGCGTTATGTTGCTAACGGTGGTGGCGGCTTTGGGATTCATCGGCGGCAACCGGCGCCACGTGGCCGCCATTTACAATACGGATAATTAACATACAAAAACACACGCCGATTGTTTGTTGTGTTTGTGTAAAATTCCTGCCCGTATTTTCTTGACAAGGCTTTTCGGTTTGTGGTATACTTTACCTATAAATTGTGGGAAGTGTTTGGAAGCCCACCATTCCTTGTGACTGACGGAACAAAGTGGATCACCACGGGGGAACAAGGAACGTAACTGATCGCCGACCGTCTGGGCGCACGCACCTGCTTTGTAAAAAAGGGGTTCGCGCGCCCTTTTTGTTTTATGATTTGTTGGGGGGATACCGATGAAAAAAATCGCGGTGATTATGGGCAGCGACAGCGATCTGCCGGTGGCGCAAAAAGCCATTGACGTGCTGCAGGCTTTTCAGGCGCCTTACGAGGTGCATGTGTTTTCGGCTCATCGCACGCCCGATCAGGCCCGGGACTTCAGCCGATCGGCCCGGCAAAACGGCTTTGGGGCTATCATCGCACTGGCCGGCCTGGCGGCCCATTTGGCGGGCGCTTTGGCGGCCAACACCACCCTGCCGGTTATCGGTGTGCCGGTGGCCGGGGGAGCTTTCAGCGGCTTGGACGCGTTGTTATCTACTGTGCAAATGCCCACCGGCATTCCGGTGGCTACCGTTGCCGTAGGGGGCGCTGCCAATGCCGCTTTGTTATGCCTGCAGATCTTGGCGGTGACCGACGCCGACCTGGCGTCCCGGCTGGACGATAAGCGGGCGGTCGACGCGCAAACCGTGCTGCAAAAAGACGCCGCCGTGGCGGCACAATTCAACGCATCATTATCTTGAGAGGGGTTTTTACCATGGAAAAACGGGAACAGTTATATGAAGGCAAAGCCAAAAAAGTATTTGCCACCGAGCAGGCAGACCGGGTCATCGTTTCGTATAAAGACGACGCCACTGCCTTTGACGGTACCAAAAAAGGCACCATTGTGGGCAAGGGCGTGGTGAATAACCGCATGTCTAATTACCTGATGCGCCTGCTGGAGAAACAAGGCGTTCCCACCCATTATGTTGAAGAACTGAACGAACGGGAAACGGTGGTGAAAAAAGTCAGCATTGTACCGCTGGAAGTGATTATTCGCAATATTTCCGCCGGTTCCTTCGCCAAACGCTACGGCGTGGAAGAAGGCATTGTGTTTGACGCCCCCACGATCGAATTTTCTTATAAAAACGATGATCTTCACGATCCGCTCATCAATGATTATCATGCGCTGGCTCTGCATTTGGCCACGGCGAAGGAAATCGAAACCATTAAAACCATGGCCTTTAAGGTAAACGAGGTTTTGAAGGATTATTTCCTTTCGCTCAACGTAAAACTTGTGGACTTCAAACTGGAATTCGGTCGTCTGGCGGACGGCACCATTGTGCTGGCGGACGAGATTTCACCCGATACCTGCCGCTTCTGGGACGCGACCACCAACGAAAAGCTGGATAAAGACCGGTTCCGCCGTGACCTGGGCGGGGTGGAAGACGCCTATAAGGAAATGATGCATCGGGTATTCGGCGCGTAAAAAAGAACGGGGGTTCAGCCATGGGTGGCTTTTTTGGAGCAGTCAGCAAACAAGACGCGGTGCGCGACGTGTTTTTCGGCACCGACTATCATTCTCACCTGGGCACCCGCCGTGCCGGCATGGCGGCCTACAACCCGGCGGTGGGCATGCAGCGGGATATTCACAGTATTGAAAATTCCCCGTTTCGCACCAAGTTTGAACACGTGTGTGACGAAATGCAGGGCAACGCCGCCATCGGTGTGATCAGCGATTACGATCCCCAACCCCTTATCATCCGGTCGGGCTTGGGCGTATACGCCATTTGCACCGTGGGAGTTATTAACAACGCCGACCAACTCATTCAAACGTTTTTGACCGGCACCGGCAGCCATTTTAACGCCATGACCGGCGGCCACGTGAACGCTACCGAACTGCTGGCGGCGCTTATTAACCAAAAAAGCGACTTTGTTTCGGGCATCGCCTACGCCCAGCAGGTAATAGACGGCACGGCCAATATTTTGATTTTGAAGGACGACGGTTCGCTGATCGCCGCCCGCGACCGGCTGGGACGCCTGCCGGTGCTGGTGGGCCGGCGGACAGACGGTTACTGTGTTTCGTTTGAAGATTTCGCCCACCAGAAACTTGGCTATGAAGATTATCAGGAACTGGGTCCCGGCGAGATCGTGCAGCTAACGGCCGACGGCGTGACCCAACTGAAAGAACCGGGCAAGGAAATGCGCATTTGCTCCTTTTTGTGGAGTTATTACGGCTATTCCACCTCTCGTTACGAAGGCGTGAACGTAGAGATCATGCGCTATCGCAACGGCGCCATTATGGCCCAGCATGACGCGGCGCTGGGCAACAACAGCGGGGTCGACTACGTGGGCGGCGTGCCCGATTCCGGTACGCCCCACGCCATTGGTTATGCCAACCAAAGCGGCATTCCCTTTGCCCGCGCGTTTATCAAATACACGCCCACCTGGTCCCGCAGCTTTATGCCCACCCGGCAAAACGAACGCAATCGCATTGCCAAAATGAAGCAGATCCCCGTGATGGAACTGATCAAAGATAAAAGTCTGCTGTTTGTGGACGATTCCATTGTGCGGGGCACCCAACTGCGCGAAACGGTGGAATTCTTATATCAAAACGGCGCCCGGGCTGTTCACATGCGCTCGGCCTGCCCGCCTATTATGTACGGCTGTAAATATCTCAACTTTTCCCGCGCCACCAGCGATATGGAACTGATCGCCCGCCGGGTGATCGTGGAGCTGGAAGGGGAAGCGGGCTTTGACCATATTGATGAATACAGCAACGGCGATACCGAACGGGGCAAACGCCTGCGTGAAAAAATTTGCCAGGAACTGCATTTGGCTTCGCTGGAATTTCAAACGCTGGAAGGCATTGTGCAGGCCATCGGCATTGAACCCTGCAAACTGTGCACCTATTGCTGGAACGGGAAGGAGTAACCTATGAATCAACAGTCGCGATCTGACGCGTACGCCGCCGCCGGTGTGGATATTACCGCCGGCTATAAAGCGGTGGAATTGATGAAAGCCCACGTGGCCCGCACCGTAACGCCGGGGGTGTGCTCCGACGTAGGCGGCTTTGGCGGCCTGTTTGCCCCCGATATGGCCGGCATGAAACAACCGGTGCTGGTAAGCGGTACCGACGGGGTGGGCACCAAGTTAAAACTGGCGTTTTTGCTGGATACGCACAACACGGTGGGCATCGATTGCGTGGCCATGTGCGTGAACGACGTGATCTGCTGCGGCGCCAGACCGTTGTTCTTTTTGGATTATATTGCTTGCGGCAAAAACGTGCCCGAAAAAATTGCCGCGATCGTTTCCGGCGTGGCGGACGGCTGTGTGCAAAGCGGCGCGGCGCTTATCGGAGGCGAAACGGCTGAAATGCCCGGCTTTTACCCCGAGGATGAATACGACCTGGCCGGCTTTGCAGTGGGTATCGTAGATAAAGAAAAGATCCTGGATCCCACCACCATGCAGGCGGGCGACGCGGTGATCGCGCTGCCTTCCAGCGGTGTGCATTCCAACGGCTTTTCGCTGGTGCGCAAGGTGTTCGGCATCGGTGGCGACGCACGGCCCACACCGGAAAACAAGGCTTTGTGGCAAACCCTGCTCACGCCTACCAAAATATACGTGAAGCCGGTGCTGGCTCTGCTGGAACAGGTGAACGTGCGAGCCATTTCTCACATTACCGGCGGCGGTTTTTATGAAAACATTCCCCGCAGCGTCCCCAACGGCTTGTGTGCCAAAATCAACCAAAGTTCTCTGCGCATTCTGCCCGTGTTTGAACAAATTGAAAAAGCCGGCGGCATCGATCGGCGCACCATGTTCAACACCTTCAACATGGGCGTGGGCATGGCCGTTACCGTGCCGGCCGACCAGGCCGACCGGGCGCTGCGCGTGCTCAAGCAGGCGGGAGAAGACGCCTATATTATGGGCGAGATCGTGCCCGGCGAAGAAAAGGTGACGGTATGCTGAAGCCGGTGAACATTGCCGTGCTGGTTTCGGGCGGCGGCACCAATTTGCAGGCGCTCATCAACGCCCAACGCGACGGCCTGCTGCACAGCGGTAAAATTCAGCTGGTGCTTTCCAGCAAGCCGGACGCCTACGCCCTTATCCGGGCGCAGCAGGCGGGCATCCCCGCCGTGGCGGTTTCCAAAAAGCAGGCGGGCAGCCAGCAGGCGTTTGAAGAAGCTCTGCTGGCGCAGCTGCGGGCGCATCATATCGATCTGATCGTGCTGGCGGGCTTTATGAGCATTTTAAGCGAAGAATTCATCAAAGCCTATCCCCGCCGCATTCTCAACGTGCATCCGTCCTTGATCCCTTCCTTTTGCGGCCAGGGATTTTACGGGCTGCGGGTGCACGAAGCGGCGCTGGCTTACGGCGTTAAGGTGACCGGCGCCACAGTTCACTTTGTAAACGAAATACCCGACGGCGGTGAGATCATCGCCCAAAAAGCGGTAGATATTCTGCCCGGCGACACGCCGGAAATCTTACAGCGCCGGGTGATGGAACAGGCCGAATGGGTTTTGCTGCCCCAGGCGACCGAAGCGGTTTCGGCCGCATTGCAAACAGAAAGGGAAGGGAACGACGAATGAACGTATACGAAACCAAAACCATGGGCCGGCGCATCCAAGGCAATCCTTATGTGGGCCGGGGCATTGTGCTGGGCCAATCCCAAAACGGACGCTATGCCGCCGCCGCCTATTTTATTATGGGCCGCAGTGAAAACAGCCGCAACCGGGTGTTTGCGCTGGAAGAAGACGGCACCCTGTTCACCCGTCCTTTCGATCCTTCCAAGGTGAAGGATCCTTCGCTCATCATTTACGCGGCGGCGCGCACTTTCCGCAACCAGCGCATTGTGACCAACGGCGACCAGACCGACACGATCTATAACGGTTTGCAGTCGGGCCGTTCGTTTGCTTCCGCCCTGACCGCCCGCTGTTTTGAACCCGATGCTCCCAATTTCACCCCCCGCATCAGCGGCATGCTCACTTTCGGGCATGAATTGACCTATGAAATGAGCATTCTGAAAAGTGCAGACGTGCAAGGCTCCGCTTGCAACCGGTACCATTTTGCCTATGCGGCTTTGCCGGGCGTGGGCCACTTTATTCATACCTACGTGACCGACGGCGACCCCATTCCCACCTTTATGGGCGAACCGGAACGGGTTTGCGTGCCGGACGATATTGACGATTTTGCCCGGGATATTTGGGATAACCTGAACGAACAAAACAAGATTTCTTTGTTTGTGGAATACACCGACCTGACCGACGGTTCGGTCAGCCGCCGGGTCATCAATAAGAATCAGTAAGGGAGGCGCCGTTATGCCCGACCGGAAAGATACGTATGTTTCACCTCTTTCCACTCGCTATGCCAGCGAGGAAATGCAGCATATTTTTTCTGAAAACTTCAAATTCCGCACCTGGCGCCGGTTGTGGATCGCGCTGGCCAAAGCGGAGCAAGCTTTGGGTCTGAACATCACCGACGCGCAGATCGCCCAAATGGAAGCCCATAAGGACGATATCAATTATGACGTGGCCGAAGCCCGCGAGCGGGAAGTGCGGCACGACGTGATGTCCCATGTGTACGCTTTCGGCAAGCAGTGTCCCGACGCCGAACCCATCATTCACCTGGGGGCAACCTCTTGCTATGTGGGCGATAACACCGACGTGATCATTCTCAAAGAAGCCTCCGGCCTGGTGCTGAAAAAAGCGGCCCAGGTGGTGCGCAATCTGGCGGCTTTTGCCGAACAATACAAGGCTTTGCCTTGCTTGGCTTATACCCACTTGCAGCCGGCCCAACTCACCACCGTGGGCAAACGCGCCACCTTGTGGATGAACGAACTCATAGAAGACATGGCCAATATGGAATTTCAGCTGTCACGGCTCAAATTGCTTGGGTCTAAAGGCACCACCGGTACACAGGCCAGTTTTATGGAACTGTTTAACGGGGACGAACAAAAAGTGAGGCGGCTGGAAGATCTGATCGCCGCCGATTTGGGCTTTACCGGCTGTGTGCCGGTGAGCGGGCAAACTTATTCCCGCAAAACCGACGCCTACTTTTTAGGCGTGCTGTCCGGCTTTGCCCAAAGCGCCTACAAGTTTTCCAACGACCTGCGGCTGCTGCAGTCCTTTGAAGAAATGGAAGAACCCTTTGAACGCAAGCAAATCGGCTCTTCCGCCATGCCGTATAAGCGCAATCCTATGCGCAGTGAGCGCATTTCATCCCTGGCCCGTTATGTGATCATAGACGCGGTAAACCCGGCTATGACCGCCGGCACCCAGTGGTTTGAACGCACGTTGGACGACAGCGCAAACAAGCGGATTTCGGTGGCGGAAGCCTTTTTGGCGGTAGACGCCATTTTGAACATTTACATCAACGTGACCGCCGGGCTGGTGGTATACGACCAAGTGGTGCGCCGCCGGGTGATGGAAAAACTGCCCTTTATGGCCACCGAAAACATTATGATGGAAAGTGTAAAGCGGGGCGGCAACCGTCAGCAGCTGCACGAGGCGCTGCGGGTCCATTCCCATGCGGCGGCCGTCAAAGTGAAACTGGAAGGCGGGCAAAACGACCTGATCGATCGCATTGCCGCCGATCCGCTGTTCCCGCTGAGCAAGGCGGAAATCGAAACCCATCTGGATCCTTCGCTTTACATCGGGCGCAGCGTTTCGCAGGTGGAAGAATTTATTCAAAACGTGGCCGCGCCGGTTTTGGACCGGTGGGGCGGCGAAACCGTTGAATCTGAACTGAAAGTATAAGAGGTGGAACGCAATGAAAGAACTGGAACTGAAATACGGTTGCAACCCCAACCAAAAACCCTCTCGCATTTTTATGGAGCAGGGGGAACTGCCTATTGCCATTTTGTGCGGCAAACCGGGCTACATCAATTTTTTAGACGCTTTTAACGCCTGGCAACTGGTAAAAGAATTGAAAGAGGCCCTGGGTATGCCGGCGGCCACCTCTTTCAAACACGTCAGCCCCACGTCGGCGGCGGTGGGCCTGCCTCTTTCGGACACGCTGAAAAAAGCCTGCTTTGTAGACGACGTGGCCGGGTTGGACGCTTCGCCTCTTGCCTGCGCTTACGCCCGGGCTCGCGGCACCGATCGCATGTGTTCTTTCGGCGATTTTATCGCCCTTTCGGACGTGTGCGACGTGACCACCGCCACCTTGATCAAACGGGAAATTTCCGACGGCGTGATCGCCCCCAGTTACGAGCCGGAAGCATTGGAGATCCTGCGTTCCAAACGCAAGGGCAATTATAACATCATTCAAATTGACCCCAACTATGTGCCCGATCCCGTGGAGCGCAAGCAGGTGTTCGGCGTCACGTTTGAACAAGGCCGCAACAATTTCAAAATCGACCGGGAACTGCTGAAAAACATTGTGACCGCCAATAAAGACTTGCCCGAATCAGCCGCCCGGGATCTGATCGTTTCGCTTATTACCTTAAAATACACCCAGTCCAATTCGGTTTGCTATGCCGTAGACGGACAGGCCATCGGCGTGGGCGCGGGCCAGCAATCCCGCATCCATTGCACCCGCCTGGCCGGCTCCAAGGCCGATACCTGGCACCTGCGCCAGCACGAAAAGGTGTTGAGCCTGCCTTTCCTGCCTTCGTTGGGGCGGGCCGACCGGGACAATGTGATCGACGGCTACATCAATCAGAATGAAGAAGACGTGTGTGCCGACGGCAACTGGCAAAAGTATTTTTCCGCACAACCGGCGCCTTTCACCAAGGCTGAACAGCAAGCCTATTTGGCGGGCATTACCGGTGTGGCGTTGGGGTCGGACGCCTTTTTCCCCTTTGGCGACAACATTGAACGCGCCCGCCGCAGCGGCGTGACCTATGTGGCTGAACCCGGCGGCTCTATCCGGGACGATCTGGTGATCGAATGCTGCGATAAATATAACATGGTCATGGCCTTTACCGGCATGCGCCTGTTCCATCACTAACCGAATCGACCCCATGAAAGGGATGGTATTATGAACTTTTTTGATGAACTGCAACAATATGATCCGCAAGTGGCGGCGGCTTGCAACGATGAATTGATCCGCCAGCGCCACAATATCGAACTGATCGCTTCGGAAAACATCGTATCAAAGGCGGTGCTGTTGGCCGCCGGCACGGTGCTCACCAACAAATATGCCGAAGGCTATCCCGGCAAGCGGTACTACGGCGGCTGCCAGTGCGTGGACGTGGTGGAAAACATTGCCCGGGAGCGGGCCTGCAAACTGTTCGGCGCCGACCATGCCAACGTGCAGCCTCACAGCGGCGCCAGCGCCAATTTGGCGGTGTTTTTTGCGCTGCTGCAGCCCGGCGACACGGTAATGGGCCTCAATCTGGCTCACGGCGGGCATTTGTCTCACGGCTCGCCCGTTAACATTTCCGGCAAATATTTCCACATTGTGCCCTACGGCGTGGCCGACGGCACCGAAACGCTGGATTATGACGAAATGCTGCGCATTGCCAAAGAATGCAAACCCAAACTCATCGTGGCGGGCGCCAGCGCCTATTCCCGCATCATTGATTTTAAACGCATTCGGGAAATCGCCGACGAAGTGGGCGCTTATTACATGGTGGATATGGCCCACATTGCCGGTTTGGTGGCGGCGGGCCTGCATCCCAGCCCGGTGCCTTATGCCGACGTGGTGACCACCACCACCCACAAAACCTTGCGCGGTCCCCGGGGCGGTTTGATTTTGTGCAAAGAGCAATTTGCCAAACAAATCGATAAAGCCGTTTTCCCCGGCACGCAGGGCGGCCCTCTTATGCATGTAATCGCCGCCAAGGCGGTGGCGTTGGGTGAAGCGTTAACGCCTGCTTTTAAGGAATATCAACAGCAAATCGTTAAAAACGCCGCCGTGCTGGCAAGCGAACTGGATAAGCAAGGTTTTCGCATTGTGTCCGGCGGCACCGATAACCACTTGATGCTCATCGACCTGCGGCCTTTTTCCATTACAGGCAAAGAGATGGAAGCCCGGTTGGACAGCGTACATATTACCGCCAACAAAAACGCTATTCCCAACGATCCCGAAAGCCCCTTCGTTACCAGCGGTATCCGGTTGGGCACGCCGGCGGTCACCAGCCGCGGCTTTAAAGAAGCGGAAATGGTGAAGATCGCCGCCTGGATGAAAGAGATCGCCGTTGATTATGAAGCGTGCAAAGATCGGGTGAGCGCCGAAGTGATGGCGCTGTGCGAACAGTTTCCCATTTATGAATAAAGCATAGAAGGAACGTGCCATGAAAATTCTGGTTGTAGGCGGCGGCGGCCGGGAACACGCGATCATTAAAAAGTTAAAACAAAACCCCACGGTTCAAACCATTTACGCCCTGCCCGGCAACGGCGGCATGGCGCAGGACGCCGTGTGCGTGCCCATCGGCGCCAAAGAGATCGAAAAGATCGTGGAATTCGCCGTGCAAAACGGTGTGGATTACGCTGTTGTGGCGCCGGACGATCCGCTGGTGCTGGGGGCGGTTGACGCGCTGAATGCGGTCGGCATTGCGTGCTTTGGCCCCAACAAAGCCGCGGCCGCTATTGAAGGCAGCAAGGTGTTTGCCAAAAATCTGATGAAGAAATACGGCATTCCCACGGCGGCCTATCAGGTGTTTACCGACCCGCGCGCCGCGTGCGACTATTTGCAAACCGCACCGCTGCCCGCCGTGATCAAAGCGGACGGTCTGGCGTTGGGCAAGGGCGTTATAATTGCCCAAACCCGGGAGGAAGCCCTGGCGGCCGTGCACGCCATGATGGAAGACAAAGTGTTTGGCGCCAGCGGCAACCAGATCGTGGTGGAAGAGTTTTTGACCGGCCCGGAAGTTTCGGTGCTGGCGTTTACCGACGGCGTTACCGTGAAGCCCATGGTGTCCTCTATGGATCACAAACGGGCAGGGGAGGGCGACACCGGCCCCAACACCGGCGGCATGGGCACCGTGGCGCCCAATCCCTATTACACCGAAGCCGTGGCCCAAACCTGCATGGAAACCATCTTTTTGCCCACCGTGCGCGCCATGGCGGCGGAAGGGCGTCCCTTTAAGGGCTGTTTGTATTTTGGCTTGATGCTTACGCCCCACGGCCCCAAGGTGATCGAATACAACTGCCGTTTCGGCGACCCCGAAACCCAGGTGGTTTTGCCGCTGATGGAAAGTGATCTGCTCACGGTGATGCAGGCAACCACCAACGGTACCCTGGCGACGTGTGAACTGCGGTTTGCCAAGCGCTGCGCCTGCTGTGTTGTGTTGGCTTCCGAAGGGTATCCCAAAACCTATCAAACCGGGTTTCCCCTCACCATTCCCGCCGATTTGGCCGACAGTGTGTATGTTGCGGGCGCTAAGCTTGATCAAGGCACGCTGGTAACGGCCGGCGGCCGGGTGCTGGGCGTAACGGCGGTGGCCGATTCGCTTGCCGATGCGATCCACAGCGCCTACCAAAAGGCGGAACGCATTCATTTTGAAAACGCCTATTGCCGCCGCGACGTGGGACAGCGCGCGTTGTTAGCCGAAAAGGAGTAAAGAGAATCATCATGGTAGATCGAATTTATGTGGAAAAGCGCCGGGGCCTGGCGCATGAAGCCAACGCCTTGCTGGCCGATGCCCGCACGTTTTTGGGCTTAAAAGGCTTGCAGCGGGTGCGGCTGCTCAACCGGTATGACGTGGAAGACCTGCCGGCCGATATTCTGGACCGGGCCAAAACCACCGTTTTTTCAGAGCCCCAGCTGGACGTGCTGCTGGACGAATTGCCCCGCGATGCGGACGTTACGTTTGCCGTGGAATATCTGCCCGGCCAGTTCGACCAGCGGGCGGATTCGGCGGCCCAATGCATTCAAATCCTTTCGCAGGGCGAGCGGCCCACCGTGCGCACCGCCAAGGTGTATTTGCTTTACGGGGACCTGACTGCCGACGAAGTGGCCCGCTTTAAGCAATATGTCATCAATCCGGTGGAATCCCGCGAAGCGTCGCTGGCACCGGCGCAAACCCTGCAAATGGCCTACGACCTGCCTCAAACGGTGGAAACCCTCCACGGCTTTTGCCAGCTGGACGCCGCCGGTCTGGCCGCGTTTGTTAAGCAATACGGCCTGGCAATGGACGAAGACGACGTTGCGTTTTGTCAACAGTATTTTAAGCAGGAACAGCGGGATCCCACCATCACCGAGATCCGCATGATCGATACCTATTGGTCGGACCATTGCCGCCACACCACCTTTTTAACCACCATCGATAAGGTAACGTTTGCCGACGAACTACTGCAGGAGACCTATGAAGATTACATGGCGACCCGCAAAGCGCTGGGCCGCACCAAACCCGTGAATTTAATGGACCTGGGCACCCTGGCGGCCAAGTATCTGAAAAGCATAGGCAAACTGGATAAACTGGACGAATCGGAAGAGATCAACGCCTGCACCGTGAAAATGGACGTTACGGTAGACGGCGTTACCGAACCGTGGCTGTTGTTATTTAAGAACGAGACGCATAATCATCCTACCGAAATAGAACCTTTCGGCGGCGCGGCTACCTGCATCGGCGGCGCCATTCGGGATCCGTTGTCCGGCCGTTCGTATGTGTACGCCGCCATGCGGGTGACCGGCGCGGCCGATCCGCTCACGCCGGTGGAACAAACCCTGCCGGGCAAACTGCCCCAGCGCAAACTGGTTACCACCGCGGCGGCCGGTTATTCGTCTTACGGCAACCAAATCGGCCTGGCGACCGGTATGGTGGATGAACTGTATCACCCCGGCTATGCCGCCAAACGCTTAGAGATCGGCGCGGTCATCGCGGCGGCGCCTGCGGCCAACGTGCGGCGGGAACGCCCCGCCCCCGGCGACGTAGTGATCCTTTTGGGCGGCCGCACCGGCCGCGACGGATGCGGCGGCGCTACCGGTTCTTCCAAATCACATACGCTGGAATCGCTTTCTACCTGCGGCGCCGAAGTGCAAAAGGGCAACGCACCGGAAGAACGCAAACTCCAGCGGCTGTTCCGCAATCCCGCCGCCAGCAAACTCATAAAACGCTGTAACGACTTTGGCGCCGGCGGCGTGTCGGTCGCCATCGGCGAGCTGGCCGATGGGCTGGATATCGATCTGGACGCGGTCCCCAAAAAGTATGACGGGCTTGACGGCACCGAACTGGCTATCAGCGAATCGCAGGAACGTATGGCTGTGGTGGTTGCGGCCGAGGACGCTTCCGCCTTTATGACGCTGGCGCAAACCGAAAATCTGGAAGCCACCGTGGTGGCTGTTGTAAAAGCCGATCCGCGTCTTACCATGCGGTGGAAGGGCAACGTGATCGTAGACGTAAGCCGGGAATTTCTGAATTCCAACGGCGCCGAAAAACACGTGAATGTGGCGCCTGCCGCACCCAAAGCCTGGCAAAAACAACTGCCGGCGGGGGGGTTCGCGGCCGGGATAACGGCGCTTGCGGGCGATTTGAACGTGTGCTCCAAACGGGGTCTTTCGGAACGGTTCGATTCCACCATCGGCGCCGGCACGGTGCTTATGCCGTTTGGCGGCCGGCACCAGCAAACCCCCATTCAAACCATGGTGCAGAAAATCGCTGTGGAAAACGGCCACACGGACGACTGTTCCTTTATGGCCTGGGGCTACAATCCGTTTATTACCGAACAAAGCCCTTATCACGGCGCCTATTTGGCGGTGGTGGAATCGGTCAGCAAGCTGATCGCCGCCGGGGCTTCATTTGAAGACGTATATCTCACCTTCCAGGAATACTTCCCCCGGCCGGGTAAAGATCCCGCCCGGTGGGGCCAGCCGCTGGCGGCGCTGTTAGGCGCTTTCCGGGCCCAAAAGGAACTGGGCGTGGGGGCCATCGGCGGCAAGGATTCCATGAGCGGCACCTTTGAAAAACTGGACGTGCCGCCCACACTGGTTTCTTTTGCCGTTACCACCGGCAAAACCGGGCAGGTGATCAGCCCGGAACTGAAAGTCGCCGGCCATTCGGTAGTGTGGTTGCAGCCTGCTTATGATGAAAACGGCCTGCCCCAAACCGAATCGCTTGTGAACAACTACCGGCTGGTGACCAAACTCATGCGAGCCGGCAAAGTCGCGGCGGCTTACACCCCCACTTACGGCGGCGTGGCGGAAGCTGTGCTGAAAATGGCGTTGGGCAACGGCCTGGGCTTTGCTTTTGCCGACGACGTAACAAAGCAAGACCTGTTCGGCTATGCTTACGGCTCGTTCTTGCTGGAAGTGACCGAACCGGTCGCGGCCGGCCGTGTGCTGGGCGTGGTGACCGAAACACCCGTCCTTTCTGCGCAAGGCGAATCGGTAACGCTGGCCGCACTGCAGCAGGTGTATGAAGATAAACTGGAACCGGTGTATCCCTGCAACATTGCACCGGCTGAAGTGCAACCCCAGACTTATTCGTTCACCGCCGCGTCTCGGGTCACGCCTGCGACGCCCGCAGCCCGGCCCCGGGTGCTGATCCCCGTGTTCCCCGGCACCAATTGTGAATACGATTCCGCCAAAGTCATTCGTGACGCCGGCGCCGAAGCCGAGATCTTTGTGATCCGCAACTTAACGGCCGACGACGTGGCCCGCAGCGTGGAGCAGTTTGCCGCCCGCATTGCCCAAAGCCAAATGATCATGATCCCCGGCGGTTTTTCCGGCGGCGACGAACCGGACGGATCGGGCAAATTCATTACGGCCTTTTTCCGCAACGAAGCGGTGCGTGAGCAAGTTACCCGCCTGCTGGAACAGCGGGACGGCCTGATGCTGGGCATTTGCAACGGCTTCCAGGCGCTCATTAAGCTGGGCCTGGTGCCTTACGGTAAGATCATCGATACCGACGTGCATTGTCCCACCCTTACCTTTAACACCATCGGCCGTCACCAATCGCGTCTGGTGCGCACAAGGGTAGCCTCCAATCTGTCGCCCTGGCTGGCCAATACGCAGGTGGGCGACGTGTTTACGGTGCCCATCTCGCATGGGGAAGGGCGGTTTATTGCCAACGACGACGTGATCAACACGCTGGCCGCAAACGGTCAGATCGCCACCCAGTATGTGGATCTGGACGGGAACGCGTCGGGCGACGTACACTTTAATCCCAATCATTCCATGGCCGCCATTGAAGGCATTACTTCGCCCGACGGCCGGGTGTTGGGCAAAATGGGCCATTCCGAACGCATTGGCAGCGGCTTGTATCAAAACGTACCCGGCCGGTTCAACATGCAACTGTTTGAATCGGCGGTGCAATATTTTAAATAACCATTATCGGAGGGAACATCATGGCGTATCTGACAGATATTGAAATTGCCCAGGCATGTACCATGCAACCCATTGCGCAAGTGGCGCAAACGGCCGGCATCGACGAGGAGGCGCTTGAGCCTTACGGCAAATACAAGGCCAAAGTGGACCTGAATTTGCTTAAGCAAACCAACCGCGCGCCGGGCAAACTGGTGTTGGTAACCGCTATCACGCCTACCCCGGCCGGGGAAGGGAAGACCACCACCACCATCGGTTTGGCCGACGGCCTGAAGCGCATTGGCGAAAACGTAGTGGTCGCCTTGCGGGAACCTTCTTTGGGACCTGTATTTGGCATTAAAGGCGGCGCGGCCGGCGGCGGTTACGCTCAGGTGGTGCCGATGGAAGACATCAATCTGCACTTTACCGGCGATTTCCACGCGATCGGCGCGGCCAACAATTTGCTGGCCGCTATGCTGGACAACCATATTCATCAGGGCAACGCGTTGGGCATCGATCCCCGCCGCATCACCTGGAAACGCTGTGTGGATATGAACGACCGGCAACTGCGCAACGTGGTGGACGGCTTGGGCGGCCGGGTAAACGGCGTGCCCCGGGAAGACGGGTTCGATATCACCGTGGCCAGCGAAATCATGGCGGTGCTGTGTTTGGCCGGTTCCCTTACCGATTTGAAAGAACGCCTGGCCCGCATTGTGGTGGGCTACACCTTTGACAACCAACCCGTTACCTGCGGCCAGCTGCACGCCCAGGGCGCTATGACGGCCCTGCTGAAAGATGCGCTCAAGCCCAACCTGGTGCAAACGCTGGAAGGCACGCCCGCCTTTGTGCACGGCGGCCCCTTTGCCAACATTGCCCATGGGTGCAATTCGGTGATCGCCACCAAAATGGCCATGCAGTTGGGCGACTATGCCGTAACCGAAGCCGGCTTCGGCGCCGACCTGGGTGCGGAAAAATTCTTAGATATCAAATGCCGCATGGCAGGGCTTACGCCTTCGGCCGTGGTGGTGGTGGCTACCGTGCGGGCACTTAAAATGCACGGCGGTTTGGCCAAAACCCAGTTGGCGGAAGAAAACACCGAAGCGCTGCGGGCCGGCCTGCCCAATTTGCTGCGGCACGTTTCCAACATTAAAAACGTGTACGGTTTGCCCTGCGTGGTGGCGGTCAACCGGTTCCCCACCGATACCGATCGGGAAATCGAATGCATTATGCAGGAATGCCGTACGCTTGGTGTGAACGTGGTGCTTTCCACCGTGTGGGCTGAAGGCGGCAAGGGCGGGGAAGCCCTGGCCAGAGAAGTGGTACGCCTGTGCCGGGAAGAAACGCCCCATTTCACTTTTAGCTACGAAAGCGACCAAACCATTGAACAAAAAATCAACGCTGTGGCCCAAAAGGTGTATGGCGGCAAAGGCGCTGTGATCACCCCCGCCGCCCGCAAACAAATGGAGCAACTGGAAGCCATGGGCTTTGGCGGCTACCCGGTGTGCATTGCCAAAACACAGTATAGTTTTTCCGATGATCCCACCAAACTGGGCGCGCCGGAGGATTTTGAAATCACCGTGCGCGGCATGAAGGTTTCGGCCGGCGCCGGCTTTATCGTGGTGCTCACCGGCGATATTATGACCATGCCCGGCTTGCCCAAAGCGCCTGCCGCCGAGCGTATCGACGTGGATGCCAACGGCGTGATAAGCGGCCTGTTTTAATATGTCGCAGGACGTGTTGACCACTGCGGCCGCCGCCATTGCGCAAGTGAACGTTCCCTTGCGCCCGGTGCTGGCGGCGATCGACGGCCCTTGTGCCGCCGGCAAAACCAGCTTTGCCCGGGCGTTGGCGCAACAAATCGGGGCGGCCGTGGTGCATGCGGACGACTTCTTTTTACCGCCGGCCCTGCGCACGCCGGCCCGCCTGGCCGTTCCCGGCGGCAACCTGCATTATGAGCGACTGCTGGCGCAGGTGCTGCTGCCGCTGCGCCAAACCGGGCGGGCATGTTATCAGCCCTATGATTGCCATGCCGACGCTTTGCAGCCGGCGATCACATTGAACCGGCCCCGGGTGGTGTTGGTGGAAGGCTCTTATACCTGCCAGCCTGCCTTATGGGATCAATACGACGTGCATCTGTTCCTCACGCTGGATCCTGCCGAACAGCGCCGGCGCGTTACCGCCCGCAACGGGGCAGAGGCTCACCGGTTTTTTGAAAGATGGATCCCGCTGGAAAATGCCTATTTTGCGGCTTGCGATCCGGCGGCTCGCTGTGAATGGGTGGGCGCCTGGCCGGGTTAACGACCGTGTGGCCGTTGCCATCCTTCTTTGGCAGTACAGCGCCCCTTGCGGGCGCTGTTTTTGCTGTTGCGGCCGTTTGCACCGTCGCCCGATCGTATTTTTTTCTTGCAAATCTTTGTGAATATGATACAATATATATAATATATACAGCGGGGGAGGGAATGGCGTTGCTGCAGGTTTTACTGTTTTCTGTTAACGCCGTTGTGCCCATCCTGCTGTTGCTTACCGTTGGGTACGTGCTGGGCCGCAGGGGGTTTTTATCACCCGCGTTTTTAAAAAACGGCAATGCGCTGGTTTTTAAACTGCTGCTGCCCATGACCATTTTTCATAACATTTACGAAGTGTCCGACCTTGCGTCCATTCACTGGCCGCTGGTAATTTTTTCGCTGCTGGTGATTTTACTGCTGTTTGGCGTTGGCTTTGCCGCGTCCGGGCTGTGGGTGCGCCCCGTTAACGCCAAGGGCGTGTTTATCCAGTGTGTGTTCCGTTCTAATTTTGCCATCATCGGTTTACCACTGGCGGAAGCACTGGGCGGCGCGTCGGCGGCGGCCAACGCGGCCGTGCTTTCGGCCTTTACCATTCCGCTGTTTAACGTGCTTGCTGTGGTGGTGCTTTCGCTGTATGCCAACGGGCAGGCGTCCTTTTCGGCCAAACGGGTGGCGCGAGACGTGGCGACCAACCCGCTCATTTTGGCGGCGGCGGCCGGCTTGTTATGCTTGGCTGTGCGCAGTTTGTTGCCGGTCACGGCGGCGGGCGCGCCCGTATTCACTTTGCAAAATCAACTCCCCTTCGTATATAAAGCCGTCACCTGGCTGCATCAAAGCTCCGGTCCCCTCGCGTTGATCGTTATGGGCGGTATGCTGGACTTTGGCAAGGCGGCGAACAAACAAAAGAACATTGCGTTGGGAACGGCGTTCCGCCTTGTTGCGGCACCGGCCGTGGGCCTGCTATTGGCCTGGCTGTGCACCCGGCAGGGATGGATCGACTGCGGCCCGGGCGAATTCGGCGCGCTGATCGCGCTGTTCGGTTCGCCGGTAGCGGTTTCCAGCGCCATCATGGCTTCCTCTATGGGGGGCGATGATGAATTGGCCCGCCAATACGTGGTGTGGACCACGGTGGGTTCCATGGTCAGTTTGTTTGTGATCACCGCGCTTTTACGTGGGTGGGGTATCTTATGACCGTGTGAACACGCCGGCAGGTGAACGGCGGATTTGTTTGCACCGCGAAAGGAAGCGATTGAATGGATCTGTTCGAAAAATGCTATCAACCGTCTTTGGCCAAACAAGCGCGGGAATTGGGGATCTACCCTTATTTTCACGCGCTGGAATCCCGCCAGGACAAAGAAGTCATGATGGAGGGCAAACGCCGCATCATGCTGGGTTCCAACAATTATTTGGGTCTCACCACCCACCCCGCCGTGATAGAGGCGGGTGTGAAAGCTTTTGAGCAATACGGCTCGGGATGTTCCGGCTCCCGGTTTTTAAACGGCACGCTGGAAATGCACCTGGAGCTGGAAGCCGAACTGGCCGCGTTTTTGCACAAAGAAGCCGTGGTCACGTTTTCCACCGGTTTTCAGTCTAATCTGGGCATTATCAGCGCGCTGGTGGGCCGCAGCGATTATGTGATATGCGACAAAGAAAACCACGCCAGCATTTATGACGGCTGCAAACTGTCTTACGGCAAAATGCTGCGTTACGACCATAACGATATGGCCGATTTGGAACGGCAGCTGCAAAAGGTGCCCCAAACCGCCGGCTGCCTGGTGGTGACCGACGGCGTGTTCAGCATGGGCGGCGATATTGCCGACCTGCCCACTATTGTAAAACTGGCCAAACAATACGGCGCCCGCGTGATGGTGGACGACGCCCACGGCCTGGGCGTTATCGGCGAAGGCGGCCGGGGCACTGCCAGTTACTTTGGGCTGGAAGATGAAGTAGACATTTACATGGGCACTTTCTCCAAGTCGCTGGCCAGCCTGGGCGGCTATATGGCCGCTTCGGCCGACGTGGCGGATTACGTGCGCCATGCTTCCCGCCCGTTTATTTTTTCGGCGTCTATTCCGCCCGCATGCTGT
This sequence comes from Oscillospiraceae bacterium, assembly GCA_902796075.1. GTDB lineage: Bacteria > Bacillota > Clostridia > Oscillospirales > Acutalibacteraceae > UMGS1484. The sequence goes on along the minus strand of CADBNN010000048.1, from coordinate 2,378 downwards.
GCCGTGGCGCTCACCGCCCTGCGCATTTTGGAAGCGCATCCCGAATTGCCCGTGCGGCTGGCGGAACTTTCGGCCTATGCCCGCAAGGGGTACTTGGACCGGGGGCTCAAGATCCGCATGTCGGAAACGCCCATCATTCCGATTTATACCTATGAAGCGGAAAACACCCTGCGCAAGGCCAAAGAGATTTACGAAGCGGGTGTGTACGTCAATCCCGTGCTGCCTCCCGCAACACCGCCAGGCGAATGCTTGCTGCGCACCAGCTACATGGCCAGCCTGAACGAAGCGTTGTTAGACGAAGCGATGGATATTATCGCCGGGGTGATGGCGTGAGCGTGGCGCTGGTGACCGGCGGCAGTTCCGGCATTGGGCAAGCCGCGGCGCAAGCGCTGCATCATGCGGGCTATACGGTGTATGAAATCAGCCGGCGGGACCACGAACAGCCGGGCGTGACTCACTTGACCGCCGACGTGACAGACGAAGCCTCGGTGCAGGCGGCGGTGGCGACCGTGATGCAGCGGGAAGGCCGGATTGACCTGGTGATAAACAACGCCGGCTTCGGCATTTCCGGCGGGGTGGAGTTTACCGAAACCGCCGATGCCGAACGGTTGTTTAACGTAGACTTTTTCGGCATGGTGCGCACAAACCGGGCGGTGCTGCCCGTTATGCGGCAGCAGGGGAGCGGGCGCATTATCAACGTAAGCTCCATCGCCGCCATCACGCCCATTCCGTTCCAAACCTATTATTCCGCCGCCAAGGCTGCCGTTTCGGCCTACACCATGGCGCTGCAAAACGAGGTGCGGCCTTTCGGCATTTCCGTGTGCGCTCTGCTGCCGGGTGACGTCGCTACCGGCTTTACCGCCGCGCGAGAAAAATCGCCGGCAGGCGATGCAGAATATAACCATCGCATCAGCCGTTCGGTGGCGCGCATGGAACGGGACGAACAAACCGGCATGCCGCCTGCCCGGGTGGGCAAACGACTGGCCGCCATTGCCCGCAAAAGGCACGTTAAGCCCTTTTATTCGCTGGGGTTCTTTTATCAACTGGTAACGGTGTTGGTCAAAATATTGCCCGCCCGCACAGCCAACTGGGTATTATATAAAATGTATGCCCGCTAATAAACCGGCTTCCGCCTTGTACTGTTAAAACAAAATGCACAAAAACAGCAAAAACCGCATGAGAATGCGGTTTTTTGTTTGTGTAACGGATTTATGTCTACCAAAACAGCAAAAAAATTACTGAATCCTCTTGTTATTTTTGACGGAACTGTCAAAAAGATGTCCAAATTTCAATGCTTTTTTGAATTGATGTACATAAATTCAATGTTTTTTGAACTTGATTTATGATTAAATATAAGACAGAGTTGGGCTCTTGCGCGCATATAGAGTCCGGCCGTATTTTAAAGGAGGAAAAATATGAAACAGATTGTCAAACGTGTTTTGGCAGCTGGCCTGTCATTTGCACTTGTGCTGACATGCCTTGTTTCCGGCGCTGTGGCCGAAGCCACCGCTGCCGAAGTGAAGCAAGCGTATCTGGTTGAACGTCAGATCGCTGCGCTTTCGCAAGACGTGTATGTGTTCAACAACTGCGATGACATCGACTCTGTTGTCAACCCCAACAGTGGCGCTTGGGATAAAGCCGCTGTAACGGACAACATTGTTGAAGGGACCGGCGCTGCCAAGCTCAGTCTCAAAAATCCTGAGAATCTGGCTCCCGGCACCTGCGAAGTGGCTTTCCGTCACGACCCGGGCGACGCGGGCCTGAATCCGGCGAATTATGAGAACTTTGAATTTGACGTATACCTGTCCGAAGGCATCACCATGCGTACGGACGGTTACGGCACCGTGTTCCTGCAAACTGCCTATGAAAATACTGTTGACACCAGTATTTACACTGAAGGTAGCACGCAAGTAGGCAAACTCGCCGCAACTGATTATTTCAATGTTCTGCAAACCGGTTGGAATCACGTAGTGATCCCCGTTGGTTCTGTGGACATGGGTGAAACGCCTCTTCGCCAAATCGGCGTTCGCTTTGGTAAAATGTTCCAAGGCGCTGCCGCCGGTGACTACGTTTTGTTCGATAACGCAGTCCTCACCAAGGCGAAGACCGTCACCGCTTCGGATAAAGATGCCGTAAACGCCGCCAAGGCCGCTTACGATGCGCTGTCCGATGAAGCCAAGGCGCTCATCCCCGCCGCCAGCGTTACCGCGCTGGAACAAGCGGTTGCGATCGTAACGCCTTCGGTTACCACCAACATGAATGACATCCAATTCCGTGCTTTGGATAAAGCGGGTTGGCATCGTGCCGGCCGCGGCGTTCGCAATTTCGAATCCGCCCGTTACGATGAAGGCGTCGGTTCCGTATCCTTCACGCTGGAT